>CAZCKP010000009.1:0-24995 GCA_964499295.1 uncultured Synergistaceae bacterium | reverse complement strand
GCTTTTACCGTTGCACCGCCATGGGAAGTTAATTTAGAAAACAGCCATAGAAAAGATAGAGGCCACGACAAAGGTAGGACCCACCACAAAAACTGCCAATGGGTCCGTGCAAAGATTCCTGAAATAATGTAACTAACGAGGGGTGTTTGTGAACTAATTTTCGGGGGGGTAATTGTTACATTAGCGCTCATTTGATAGCAATATGTAATCATCTTTACCCCTCCCCTCCTAAATGGTCTGAACAAAAGATACCCTATAGAAATGATGATATTTGCAACTGAGAGGGACTATAGCACATCGCCGCGCAGAGTTCAAATTGAAGAAATCTACAGTTTCTATAATTGGTGTGCAGCCATGGGCTTATCAATAAAACGCAAAGGCCCTCCCGATCTTCAGGGGGGCCTTCTCTTTTGTGGCTATGTTTTTGTGTGTAATGGCAAGTCGCTTTGCCCTTCGGCTACTCTTTGGCTTCGTCGGCAGGGGCTTCGGCTTCGTCCTCGGCGGTTTCTTCGGTCTCGCCCAGGATCTGCTCCAGCTGAGCTACCATCTCCTGGAGCCGCTCCAGGTCGGCCTTGTAAAGGCCATAGAGGACCTTGATGGCCTGGTCGTGGCGGCCGCTCATCTCCGCCAGGGCTGTAAGGGCAGCTACCGCCTCATCGGCGCCGTTGAGCTGACGGACCTCCTCGAGGCTGGCCTGGAGGGCGGCGATCTCGGTGCCCTGGCCGCTGATGGCCTCCTGGAGAGAAGCCAGCTTCTTGTCGGTGGTGCTGGAGAGCACGTTCAGCAGCAGGATCACCACCACCAGAGCACCGACGATGACCTTGACCTTGGGAGATTTGGCCATCTGCTTCATCTGTTCCATCTGTTGATCCGTCAATTTTGCCATTGGGGAATCCTCCTTAAAATAACGAGATGATAAAACGGCCAAGGCCCTGCCGATTTGATACTAGGCCCTAGGGAGCGTTTCTGCAAGCCGCTTCCAGAGTAGGACCTTGAAGGTTATGCCTTACCGGAAGAGACCGAAAGATTACCGGAACACCCGCAGGACTTTGCCCGTTGGGACCATCAGGCTGTTTTGCCAGATCACGGGGTCGGCGGTGATGGTCCCTTCCAGGTCCAGACGCCAGAGCTCCTTGCCATTGGGGTCCAAGGCGTAGACCGTCGCTGGTGCCGATGCCACCAGGATTTGACGGCTCGCCAGGGTCAGGGCCCTTTCGATGGGGCCGTCGGCTTTGAAGGACCAGAGCACAGAACCGTCGTTCAACGACAGGGCGAAGACCGATCCGTCGGCGCATCCCACGTAACAGCGGCCGTCGGCCAAAGCCGTGGGCGTGACGATGGGGCTTAGGGATCGGCTCTTCCACTGGGGTATCACACCGGCGGTCCTAAGGGCGTGGACCACGCCGTCCTCGCTGCCGTAGATCACCTGGCCGTTCAGGAAGGACGGGGTGGTGTTGATGGGGCCGCCGGCGCCGCCACTCCAGGATACGTTGCCGCTGGCCTGGTTCAGGGCGAAAAAGCGGGTGTTCTGGCTGCCCAGGAGGACCACGTCGTCGATAGGCAACGGCGCTGCCATGATCCACCGGTCCACGGAGAAGTTCCAGAGCTCCGCACCGGTGTTGGCGTCGAAGGCGTGGAGCACCCCGCTCATGTCGGCCACGAAGAGCCGGCCGTTGGCGGCGGCCAGGGGGGCGCCGTAGACCCGGCGCTCCACCGAGGAGCTCCAGAGGGTTCGTCCAGTGGCGGCGTCAAGGCAGTAGAGATTGCCCAGCTCGGTGGACACGAAGAGCCTGTCGCCCAGCAACACCGGGGCGTTGGGCCTGCCCTCGGCTTTGAAGCTCCAGAGCCCGAAGCCGTTGGGCCCCAGGGTGTAGATGCTACCCAGTTCGCCTGTCAAAAAAATTCGCTGCGGCGACGCCACAGGAGAATTGACCAGCACCTCGGAGAACTCCACGCTCCAGATGGGGGTGCCCGTGAGCCGGGGCTGTCCGACGCCGAAGCTGCCCGATCGGGCGGCGTCTGCCCGGTAAAAGGCCGTGGTCTCGGAAGCCCGCAGGGGAAGGGCCATCAGCCATAGAGCGGCTACGACGCCGCAGAGAAGTCTGCGATTCACCATATCGACCTCCAGACGTAATATCGAAGCTGTGCCACCTCGGCCATTGTACCCCCCGGCAGGGCTCTTTTCATCGGCGGAATCAAGGATCGCCCGTCTAGGGATTCTCCTGGGTTTCCTGGGAGTTCTGGGCCTTTTTCGAGGGAGCCCAAAGGGTCAAAAAGCAGAGTCGAGCGAACAGAAAGGCGGGAATCAGCGGTGCCAGGGCGATCAGCATTCCGTGGTATAGCGCCAGGTAGGCTGCCAGGAGGATCAAAAAGACCACGATGGAGACCCAAAAGGCGGTGATGCGCCCCCGGGAGCCCTTCGCCATGGCCCGAAAGCCCAGGGCGGAAAAACAGATCAAGCCCAAAAACAGCACTGCCAACCAGAGGGTCTGAAACGACGGTAGCGACATGGGGCGGCATTGGCTCCTTTCCTAATCCTCGCGAACAATCCTGGCCGTCGTGACGGCGGTCTTGCCGTTGCTTGACAGAAAATGTCTCCGTGAATAGTATAAACTCACGGCGTTTGTGTCAAACCGTCGGTAGAGGTCCGAGGTCGACGAAAGCGGTGACGGCTTTCTCCTGGGCTTCCCCGTCGGTTTGGCGGCTTTTTGGCGTCCTGCATTGTAATTATCGACCTAGACTGTGGGGGAGAGTGAGAGGGCCATGACAGGAGACGGCTGTAGCGCTTTGATACTGGCCGCCGGCAAGGGAACCCGCATGAAAAGCCCCACTGCCAAGGTCATGCAGCCCCTTTTGGAGGAGCCCATGCTGTTCTACCTGCTGGCGTCGCTGAAGGGTGCCGGCATCCAGGACCTGGCCGTGGTCTTGGGCCACGGCGGCGAGGAAGTAGAGCGCTGGCTGGCAGAACAGGAGCCCTCGGTAACGGTGCTGTGGCAGCGGGAGCAGTTGGGTACCGGACACGCGGTGATGGTTGCCTCGGAATGGCTCCGTCAGCGCCGTCGGGTCCTGGTGGTCAACGGCGACATGCCCATGCTCCGCCAGGAGGACATTGCCGCCTTTTTGGAAGGAGCCGGTGACGCTCCCTGGGCCTTTGGGACCTGCCTGGTCGACGACCCGGGCCAGTACGGCCGGGTGATCCGCCAGGACAGCAGGGTGCGTATAGTGGAGTACCGCGACGCCACGGAGCGGGAGCGCCAGGTCCGGGAGATCAACGCGGGGCTCTACTGTTTCGACGGCGCCAGGCTTTTGGAAGGCCTGGAGGAGCTGAGGGCTGACAACAGCCAGGGCGAGTACTACATCGTTGATCTGATCCCCTACGGCGTCTCCCGGGGCGACGCCGTAGCAGCAGTGCCGCTGTCTCCCGATGCTGTGGCCGGTATCAATGACCCATGGGAGTTGGCCCAGTGCACAGCTCGGATGCGGGACCGGATCCTGAAGCACTGGATGAGCCAAGGAGTCAAGTGCCTGGATCCCCAGAGCCTATGGATCTCGCCTCGGGCCACCTTCCAGGGCGAGTGCTGGATCTATCCCAGCGTGCAGATCTGGGGCGATACCTCCGTCGGCGCTGATTGCTTTCTGGGGTCCAACACGGTGTTGCGGAATTGCGTCCTGGGCCGCGGCGTCCGATGTCTGGGCAACGTGGTGGCCCAAGAGGCTCGAATCGACGACGGAGCCACCCTGGGGCCCTTCTGCTTCCTCAGGGATCACAGCCACGTCCAGAGGGATGCCGTGGTGGGCAAGTTCGTGGAGATCAAAAAGAGCCACGTCGGTCCCGGGGCCAAGGTGCCCCATCTGTCCTATATCGGTGACGCCGTCATCGGCGAGGGCACCAACGTCGGCGCCGCCACGGTGACCTGCAATTACGACGGCGTCCATAAGCACCCCACGACCATCGGGGCCCACTGTTTCATCGGCAGCGACACCATGCTGGTGGCCCCGGTGACCGTCGGCGACGGCGCCGTGATCGCGGCGGGCTCGGTGATCACCTCCGACGTCCCCGCCGGAGCCCTGGCCGTCGCCCGGGGACGTCAGCGCATCGTCGATGACTGGGCAAGGCGAAGGCGTCGTAAATAACCCGACTTTTTGGAGGCGTAGCGAAAGATGGTTTCCCGAGACAAGGACGTAGTGATCCTCTCCGGCACCGCTCATCGGGCCTTTGCGGAAAAGGTCTGCCAAGAGCTAGGTCTCTCCCTGGGCAAGGTGCATCATTTTCGATTTGCCGACGGCGAAGTGGGCTTTTCCATCGACGAGAGCGTCCGCGGCGACGACGTCTTCGTGATCCAACCCACCTGCAAGCCCGTCAACGACAACCTGATGGAGCTGCTGGTCATGGTCGACGCCCTTCGTCGGGCCTCGGCGGATCGGATCAACCTGGTGATGCCCTACTTCGGCTATGCCCGCCAGGACCGCAAGGCCAAGGGCCGAGAGCCCATCTCGGCGAAGCTGGTGGCCAACCTGATCGAGCACGCCGGCGCTCACCGAGTGGTGACGGCGGACCTCCACGCCGGCCAGATCCAGGGGTTCTTCGACATCCCAGTGGATCACCTCATGGGGGTGCCCCTGTTGGCCTCGTGGTTTCGCGACGAGGTCATCGGCGACGGAGACAGTGGCGATTTCGTGGTGGTCTCCCCCGACGCCGGTGGAGTGGTCCGGGCCCGAAAGCTGGCGACGCTGCTCAAGACCGACCTGGCCATCGTGGACAAACGGCGTAGCCACGAGGTGGCCAACCTCAGCGAGGTCATGGAGATCATCGGCTCCGGCGTGGACTCCAAGACCTGCATCCTCATCGACGACATTATCGACACTGCCGGTACCATCGTCCACGCCGCGCGGGCCCTGAAGGACCGCGGCGCTACCAAGGTTTATTGTGCCGCCACCCACGGGCTCCTTTCGGGGCCTGCCATCGATCGGCTTAGCTCCGACGCGGTGGATTGCGTCGTTTTGACCGACACCATCCCGTTGCCAGAGCACCGGAAATTAGATAAAATCGTCCAAGTGTCCATGGCCCCGCTTTTTGCCGAGGCCATTCGCCGGATCCACTGCGATTCCTCGGTGAGTAGCCTCTTCGAATAGGCCGCCGAGGGCTACAGCAGATTCTCTTTAGGAGGCAATTGTACTATGTCCGAACCTATCAAGATCGTCTTGGAAAGCCGCAGCGAGAGCGGTTCCAGCGCCTGCGGCCGCCTGCGCCGCGCCGGTTATCTGCCCGCCGTGGTCTACGGCCCTGGCATGGAGAAGGGGCCCCTGTCGGTGAAGCTCGAGACCAAGGCCGTGGCGGCGTATCTGAGCGATCCTGACTACAAGAGTCTGCGCTTCCAGGCCACGTTTCCCTGCGGAGCCGTGAAGGACTGCGTGATCAAAAGCGCTACCAAGGACTTCTATCGCGACCAGCTGCTCCACCTAGACCTGTACTGCCTGGCCTAGCCGGTGCGGCTCATCGTTGGCCTGGGAAACCCGGGGATCCAGTACGCCCAGACTCGCCACAACGTGGGCTGGGACGTGCTGGACCTGGTGGCCCGGGGACTGGACGCTGGCCGCCCAGCCGTGAAGTTTGGCGGCCAATGCTGGGGCCCCCTGGCTTGGCAGGGCTGCCGGTTGTGGCTTTTTAAACCGCTGACCTATATGAACAATAGCGGCGTAGCGGTGGGAGAGCTGGTGCGGTTCTACCGGATGGAGCCCCAGAAGGTCCTGGCGGTCTACGACGACGTGGCCCTGCCCCTGGGGCGGCTTCGGTTGCGTCCCCAGGGTTCGGCCGGCGGTCACAACGGCGTCAAGTCCCTGATAGCCCACCTGGGCACCCAGGACTTTCCCCGGCTTCGGGTCGGCGTAGGTGCTCCCGACCGAGGCGACATGGTCAACCACGTCCTGGGCCGTTTCGCCCCTGCCGACAGGCCCCTGGCAGAGCGGACCATCGCACAGGCCGCCCAGTTCTGCCTGGACTGGTGCCGCATCGATATGGATCGACTGATGAACAAAGTGAACGGTTATAGGGCGCAAGCCCTCAACGGCGAGGCGTGAGCTTGGCCGTTTTTTCGTTGCTGCCCTTTTCGCTCAGGCGCCTAAAGGCTCCCGAAAGCCCCGAAAGGAAGGAAACCATGTCCTCTCGCCTCGCTGATATAGACCAAACCCTATGGCGTCGGGGCGCTCCCGTGGGCCTTCCCGAAGGGGCCGCCCTGGCCTGGGCCCTGAGGGAGGGCCCCAAGACGTTGTTGATGGTGCCATCCTCCCAGGAGGCCAAGGCCGTCGCCCAGGACCTTCGGGCCCTGGAGGCCCGACAGGAGATCTTTCTGCTGGAAGAACCGCCTCTGGAAAGCCAGACCACCGGTGACCAGGAGGCGCTGTTGCGCCGTGGCGCCGTCATGTCGGGATGGCGTCGCAGCTCCTCGGGGCTGTTGATCGCCACCCCAGGTGGACTCTTGGCGCCCTTTCGCTGCGGCCAGGAGGGCCTGGTCCTGGCGCCGTCCAGGGCCGTGGGCCGCGACGCCCTGGTGCGGTGGCTGTCGGAGAACGGCTACCGCCGCAAGGAACTGGTCTGGGAGCCCGGCGATTTCGCCGTCCGGGGCGGCATCGTGGACCTCTACGATCCCTCGGAGCCCGAGCCCCTTCGGGTGGAGTTCTTCGACGAGGAGATAGCATCGCTGCGGACCTTCCAGCCCCGCACCCAGCGGAGCTACGGAGCCGTGGAGCTGCGGGTCCTCAAAAGCGTCAACCGCTGCGGCCGTCAGGAAAACCCATTTCAGGGCCAGAGCTTCGACGCGCTACTGTTGGAGCCCCGTAGGCTGGAGCGGTATTGCTCCTCCTTTTGCGATCTCTGGAACCAGTTGGCGCCGCCGCCACAACGGATCGGCCCCGAGGCCTTTGAGAGGTTTCTCCTGGAATCCCTGGGCCCTCGGAAACTGCGGCTCCTGCCGCCGGGAGAGGCCCAGTCGGGGCTGAAATTGCCCCTGGAGGGCCTGGCGGCCTTTCGGGGAGACCTACGCCGGGCCCGAGCCTATCTACAGTCCATGGCCCGTTCCGGCTTCGAGATCCGCCTCTACAGCCACAGCGTTACCGATCCCGACTCCTTCGGGGTGCCCCTGAAGCTCTTCAAGGCCAGCCTCAGCAGCGGCTTTCTGGACTCTCACCTCAAGGCTCTATGGATGTCCGATACCGAGCTCTTTGGCGTCCAGACCGTCGACGACGGTGCTGGCGTCGGAGCCATGCCCCAGGACCTGGAGGAAAGCCTGCGCCCCGGCCAGTGGGTGGTCCACGAGAGCTACGGCGTCTGCAAGGTCCTGGGGACTTCCTCGGAGGACTTCGGCGGTCACAGCTTCGAGACCCTGGTGCTAGAGTTCGCCGGGGAAAAGCGGCTGATCATTCCCTTTTCGGACCTCTACCGATTATCGCCCTGGACCGGCGAAGAGGAGCCCAAGGCCGACCAGCTGGGGTCCAAACACTGGAAAAACCTCTGGCGTCGCGCCGAGGCCCAGATCGAGGCCGACGCCCAGCAGCTCCTGGAGATCTACGCTGCCCGGGAGGTGGCTCCGGGCCGCAGCTTTGGCCCCGACGGTCCACTGATGGAGCGTTTCGAGGCGTCGTTTCCCTACCTGGAGACCCGGGACCAGCTGAAGGCCATCGCCGACGTCAAAAGGGACATGGAAAGCCCCTGGCCCATGGACCGGCTGGTGGTGGGCGACGTGGGCTACGGCAAGACCGAGGTGGTGCTTCGCGCCGCGGTGAAGGCCATCGAAAACGGCGCCCAGGTGGCGTTGATCGCCCCCACCACCGTGCTGGCCCAGCAGCACTACCGGACCTGCCTGGCCCGCATTGGCGACCTGCCCCTGCGGGTGGAGCTGCTATCCCGGATGGTGTCGCCGGCCAAGCAAAAGCGGCTCCTGGCCGATCTGGGAGAGGGCAAGATCGACCTGGTCATCGGTACCCATCGGATCTTTCAGGGCGACGTGCCCTTCCGGGATCTGGGGCTGTTGATCATCGACGAAGAGCACCGTTTTGGCGTCCGCCACAAAGAGGCCATGAAGGCCGCCAATCCCAATTTGGACGTGATCGTCCTATCGGCCACGCCGATCCCCCGCAGCCTGGCCATGGCCCTGCGGGGAGTGCGAGACCTGTCGCTGATCGCCACGCCGCCCCGAAGCCGGGGCGAGGTCTTCACCGTCACGGCGGAGTGGAGCCCCACGCTGGTCTACGGGGCGGTGGAGCGGGAGCTCCATCGCGGCGGTCAGGTCTATTACCTTCACAACCGGGTAGAGGACATCGATAGGGTAGCCCAGGCGCTGCAACAGCGTTTCCCCGAGGCTACCGTGGCAAAAGCCCACGGTCAAATGAAGGAGCAGGAACTGGAAGGGGTAATGACGGCCTTCTATGAGGGAGCGGTCCAGATCCTGGTCTGTACCACCATCATAGAGAGTGGCCTCGACGTGGCCAGGGCCAACACGCTGATCGTCGACGACGTGCGCCGCCTGGGCCTGGCTCAGATGCACCAGATCCGAGGCCGCATCGGCCGCCGCAGCGAAAACGGCTATGCCCTGTTCCTCTATCCCAGCGATGGAGAACTGCCTGGCACGACCCGGGAGCGACTGGAAGCCCTGGGAGCCACTACCTCCCAGAACAGTGGCTATCGTTTGGCCCAACGGGACCTGGAGATACGCGGCGCCGGCGACGTGCTAGGGCTGAATCAGCACGGTTTTAGGGAACGGATTGGCTACGGTCTCTACTTCAAAAAGCTCCGCCAGAGAGTCCAGACCCTGAGGGAGGGCCAAGCTCCCACCGTTGCGGTGGACCTTCAGATGCCCCTGGCCATCCCCCAGGACTACCTGCCCCAGATGGACCTGCGCATTGGCCTTTATCGCAGGCTGGACCGGCCGATTACTCTCCAGGAGTACCTGGCCGCCTCCGAGGAGTTGCGGGACCGCTACGGCCCCCTGCCCGAGGCGTTGCAGGCCCTGTTGGACCTGGCCCTGATCCGCGGCGAAGGAGCCTCCCGGGGGCTCCGACAGGTGTCGATCCGAGAGGGCCTGTCCACCCTGAAGGGCCTGTTAGCCGACGGGGTGCTACCCCAATGGAAGCGCAGCGGCACCGTCGCCGTGGGCCCTGGCGGACTGAAGGGCCTTCACAGCCTGGCGGAATGGCTGGCCTCCGCCGAGGCCTAGAGCTACAGGGGCGTCGCCCCACCTCAAGGAGCTGAAAAGAATGGATCCCTACGGATACGAGCGGTTGGTGCAGATCATGAAGCAACTTCGGGCTCCCGGGGGCTGTCCCTGGGATCGCCAGCAGACCTACCAGAGCCTCTGTCCCCACATCGTCGAAGAGGCCTACGAACTGGTGGACGCCATCGAGGGCGGCGACATGGCTCACTTGGTGGAGGAGTGCGGCGACCTTCTGCTCCAGGTGGTCTTCCTGGGGACTATCGCCGAGGAGCGAAGGGACTTCGCGATTCGAGACATGGCCGATGGAATCTGCGAAAAGCTGATTCGCCGCCATCCCCACATCTTCGGCGACGCCCAGGCCAAGGACGCCGAGGCAGTGCTGAACAACTGGGAAAAGATCAAAAAACAGGAGCGTGCCCAGCGGCCTCCCCAGGAGGACCGTTCGGTGCTATCCGGTGTGCCCCGAGGGCTCCCCGCCGCCGTGAAGGCCTATCGCATCCAGGGCAAAGCCGCCTCGGTGGGCTTCGACTGGCCCAAGGGTGACCAATCCCCGGTGCTGGAAAAGATCAGCGAGGAGCTCTCGGAGGTACGCCAGGCCATGGAAAGCGGCGGCGAGGCCTTGGCCGGCGAGATCGGTGACCTGCTCTTTGCCGTGATCAACTTGGCCCGTCGGATGGGAATCGACCCCGAGGGGGCTCTGGCCAGGACCAACGAGAAGTTCAGCCGCCGGTTCCGGTTCATTGAAAATGCGGTTGAAAAATCTGGAAGGGACTGGGATGATTATTCCTTGGAGGACCTGGACGATTTCTGGAACCAGGCAAAGGGTCAGCAGCTGTGATATAGTCAAAGTGCAATGGCACCACGGTCTAGTTTAGACCAACTCTCGTTGAACTTCTTTTAGGAGGAGATATTCCGTGTTAGCGGAGAACAGCAAAGTCAGCCAGACCGAGAGCGCAAAGGCCGAGGCACCAGAGCAGCAGCACCTGTCGGCATCGGCAGAAGGAGCGACCACCCAAATCAAGACTGGCCCTGCCGAAGAGGCCTCCAAGGGAGCCCAGCCCTGTCCCCGAAAGATCGGGATCAGTGAACTTATCCTGCGAGACGGTCATCAGTCTTTGATGGCTACCCGCATGACCTTCGACGATATGGAGCCGGTGCTGGAGGCCATGGACGACCTTGGCTACCAGTCCATGGAGGTCTGGGGCGGCGCCACCTTCGACACCTGCATGCGCTTCCTCGACGAGGACCCCTGGGAGCGGCTGCGCAGGATTCGCCAGCGGGTCAAGAAGACCAAGCTCCAGATGCTCCTGCGGGGCCAGAACCTGGTGGGCTACCGCAACTACGGCGACGACACTGTCCGGGAGTTCGTCAAGCGGGCCGTGGGCAACGGCATCGACATCGTCAGAGTTTTCGACGCCCTCAACGATCTGCGCAACCTGGAGGTCCCCTCCGATCAGATCAAGAAGGAAGGGGCTCACCTGCAGCTGGCCATCGCCTACACCACTTCGCCGGTCCATACTGTGGAGGCTTTTGTGAAATTGGCCGCCCAGATGAGGGACATGGGCGCTGACTCGATCTGCATCAAAGACATGGCCGGGCTGTTGACGCCCACTGCCGCCAAGGCCCTGGTGGAAGGGCTCAGAGCCGAGACCGATCTGCCCATCCAGGTCCACTGTCACTACACCTGTGGCCTGGCCTCTATGGCCTTCTATGCCGCCATCGAGGCTGGCGCCGACGGAGTGGACTGTGTCCTCTCGCCCTTCTCCATGGGCACCAGCCACCCCGCCACGGAGTCCATGGTGGCAGCCCTGGCTGGTGGTCCCTTTGACACTGGGCTGGACCTGAAGAAGTTCCCCGCCGTGGCGGACCACTTCAAAAAGGTCCGGGCCAAGTACGACCAGATCTTCGTCAAGACCCAGGGCGCCGACACTGACATCCTGCTGTACCAGATCCCCGGCGGCATGTACTCCAACATGGTCAGCCAGCTCAAGGAGCTGGGAGCCCTGGATCGCCTCCAGGAGGTGCTGGAGGAGGTGCCGGTGGTGCGCCAGGCTATGGGCTATCCTCCCCTGGTGACGCCTACCAGCCAGATGGTGGGCACCCAGGCCACTATGAACGTCATAGCCGGCCAGCGCTGGAAGCGGGTTCCCAAGGAGATCCGGAACTACTTCCTGGGCCAGTACGGCAGGCCCCCGGCGGCCATGGATCCCCAAGTCCAAAGGGCCGTCATCGGCGACGACCAGCCCATCATCTGCCGCCCCGCCGACCTGATCAAGCCCGAGCTGGAGGAAGCCCTGAAGGAGATCGCCGCTTGGATGACTCAGCCCGAGGACCTGCTGAGCTACGTCCTGTTCCCCGCCGTGGCCAAGGACTTCCTGGTTAAGAAGTTCGCCCGGGAGACCAAACGGGACGTGGGTTTCCAGCCTCTGATGGGCGAAGCGGCCTATCCCGTGTAAAACAGCGTTTTCGAATTTTCGAACAGGAGGGGCGGCCTGCCGTCCCTCCCTTTGGTATGTTCTGGTATAGTTGCTATAGCTGTATCCCCCATTGATCCTCCCTCGAAGGGCCCTAATCCCCGACGAGGCCTGGAGTGGGGGAGAGAAGGGGGACTTGGCCATAGGTCAGAACTTTTCCGAGCTTCACCAGCTCCGTTTGGACTGCCCTGAAGGGCCGGCGCTGTTGCGGATCACCGGTCAAAACGATTCGAACCTGGCCGCCATCGAGTCCCGCCTAGCCGTGACGGTGGTCCAACGGGGCGGCGCTGTGACGATCCAGGGCGACAATCCCGACAGGGTGGCCCAGGCCCATCGACTGTTGACCCAGATGCGCCAGGCGGCCCTGGAGGGCCACGCCATCGACGGGACCGAACTTCGGGCGGCTCTGGATAGCCTGGAGTCCGGCGGCAAGGTCGATCTCGGGTCCTTCCAGAGCGACCTGATCTGCCTCACTTTTCGGGGTAAGCCGGTGCGGCCCAAGACGGCGGGTCAGAGGGCCTACATGAAGGCCATCGCCGAGAACATCATCGTCTTCGGTATCGGCCCTGCCGGGACGGGCAAGACCTACTTGGCCGTCTGCGAGGCGGTGAAGCAGCTCAAATCCGGCGCGGTGAGCCGTATCGTCCTGGTCCGTCCGGCGGTGGAAGCCGGCGAGAGCTTGGGCTTTCTCCCAGGGGACCTCCGCGAGAAGGTGGAGCCCTACCTGCGGCCGCTTTACGACGCCTTTTTCGACCTGCTGTCGCCGGAGAAATTCGGCCGCTATGTGGAGCGCAACGTTATCGAGATCGCTCCTCTGGCCTATATGCGGGGACGGACCCTCAACGATAGTTTTATCATCCTGGACGAAGCCCAGAACACCACGCCGGAACAGATGAAGATGTTTCTCACCCGCCTGGGCTTCGGTTCCCGAGCGGTGGTCACCGGAGATTTGACCCAGGTGGACTTGCCCAACGGCAAGCAGTCGGGGCTGCGGGTCATCCAGGATATTCTCCAGGGCATCGAAGGCATCGCCTTCGTCCAGCTCCAAAGGGCCGACGTAGTCCGCCACGAAATCGTCCAGAAGGTGGTGGCGGCCTACGAGCGTTATCAACGGGAAAATACCGAGGCGTGACCATGGCGAGACAAAAAACTAAGGTTCTCCTGAATCTACGGCGGATGATCCTGGGCCGAGACGGTTCCCGGGTTCAAAGGGCTCTGCCGCGATTCGGCGTCGCCTTGGCGGCGATGGTGATCGTGGTCCTGCGATGGTATCTCATCGACGCCCCGGCGTCGTTCGTCACCGGCCAGCCGGCCAAGGTGGCCTACTTCGCCCAAAACGATCTGGTCTACACTGACCACGACGGCACAGCCAAGATGCGGGACCAGGTCCAGCAGAACATCCTGGGCGTGTTGGTCCGCGGCAAGGCCTCGTCGCCCTGGGGCTTTCAAGAGGCCTACAACGTCTTGTTGAACTCGCCTCTGGAGGACCAGCTGTTGGATCCTCAGTTGCGGCAGCTGTTGGACCAAATGCCGCTGAACCGGCGTGAGGAGCTGCTCTCGACGGTCCAGGCCATCCAGGAGGACCTGTCCCGGTCGCTGTCGTTGACGCCGGAGCAAAAGGACGAGCTAATCTGGAGCCGCATCGAGCTGCTGGAACCGGACCCCGCCGCGGCGAATCTGGCCTTTCAGCTTCTGCTGGCCCTGACCGAGAGTACCGAGATGGTCGACGCCGAGATAACCCAGCGGATCCGGGCCATGGCGGCGGCGGATCTGGCACCGCTGCGTAAGGTGATCTACGCCGGCGAGAGGATCCTGGACCGGGGAGAGATAGTCACCCCCCAGATCGCCAAGATCCTGAAGGAAGAGGGCTATCCCGAGGGGCGCTTTCCCCTGGGTATCCTCTGTTTCGCTGCGGTCACAGGCTTAGTGGCGATGGTTTGGATCCAAAAGACGGTGTACCATCCTCTGATAGCCCAGGGGTGGCACCAGGGTCACGGGCGGTATCTTTTCTTTTTGCTCTGTCTGGGCTGGTTGCTCCAACTGGGAACCCTCTACTACGGCGCTCCGGGCATGGGCGTGTTGCCCCTGGCCGCCGTGGCCTATTTGACTTTGCCGGAGCTGATAGCCTTCCATTTCATCCTGGCCCTGTCCTTCAGCGGGGCCATCATCACCTGGGGATACGCCACGTCGTCGCTGGCCATCAGCGCCCTGTCGGGCTGTTTGGCCGCTTTGATGGGGATGTCGCTGTTCCAACGGTGCAACAGCCGCTCTCGGATCTGGTGGAGCGTGGTGATGCTGGGGCTGTCCATGGTGGCCCTTTCGGCGCTGATCCGATGGGGCTTCAGAAGCCAGTTCCCCTGGACCAGCCTGGTGGCCATGTTGCTGAGCTGCCTGATCCTGGCCGTGGCGGTGATCGTGGGTATGCCTCTGCTGGAGATGGTCTTCGACATTGTCTCGCCGCTGCAGCTCGTGGAGTTGACCCACCCCAGCTACCCCCTGTTAAAGCGCCTGCAGGTGGAGGCGCCGGGCACCTATCACCACGTCCAAATGGTGGGCAATTTGGCCGAAGCCGCGGCTGAGCGGTTGGGCCTTAACCCCATGCTCCTGCGGGCTGGGGCCTGTTTTCACGACATCGGAAAGCTGAAGCGGCCCCAGAGCTTCGTGGAAAACCAGCTGACCGGAGTTAACAGTCACGACAAGCTGTCGCCTACCATGTCGGCCCTGATCATCCTGGCCCACGTCAAAGACGGCCTGGAGTTGGCCGACCAGTACCGCTTGCCCACCCAGATCAAGAACTTCATCGCCGAGCACCACGGCACCACCTGCCTTTCCTACTTCTACCGAAAGGCCCTTCAGGCAGGCTTGAACCCCCTGGAAAGCCAGTTTTGCTACCCCGGCCCCAAGCCCCAAAGCCGGGAGACGGGGCTGTTGATGATCGCCGACTCCGTGGAGGCCGCCGCCCGGGCCGAAGGCCGCAGCTTCAAGGGCGTTGCCGACATCCAGCGGTTGGTGGACAGCGTGGTCCAGTCCAAGATCAACGCTGGCCAGTTCGATGACGTGCCCTTCAGCCTCAGAGATCTGTCGGAGATCAAGGAATCCATGTGCACTACCCTGCGTTCTATGTACCACACCAGGGATATCAAACCCCTGGCATCCTCCCCGTCCAAGAGCTCCGAAGGGGAGACCCAAGTGGAGAAAGGATAAGAGGCCCAGTCATGCCCCTACAGATCGTCTTGTCCAGCCAGGAAAGGGACGAGCTCCCTCGATTGTTAGAACGCCACCTTCCGGCGGCCCAGGCGGTGGCCGGCGAGCTCCTGGATCAGGTCTGGTCCCGGTGGCGGGATTACCAATCGGTCCAGCTTTCGGTGACCTTTTTGGACCCCAAGGCCATGGCGGAGCTCAATGGCCAATACCGCCAGGAGCCTCACCCCACCGATGTGCTGTCCTTCCCCCTCTGGGAGACTCCCCAGGGGACCTTCGAGCCCGACAGCTCCATGACGACGTTGCCCCTGGGCGATGTGGTTATCTGCCCCAGCGTGCTGGATGAGCAGGCCCGAGCCGAGGGCTGTAGCCCTCTGAGCCAGCTGGCTCTGGTGCTGATCCACGGCCTGCTCCATCTGCTGGCCTGGGACCATGGCACCCCCGAGGAGGAGGAGAAAATGTGGGCGGTCCAGCAGCGTTATCGCCAGCGGTTGCTGGAGGAGATCGCCCAAGAGGCCCCGGAGGGGTTGGAATGATGGCCCCAGGATTTGTGGGCGTCGCCGCCCTGGCTCTGACCCTGGCGGCTCTGGTCGCTTCGGCCTTGGTGGCGCTGAAGTCCCTGGGCCGGGCGGGCCTTCAGGATCTGGCGGAACAGTCTGAGGCCCAGGGACATCTGGCCCAATGGGCCCTGGACCACTGGGCCCAGCTGGCTCTGGCCTCGGCGATGGCCCAGGCTCTGCTGAATGCCGCCGCCGTTCTGGCTCTGGGTATGATGGGCTGGAGGCTTTTGGGGCCCTGGGGTGCCGTCGGGGGCTGGGCCCTGGCCGCGGCGTTGGTGGTGATGGCCGGCACAGTGATCCCTCGGCTGTTGCTGAACAAGGTCGATGATGCCGTGGCCCTGGCGTTGCCCTTTCTGCGGGGCTGGGCTTGGCTCTTGACGCCCTTGACGGCTCTCCTGATGGCCCTTGCTCCCGCCTCTCTGGAGTTGGAGGGCCCATCGGTCACCCGTCAGGAGATCCAACGGCTTCTCGAGGACGAACAGGGCTCGGGAGATCTGGAGGAGACCGAGCGGAAGATGATCCGCAGCGTCATCCTCTTCGAGGAGACCCGGGTGTCGGAGATCATGGTGCCCCGGCGGGACATGGATATGCTGGAGCTCTCGGCCTCCATGGAGGAAGTGATCGCCGAGCTGCAGCGTCATGGCCATTCCCGAATACCTGTCTACCAGGACAATGCCGATGCCATCGTCGGCGTCCTCTACGTGAAGGATCTGTTGCCCCATCTGGCCCGTCAGGCCTCGCCTTCGTTGTCGAAGCTGCTTCGGGAGCCTCTGTTTGTCCCCGACTCCATGAGGATCTCCGACCTCTTCAAGACCATGCAGACCCGGCAGATCCACATGGCCATCGCCGTGGACGAGTACGGCGGCACCGCTGGGATCATCACCCTGGAGGACCTGCTGGAGGAGATCGTCGGCGAGATCCAGGACGAGTACGACCAGGAGGAGCCCGAGGTGGAAAGACTGTCGGATCACTGTTGGAGGATCCAGGCTGGGTTGCCCCTGGAGGACGTCAACGAGGCCACCGGCAGCGACTTTCACTCCGAGGAAGTGGACTCCCTAGGAGGATATCTGTTGGACCTATTCGGTAATTTTCCCCAACAGGGCGATCGGATCCAGGACGGACCTTGGACCTTCCTGGTCTCGGGAGTGGGCGATCACCGGATTACCGAAGTGGTGCTTCGCCGGAACCAGGAGGAGGCCCCCTGATGGAGACAGCTCCCTTTCGTTCCGGCGTGGCGGCGGTGATTGGCCGCCCCAACGTGGGCAAATCGTCGCTGATGAACGCCCTGCTGGACTACAAGCTTTCTATCGTCACCGCCAAGCCCCAGACCACCCGGGACAACATCCTGGGGGTGTGGAACGGCGACAATAGCCAGGTCCTTTTCGTGGACACCCCGGGCATCCACAGGCCCATTCACAAGCTGGGCCGTCGCCTGGTGGATCGGGCCCTGTCGATGCTCGACGAAGCGGACCTGATCCTCTACGTGGTGACCATCGACGACCGGCCCGACCAGACCGAGAACAGCCGGATCATCAGGCTTCTGAAGGAGACCAAAACGCCGGTGTTGCTGGTGATCAACAAGGTAGATCTGCCTGGCTCTAGGTCCAAGATTTTGGCGGTCATCGACGGTTTTCAGAAAGCCTTACTTCTGGAAGAGGCCCTCCCCGTCTCGGCCCGAGAGGGGATCAACCGCCAAAAGCTGCTGGATCAGGTGGTCCAGCGGATGCCGGTGGCGCCGCCTCTCTACCCCGACGACGTCATCACCGACCGCACCGAACGTTTCATCGCCCAGGAGGTCATCCGGGAGAAACTGATGGAGCTGACGGAACAGGAAGTGCCTCACAGTGTGGCTGTGGAAGTGGAGGAGTATAAGTCCCCGGCGGAGTTCCCCCAGCGCAAGGACCTGTTCATCCGGGCGACGATCTACGTAGAGCGCCAGGGCCAAAAGGCCATAGTCCTGGGTAATAAAGGCGAGAAGATCAAGGCTCTGGGAGCCGCCGCCCGTCAGACTCTGGAGGAGCTGACAGGCTTCAAGGTCTTCCTGGACCTCTGGGTTAAAATCAACAAGGGATGGAGAGATTCCGAACGGGAACTGAAGAAATTAGGCTACGGGGAATAGCCTTTCCCGACCCGGCGCCTCAGCGCTTCCTCAAGGCCACCGGAGTGGTGTTGCTGCGGCAGCTTTCCCCGGAGGGGAGCCTTTCTCTGAGGCTATTTCTCAAGGGGATCGGCCCCCTGTGGGCGCGGCTTCCCGGCGCGGCCAGGGGAAGCCTCCGCTTCGGCGGCGCCACGGAGCCCCTGGTCTGGGGGACCTTCCAGCTCTACCAATCGCCCAAGGGGGTGTACATGAAAGAGGCCGAGGTAAAGGAGGACTTCTGGACGCTGCGCCAGGGCCCGACGATGATGACGGCGCTGCGTTGGGCCAAGTGGCTCCACCGTTTCCTGCTGGAACGGGAACGTTGCGACGACGTGTTGGCGCTGTTTTACTGGGCCATGAAGGCCCTCCAGGACCGCTTCGACGCTGAGGCGGTCCAGGCCCGGTTCCTATGGCGGTGGCTTTTGAGCTGGGGCAGCGCTCCCGATCTGTCGGCCTGCGGCAGCTGTGGCAGACTCCTCCAGGACCGGGGATGGTTTTACGACGGGGCGTTGCTGTGCTCTGGCTGCGCCGGCGAGGGCGCCGAGGCCTTGGACCTGGACCAGGTGGCGCCCTACGTGATGGCCCCGCGTTTTCTGCCGACCTCTGGCGATTCCCTGAGGGGGCAGTGTAAAAACCTATCGAAGTGGCTGTTGAAAACCCTGGAAACCTATCGTTAAATACCCGGGAGCCAGAGCCTACAGGGGTCTTAGCCTGTGAAAAGGCAAAAAGCAAAAAGCGGCAAGTTGGGAGGATCGTAAGGATGAATTTTCAGGACATCGTTTTTAGGTTAGAGCGCTACTGGGCCGACCAGGGCTGTGTGATCCAACAGCCCTACGACGTAGAGGTGGGGGCCGGCACCATGAACCCTGCCACGGCTCTGCGGGTGATCGGTCCCGAGCCCTGGAAGGTGGCCTACGTGGAGCCCTCCAGGCGTCCCGCCGACGGCCGTTACGGCGAGAATCCCAACCGGCTGCAGCACTATTACCAGTATCAGGTGATCCTCAAGCCAGCTCCGGAAAACGTCCAGGACCTCTACCTGGGCAGTCTGGCCGCCCTGGGTATCGATCCCCGGGAGCACGACATCCGCTTCGTCGAGGACGACTGGGAATCGGCAGCCATAGGCGCCTGGGGTCTGGGATGGGAGGTCTGGCTCGACGGCATGGAGGTGACTCAGTTCACCTACTTCCAGCAGGTGGGCGGCGTCGACATGGTCTCGGTTCCGGCGGAGCTGACCTACGGCATCGAGCGCATTGCCATGTTCGTCCAGAAGGTGGACAGCGTCTACGATCTCAAATGGAATGACCAATTGACCTACGGCGACGTGCACCACCAAAACGAGGTGGAGCAATCGACCTATAACTTCCAGGAGGCCGACGTGGACATGCTCTCCCAGGTCTTTTCCATGTATGAGCAGGAGTGCCGCCGCCTGGTCGATCGGGGCCTGGTCCTGCCGGCCTGGGACTGCGCCCTCAAGTGCTCCCACAGCTTTAACTTGCTGGACGCACGTGGGGCCATCAGCGTGACCCAGCGCACTGGCTACATCTCCAGGATCCGCACTCTGGCGTCGCTGTGCTGCGCCGGCTACCAGAAGCAGCGCAACCAGATGGGCTATCCGCTGATCAAGGGTTAGGAGGGGCGATCATGACTAAAAATTTGATCCTGGAAATCGGCACCGAGGAGATCCCCTCCCGCTTTCTCAGTAAGGCCCAGGAGGACCTCTACGACCGAGCCAAGGAGGAATTTAAAAAGGAACGCATCGGCCACGGCTCCATGGAGACCATGGCCACGCCGCGGCGTCTGGTGCTGTCAGTCCACGGTCTGGAGGAGCGCCAGCAGGACCTGGAAGAGGCCTACAAAGGACCAACATGGCAGGCCTCCTTTGACGCCACCGGGTTCCCCACCAAAGCTGCCGAGGGCTTTGCCAGGAGCAAGGCCGTAGCCGTGGAGAACCTGGAGATGCGCACCGTCAACGGCGTGGACTACGCCTTCGCCGTGATCTGCCAAAAGGGCCAGCCCGTGGCCGCCCTGCTGCCGGAGATCATGAAGCGCCTTATCTCCAGCCTGGTGTTCCCCAAGAACATGTTCTGGAACGATCCGACGGTTCGCTTTGCCCGGCCCATCCGCTGGATCCTATGCCTTTTAGGCGACGACGTGGTCCCTTTCCACTTCAACGGCCTGGAAAGTGGCCGGATCAGTCGGGGCCACCGGTTCATGGGGGCCCGCCACGTCGAGATCCGAGGCGCCGATCAGTACATGGCGGCCATGTACGACCAGGGTGTCATCGTGGACCAGCGGAAGCGCCAGGAGACTATGGTGGCCTCCATCAAAGACCTGGAAAAGGATCTGGGAGGGACCGTGGAGCTGGATCCCGATTTGGTGGAGGAAAACCTCTATCTGGTGGAAAATCCCGTGGTCTTTTACGGCTCCTTCGATAAAAAGTACCTGGAGATTCCCCAGGAGGTACTGATCACCTCCATGAAGGACAATCAAAAGTACTTCGCCGTCAAGGACCACAACGGCAGCCTGATGCCCTATTTTGTAGGAGTCAGCAACAATCGGGCCGTCAACATGGATCTGATCCGAGAGGGCAACCAGCGGGTCCTGAGGGCACGGCTGGAGGACGCGCGATTTTTCTGGCAGGAGGACCTGAAGCGCCCCCTGTCCAGTCGGGTGGAATCGCTGAAAAAGGTAGTCTACCAGGAGAAGTTAGGCTCGGTCTACGATAAGATCACCTGGACGATGAAGTTCTCCAGGGTCATCTGCCAGAACCTGGGGCTCCAGGATCAGACGGCCTTGGCCGAGCGAGCGGCCTATCTCTCCAAGGCCGATCTAGTTACCGCTATGGTCTGCGAGTTCCCCGAGCTCCAGGGCGTCATGGGCCGGGCCTACGCCCTGAAGGATGGAGAGGATCCTCTGGTGGCCCAGGCCCTGGAGGACCAGTATCTGCCCCGCTTCGCTGGCGACAAGCTGCCCAGCCATATCCTGGGCGCCGTAGTGGGCCTGGCCGAGCGGCTCTTCAACATCGTCAGCGCCTATAAAATCGGTCTCCAACCCACGGGATCCCAGGACCCCTACGGCCTGCGGCGGGCCATCCGCTGCGTCAACGAGATCCTCTGGGGCATGGAGCTGGACCTGGACCTGGATGCCGTCATCGGCTCCATTGCTGACGACCTGGAGCTGGACGAAGCTACCAGTCGGGACTTGGCCGACTTCATCGGCCAGCGCAGCCTGATCCAGTTGAAGGAGCGGGGCTACAGCCACAATCTGGTGGAGCTGGCCCTCTCCGTAACCGGCAGCCGTCCTCTCCAGGCCCTCAGGCTAGTGGAGGCTCTGACCAAGGTCCAAAACCAGCAGTGGTTCGCCGACTTAGTGATGGCTGCCGTCCGGGTCAAAAACATCCTAGCCAAGGCTGACGCCAGTACCATCGCCCCGGCGCCCTCCCAGGATTTCCTGATCAAAGAGGCCGAGACGGAGTTGTTGGAGGCCATGAACCGCACCGACGAAGCCTTGGGCGCCGTCATGGCCCGGCAAGACTGGAACGAGTTGATGAACCTGTTGGCGGGCCTTTCGCCGGCGGTGACGGCCTTCTTCGACGGCGTCATGGTTATGGACCAAGACCCGGCGGTGCGGGCCAACCGGCTGGCCCTGCTCACGCGCTGTAACGCCCTTTTCATGAGGGTCGGTGATCTGAGCAAGGCCAAAGGCTGAGAAAGGCCCAAGATAAAGGACGAAGAAGGCCCAAAGGGCCGAGAAAGGAGGAAGCCATGCCCCTCCGGGTGGCCATTGTCTCCGACTCTACCGGCGAGACCGCCGAATCTATGCTGAAGGCCGCCCTGGCTCAGTTCGATGGTCTGGAGGTGGAATTCCAGCGCTATCGCTCGGTGACCGACGCCGACCAGGCCCGGGAGATCGTGGCCGAATTCGCCGATCGCCAGGGCCATCTGATGGTGACAACCCTGGTCTGCGACAGCGTTCGCGAAGCCTTGACCGCCGCGGCTCGAGGCCGGTTGCAGGTGGTCCATCTCATGGCGCCGGTAGTGGAGGCTCTGGCCTCTATCACCGGCTTGATGCCCCAGGAGCGCCCCGGCGCGATTCGCCAGATGGACCAGCGCTATCAGCGTCGGGTCAAAGCCATCGAGTTCACCATCAACTGCGACGACGGCAAGCAGCCCCATCTGGCGCCCCAGGCCGACGTGGTGATCTTCGGCGTCTCCCGGTCGGGCAAGACGCCCCTTTCTATGTTCCTGGCCCTGAAGGGCTACGCCGTGGCCAACGTCCCTCTGTTGCCCGGCGTAGCGCCGGACGATCACATATGGGAAGTGCCGGAGCGGCGCCGAGTGGGATTGCTGATCTCACCCCAGCGGCTCCAGGAGATCCGCAGCGAGCGACTGATCCAGATGGGCCTAGACCCCTCCCGATCGTCCTACGCCAGCCTGGAACGGATAGAGTCAGAGCTCGCCCAGGCTCGCCAACTGATGGAGCGCCTCCATTGCCGGATCTACGAGAGCACCAGTCGCCCCATGGAAGAGCTGGCCCAGATCATCCTCAGCGACTTGAACCTGAATGCCCACTAGACTAGGTGAAAGGACGAAAAACGAGAGCCCAAACAAAAGAGCAGCGCGGCCCGATCGTGGCCTCGCTGCTCTTTTGTGTCTTCTCACCTGGTGAAACTCAAGGCTCCGGCAGGTTATCCTGGGAGGTATCCTCCTCCGGGGCGGGAGGCCTCAGGTTGTAGTGGCGCAACAGCGCTTCGTAGCGCTCGTTCAACGACAGCTCCTGGTTGGGCCTGGGCAGCTCCACAGGGATGTCCTCCATGGGGGCAGGAGGTTGGATCTCGGGAAGCACCGGCAACACCGGCAGGGGGAGCTGTTGCGGCGCCTGCTGATGGGGCATCCATTCCTCGTCTTGGGGCAACAGCAGCAACAGCCGGGGAGCGTTGGCGTCGGCTACGGAGCTGGAGTCCGAGGTGTCATGGAGTGGACAGGACTGGGAAGGCAGCCGGTCCTGTGGCAAGGCCACCGTGGAGGTTTCGCAGCTTGCCACGGCGGGATAGCCGCTTTTCAGGCAAATTTGAGTCTCCACCAGCGAGGGCGGCAACGCCGGGAACTGGGTCGGCGTCCCCAGGATCTCTACGGCCTCTTTCATGAAGGCCGTCCAGACCGGCAAGGCCACTACGGCACCAGTGGCGCGGTTACCCAGGGTGGCATAGTTATCGTTGCCGGCGTAGAGCACCGTCACCAGGCCAGGCACGCCGCCGGCAAACCAGGCGTCGCTGTGATCGTTGGTGGATCCCGTCTTGCCGAAGACCTCATAGCCTGGGATCCTGGCCCGGCGTCCCGTGCCGGTACGGACCACGTCCATCAGCATGGACCGGCCTATCAGGGCGTACTGGGATTCCACCGCCGAGGTCTGGGACTGGGTTGCCGAGAATAACACCGTGCCCTCGTTGCTGCGGATCTCCCTGACGAAGGACGGCGTGACCTTGGCGCCGCCGTTGGCGAATACTGAGTACACCGTGGCCATCTCCAGCGGCGTGACGCTGGCCACCCCCAAGCCGATGGAAAGAGCTGGCTTGAGGTGAGGCGACGTGACCCCCAGCCGTCGAGCCATGTCGATAATCGGCGACACCCCCAGCAGACAGGTCAGCCGGACTACCGGGGTGTTGTGGGAGTGGTTCAACGCCTCCAACAGGGTCTCCTCGCCGGCGTAGCGCTGGGAGAAGTTCTGGGGACTCCAAATCGGCGTGGGAGAGTTGGGCACCCTCAAGGTGATCTCCCGGTCCATGATGTGATCGTTGGGCAGATACCCCGCCTCCAGGGCCGTCATGTAGACGATGGGCTTAAAGGCCGAACCGGGCTGCCGATAGGCCTGGGTGGCCCGGTTGAACTTGGACTGGTCGAAGTTCTTGCCGCCTACCAGGGCCAGCACCTCGCCGGACTCGGGGTCCATGGCTACCAAGGCCCCCTCGCTTTTCAGCTCCGCCATTGCCCTCTCAGCCGCCTTTTGCAGGTCCAGGTCCAGGGTGGTCATGATCCGCATGCCTCCCTTGTAGACCCGATCGCTGCCGTAGACTGGCAAAAGCTCTTTAAAGAGGATGTGACTCACGAAGTAGGGAGCTTGGGTGAGCCGAAACTGGTTGTTCACCGTCTGCTGGTTCAGCACCAGCTTCTCGGCGGCGGCGCTGTCGGCCTCTTCCTGGGAGATCCATCCCAGCTGGACCAATCGCCGCAGCACGTAGCCCTGGCGTCGCTTGGACAGCTCGGGATTGCGGATCGGCGAGTACCGCTCCGGCGAGGCCACCAACCCCGCCAAGGTGGAAGCCTCGGCTAGGGACAATGTTTTGGCGGGTTTGGCGAAGTAGCTCCGCGACGCCGAGTCAATGCCCCAACTCCCGTGGCCGAAGTAGATGGCGTTGAGGTAGGTCTCCAGGATCTTGTCCTTGGAGTAGAGCTTTTCGATCCGCAGCGACAGAATGGCCTCCTTGGCCTTGCGGATCAGGGTCTTCTCCGACGACAAAAAGAGGTTTCGCGCCAGCTGTTGGGTGATGGTGCTGGCGCCGCTGCCACCATCGCCCGAGGCCAGGGAGCGCAGGATCGCTAAAAACCGTATGCCGTGGTGGGTGTAAAAAGCTGAGTCCTCGGCCGCTAGGATGGACATCACCATCCAGCGGGAGACATCGGGCAGCTGCACCGGCCGCCGGTTCTCCAAGAACAGCTCGGCGATGACTCGGTTTTTTCGATCGTAAACCACGCTGGCCTCGTTGGCCCTGTAGCTCAGGATCTCCTGGTCGGTGGGAAGGGTCTCCACCAGCTCGTTGATGAACCAGGCGCCGCCTACGGCCACCGCCGCCATAGCGATCAGTAGCAGCGAGGCGAAAAAGAGCAACAACGAGCGCACCAGCGGGGATCTCTTGGAGACCTTCCGAGAAGACTTCCTGCCGGAGCGCTTCTCCTGGTTGGAGGGGCGCCATTCTCGGCGAGATTGGGAAAAATCGCGGGATGCCATCGTTACCTCCCAAGGGTCGTACCATAACGACGACCTCGTCTCTTCAAGTAGTCCATATTATACCATTCGGGACCCGGCGAAGGATCTCCAGGACGATCCACTGAGCCCTAGGGAGTATTTATAGAAAAAAATTGCCCCAAGGCGTCATAAGGGTAACCCTTTCAAAGAGCGCCCTTTGCGGGTGTCTTTAGCCGTCGGTGCCCCTCGCCCGCCAAGGGGAGCTCAGGAGTGTCAAAGGGGGTTGCGCTGGGAAACCATCTATGCTATATTACCCCTCGTCGCGCCAGGCCTCGAGGCCAGAGCGCGAGTTCCTTGAAAAGTGAATAGGGCAGAAATTGACAGCGCAAGCAAGGGCTCTTGAACGACGAAAATTTCAGGAGAGTTTGATCCTGGCTCAGGATGAACGCTGGCG
>CAZCKP010000008.1:0-27814 GCA_964499295.1 uncultured Synergistaceae bacterium | reverse complement strand
GGCATCATCTCCAAGGAGGCGGCCCGGCACGTCATCGAGGAGAAGCTGGGCAAGAGAAAACCTCAGTTTTTGCCCATGAACCTGGCTGCCTTTGACAGGGGCATGGCCCTGGCCGCCGAGGCCGAGGTATAGCCCTGACTGTGGAGCGTTGCCTGGCCTCCCGACGGCTCTATCAGGGCAAGATCCTGAACCTCAGGGTCGACGAGGTGGAGCTCAGCTCCAGTGGTCACAGGACCAGTCGGGAAGTGGTGGAACACCGTGACGCCGTGGGGATCCTGGCCCGGGATGACCAGGGCCGGTTCCTGTTGGTCCGTCAGTTTCGCTACGCCATCGCCTCGGAGCTTTTGGAGATCCCTGCCGGGCTGATCGAGCCCGGCGAGGATCCCTTGGCGTCGGCCCAGCGAGAGCTGAGGGAGGAAACTGGCTACAGCGCCCGGCAATGGCGAAAAATGCCCAGCCTCTACACCAGCCCGGGTTTTTGCGAGGAAAGGCTCCATCTCTTCGGCGCCTGGGATCTCCACTGGGATCCCCTGGATCCCGATGCTGACGAGTCCATCGTCCTGGAGAGGCTCACGCCCGACCAGGCTCGGGAGCTTCTGAGATCCCAGGAGCCCCAGGACGCCAAGACCCTGGCCGCCTTGGGAAGTTTTTTCGCCTTCGGGGAAATGACCGGGGATTTTGAAAACCCGGCGTGATATGATTGGGTTGCCCCATTGAGGCAGCCCATTTTTTATTGGAGGGGTCCCGTTGAACCAGTCCTTTGAGGGCTCGCTAAAGGCCTTTAGCGACTACTTGCTCTTGGAGCGGGGCTGCAGCCCCAATACCGCCGAAGCCTACGGCCGGGGCTTGCGGGCCTGGGGGGACTTCTGTGCTGCCAGGGAATGGGATCCCCTGGAGGTCCTCCAGCCCCGGGCGGCCCAGTTTATCGCCTTTTTACGGCAGGGCAAAAAGGGCTCCTCGATTCAGCAGATCATGTCAGCCCTGCGGTCCTGGGTGAAGTTCCGGGTCTTGGAAGGGGAGTTGCCCCCAGACGTCTGGATTCCCACCCTGCCCGACAAGGCCAAGACCCTGCCCCAGCTGTTGACGGAAGGGGAGATCCAAAGGATCTTCGATACCTGTCAGGACGACGACTTCCGGGACCGCCGGGATCGGGCTGCCCTGGAGATCCTGGCTGGCTGCGGCCTCCGGGCCTCGGAGCTTTGCGGGCTCCAGACCACATCGGTGGACCTCGACGAAGGGGTTCTGCGAGTCTATGGCAAGGGCTCCAAGGAGCGGCTGGTGCCTTTTACAGGCTCGATACGGCGGGCCATCGAGGACTACCTGGCGGCCCGCCAGGACTTCCTGGGGAAATCCAGCCAGGAGAAAAGGCTCTTTCTGTCCCTCCGGGGCGAGGGATGGAGTAGGGTAGAGCTGTGGCGGATGATCCAGCGCCGGGGACGCCAGGCCGGCATCGCTTCTTACCGGCTCCATCCCCACGTGTTACGCCATTCCATCGCCACCCATCTGCTGCGCCGGGGCATGGACCTGAGGACGTTGCAGGAGTTTTTGGGCCACAGCTCCATCGCCACCACCGAGAAATACCTCCACTTCGACCTGGAGCTCCGAGACGTTTACGACCGCTGCCACCCTAGGGCCTAGTCCCTGGGGGCTCTCTAGACAAGGCTATGCCTTTTTTATTATGCCCTTTTTGAGGAGGAAGGCGACATGACTTACCAAGATCAAGTTGCCCAAGCCGTGGAATACCTTAAGGGACAGATCCCCCAGCCGCCCCAGGTGGCTGTCGTCTTGGGCTCTGGCCTGGGAAAGCTGGCCGACGCCATCGAGGAGAAGACCATCGTCCCCTACCAGGCCATACCCCATTGGCCTCGTTCCACTGCGCCGGGACACGCCGGTCGGCTGGTCTGGGGAGCCCTCAGTGGCGTGGCTATGGTGGCCCTCCAGGGCCGGGTCCACTGCTACGAGGGTTATTCCATGGCTCAGGTGACCTTTCCCATTCGGGTACTAGCCAGTTGGGGCGTCAAGACCCTGGTGGTGACCAACGCTTCCGGCGGGATTAACCAGGACTTCCAGCCTGGGGACTTAGTGCTGATCTCGGACCACATTAATTTTATGGGGGCCAACCCTCTGACCGGCCAGAACCACGCCCCCTGGGGCCCTCGGTTTCCTGACATGACCTACGGCTACAGCCCCGAGGTAATGGACCAGGCTGTGAAGGCCGCCGAGGCGGCGGGGATCGCCCTCCGCCGAGGGGTGTACATCGCCTTTGGAGGGCCCTCCTACGAGACGCCGGCGGAAATCCGCATGGCCCGGGCTATGGGGGCCGACTTGGTGGGCATGTCCACGGTGCCCGAGGTCATAGTGGCCAACCACATGGGCCTCCGGGTCTGCGGAATCTCCTGCGTGGCCAACATGGCCGCAGGCATCAGCGGTAACCGCCTCTCTAGCCAGGAGGTACTGGCGGAGATGGAGCGGGCCTCGGATCGGATGATCGCTCTGATCTCCGGTCTGGTGGAGCGGATCGGCCGGAATCGGTGACGAGGCAAGGCCATGGGTCTGCTGTTGAGGCTGTTACGGCTGCTGCTGGTCCCTTTGCTGATGGCCACGGTGATGCGGTCGCTGCTGTCGGACCTGACCCGCCGGGGAAGACGGGGCTACCACACCTGGACCTGGAGTGGCAACTTTCAGGATTTCTTCGGACCTGGGGGGCCCTTCGGCCAAGGAGGGCCTTCGGGTCCCTACGGCTCCCAGGGCCAGGGCGGAAGCTTTTCCGGCTCTATGGGCGGTGCTTCGCCTTACGAAGTGCTGGGACTTCCCAGGACTGCCTCGTCGGCGGAGATCCGCAGCCGCTACCGGGCCCTGGCCCAAAAGTACCACCCTGATCGCTTTGTGGACCTCAAGGATCCCGAGTTTGCCCGGCTGGCCACCCAGAAGTTCCAGGCCATCCAGCAGGCCTACGAGGAGCTGCGCCGGGCCGGCCGGGTCTGAAAGGCTACCTCTGTCATAATGGACCCGTCGGGGGTGAATGTGGCCTGGTGGTCACCCCGGGCTTCAAACCCGTGTGTGGGGCGATGCTGGTCGTCCCAGGTGCGTTCGATTCGCACACGCTCCCGCCAGCACAAATAAGGGTAGGCGCCGAAGCGTTCAGGCGTCTACCCATTCGTATACATCAAGGGCCCGTGGCTTTATGCTATTTGCGGGGGTTAAAGTTCGTCCACATCGGAGAAGATGGTGTGAGCGCCCCCTTTTGCGATCGACGAAAAAGAGGACTCCGGCGGAGCCGGAAATCCTCTAAGCGCGGTTATTCTCGAATTCCCAGGATGTCGCTGCGGTAAAAGCCCCAGAGCCGGGACTCGGCCACTTGGGGGGTGAAGCAGTTTTCCTCCAAGATGTGGGCCCAGGCTCGGTCGGTGACGCCCTGGACGTAGTCGACGAACCGCTGGTCGCTGCGTTTTCGTGCCAGCTCCACCGTCCTATCTCTAAAGGCCTGCCAGGTCAGTGATCCGTCGTTGGCACTGCCCTGGGGAGCCCCGTAACAGCTCATGGCGTTTCCTCCTAATAAAATGCTCCAAGGGGAGCGACAGGCCCCCTTGGAGCGAAAATCCCCCGATCCCTTAGCTGCTCTTCTGGGTCAGGTACTGATCGATGGCGTTAGCAGCGTCCTTGCCAGCGCCCATGGCCAGGATGACCGTGGCGGCGCCGGTGACGATGTCGCCGCCGGCATAGACGCCTTCCACCGAGGTAGCGCCGGTGGCCTCGTCGGCTACGATGTAGCCCCGCTTGTTGGTCTCCAGTTTGGGCCAGGCGTTGAGCAGGATCTTGTTGGAGCTCTGGCCGATAGCCTCGATGATGGTGTCGGCCTCCATGGTGAATTCGCTGCCGGGGATCACCTGGGGACGGCGGCGGCCCGAGGCGTCGGGCTCGCCCAGCTCCATGCGCTGGCACTTGAGCCCCACCAGGGTGCCCATCAGGTTCTTGTCTTCGCCCTGATAGCCCAGGTATTCCACCGGCGCGGTGAGGAACTCAAACTTGACGCCCTCTTCCACGGCGTGGTGGTATTCTTCCACTCGGGCGGGCAGCTCCTCCAGGGACCGGCGGTAGACGATGGTCACCGTCTCGGCGCCCAGGCGCAGGGCCGAGCGGGCGGCGTCCATGGCCACGTTGCCGCCGCCGACCACCACCACGTGCTTGGACTTCTTGGTGGGGGTGTCATATTTGGGGAACTCGTAGGCGTGCATCAGGTTGATTCGGGTCAGGTACTCGCTAGCCGAGAATACGCCGTTGAGGTTGGTACCGGGGACGCCGGCGAAGTTGGGCGTGCCCGCCCCGGTGGCGATATAGACGGCGTCGAAGTTTTCCCGGATCTCGTCGATGGTGACGGTACGACCGGCGATGACGTCCAGCTGGATCTCCACGCCCAGGGCCTTGATGTTGTCGATCTCCCGCTGCACTACCGATTTGGGAAGACGGAACTCGGGAATGCCGTACATAAGCACGCCGCCGGCGGCGTGGAGGGCCTCGAAGACGGTGACTTTATAGCCCTTTTTGATCAGCTCTCCCGCTACGGTGAGGCTGGAGGGGCCGGAACCGATGACGGCCACCTTGCCCTTGCCGTTGTAGGGCACTGGATCCACAGGGGCGGAGGGCTGGGCGGCCTTCCAGTCGGCGACGAAGCGCTCCAGTTTTCCGATGGCCACGGGCTCGAAATTCTCTCCGGTGGCCTTCTCTTCCATCCGTCCCACCCTGCCGGGACCTTCGCACTGCTTTTCCTGGGGGCAGACCCGGCCGCCGACCGCTGGCAGCGCCGTGGAGGCGCTGAGCACCGTCCAGGCGGCCTCGAAGTCCCGTTTCTTGATGTGGTCGATGAACTCGGGAATGTGGATCGACACGGGGCAACCGGTCATACAGGGCGGGTTTTTACAGTTCAGGCAGCGCTGAGCCTCTGCTACTGCCTCGTCTTCGGTGTAGCCCAGGCAGACTTCGTCGAAGTTGCGGGCCCGGACCTTGGGATCCTGTTCGGAAATGGGAGTTTTCTTGGGAGAGATGGCCATCTTATTCACCTACCTCGCTCTTGTACAGTTCGTAGGAAATCTTCTCTTCGTCCTTGTACTGGCGCATCCGGGTCATGAATTCGTCCCAGTTCACGCCCCAGCCGTCGAATTCGGGACCGTCGACGCAGGCAAAGCGAATCTGATCGTTGACGGTGACCCGGCAGCCGCCGCACATGCCGGTGCCGTCGATCATGATGGGATTCAGCGAAACCCAGCAAGGAATGTTCAGCTCCTGGGCCTTCAAGGCGGCGAACTTCATCATGATGGTGGGACCGATGGCCCAGCAGTAGTCGATCTTCTCGCCGCGTTGGGCTAGCATGTCCATGGCTGTGGTGACCACACCCTTGATCCCCTCGGAGCCGTCGTCGGTGGTGATGATCAGCTCATCGGAGTATTGGCTACACTCTTCCTTCATGATGACCAGCTCGGCGGTGCGTCCGCCCAGGATGGTGATGACCTTGTTCCCGGCCAGTTTGAGCTCTTTCAGGATCGGATAGAGGGCGGCGATGCCCACGCCACCTCCCACCATCATCACGGTGCCGTGGTTCTCGATCTCGCTGGGCGAGCCCAGAGGGCCCAGGATATCAGCGATGGAATCGCCCACTTCCAGCTTGCTCAGAGCGGCCGTGGTTTTGCCCACCACCTGGAAGAGGATGCGGACATGGCCCTTTTCGCGGTCGTAGTCGGCCAGGGTCAGCGGGATCCGCTCGCCCCTTTCGGTGGGCCGAAGGACCACGAACTGGCCAGCGCGGCCGTTCTTCGCGATGTGGGGCGCCTCGATCCAGAGGTCGAACTCGTTGGCGGCGAGGGCCTGCTTTGACAGGATCTTGAACATACCTTTTCCCCCTAACATAGAAATAGAGACTTCAACTTCCTTCGGCCGTTTCCCCCATCCCCGTGGTCAACGTCGAAGGTTCTAGCTGGGTATGGTGACGCTTGAGACAGCGCCACTTATGCGCATTGTAGCACAAAGTTCCTCTAGGCCAAGCACCCTTAAAATTATACTCCAATATCGGGAAATTTCCAGAGTTCAAGGTGTGATATTTTTGATCCTAATTTAAGGGGCGGGCCTCAGGGATCGAAACCGCCAAAGGGGCGGGAGACCTTGCTTGATGGGGATCGCTCTGGATAGAATAGAGAAGTTGCCTTTCGAGAAAAGTTTCTTCAAGTACCAATAAGGAGGTCCGGCCAATTGCTGAAGGTGGACTTAAAGAACTGTGGTCTTGAACGGGGGGAGTTGCTGCGGTGGGAGCCCAAGCTCCGGGAGGCCCAGGCGACGCTGGAGCGGGGGGCTCGGGAGGGCCTGGCCGGTTACGGCTGGCAGCTCCTCCCCCTAGAGTCCAGCGATGCCATGGAGGCCCTGGGAGCCGAGCTTCGGCGGTTCCGCTTTTTGATCCTCATAGGCATCGGAGGTTCCGCCCTGGGGACTCAGATGGTGACGTCGGCCCTTATGGACTGGCGCTATCCCTGGAACGATCACCCCGGCATCCCGTCGCTGCTGGTGGCCGACAACCTGGACGGTCTCAAGAACGCCCAGCTCTGGGACGCCGTCGATCCGGCCTCGACGGCTCTGGTGGTGGTCAGCAAATCGGGCCGGACCCTGGAGACCTTGGGGAACTTCCTGTTCTTCCGGCATCGCCTGGCCCAGGCAGTGGACCAGACTGAGCTGGAGCGGCGGATCTTTGCCGTCACTGATCCCGATCAGGGACTGCTGCGGCGCTACGGGGTGGAACAGGGTATTCACTGGCTGCCGCTGCCGCCGACGGTGGGGGGCCGCTATTCGGTGCTGTCCTCGGCGTCGTTGCCGTTGCTCTGGGCGCTGGCCATCGACGGAAGGGCGCTGAAGGCCGGTGCGGCGGCCATGAAGGAGGTCCTGGAGGGGGCTTCTTCGGTGGAATCTAATCCCGCCTGGGCCATGGCGGCCTGGGCCTTGACCCATCACCAGAGGGGGCGGAGGACCACCGTCTTCATGCCCTACGGCGATCGGCTGAAAAGGGTCGGCGACTGGTTCGCCCAGCTCTGGGGCGAGAGCCTGGGTAAGGATGGGCTGGGCTTAACGCCTCAGCCGGTGCTGGGTTCCATCGACCAGCACTCCCAGTTGCAGCTCTACATGGACGGCCCCGACGACAAGGCCTATATCTTCCTGAACCAGGAGGCCCTATCGCCAGAGGCCTTTCAAGTCCCGGAGTTGCCGTCGCTGCAGGAGGCCGCCTATCTCCAGGGAATTCCCTTGGACAGAGCCATGGACCACGAGAGGCGAGGCACCATGACGGCTCTGGGCCTTCGGGGGCGCCCCCTCTGTGGCCTGGCCCTGGAAGCCCTGGACGAGAGGTCACTGGGCGGTTTGATCTACTTTATGGAGACCTTGACGGCTTTGACGGGGCTGGCCCTGGGGATCAATCCCTTCGACCAGCCCGGTGTGGAGGAGGGCAAGCGCTACGCCCTGGCCCTATGTGGCAATCAGCTGTGGCGGGATCGGTTGGCGGCGGTGAAGGCTCAGGAGGACCGCCCCGGTTTGGTCTTTCGAATCTGATCAGATCTGCTCAGATCCGAGCTGTCCTCTGGGCAGCCACGCCGGAGCCGTCGAAATCCGGGACGAAGTCCTCCGAGGCGGCGCCGCCCTGCTGGATATAGCAGTGGACCATACCCAGACTCAGGGCGTAGTCCACTACCTTGCGGTATTCGTAGGTGGTGACTCTGCGGTTGATCTCTGGGTAGCCCGCTGCACCTCCCAGCGGGGTATACTGGCTCATAAGGCTGACCATGATTTGGTGACCGAAACTGTCCCAGAGATAGTCCAGCACCTTGAGGCTGTCCCGATAGAGCCCCGGTAGGACCAGGTGGCGCACCAACAGGCCCCGCTGTAACAGCCCCTGGGGGCTCAGCTGAAAGGGGCCGGCGAGCTGAAACATCTTCTCGATGGCCCTGGAGGCCTGGTGGAAATAGTCAGGAGCCCCGGAGTATCGCCGAGCCGCCAGGGCATCGAAGTACTTCAAATCGGGCAGGAACACGTCCACCAGTCCTCGAAGGGCCTCCAGTGAGCTGGCCAGCTCGTAGCCGCCGGTGTTATAGACCACCGGAATGGATAGCCCCCGGGCCTTGGCTCCCCTCAGGGCTTCCACGATCTGGGGGAGGTAATGGCTGGGCGTCACCAGGTCCAAGGTGGCTGCGCCTCGGCGTTGTTGCTCCAGGAAGATCTCGCTTAACCTCTGGACGGAGACGTCAGTGCCCTGGCCCTGGTCGCTGATCTGGTGGTTCTGGCAGTAGACGCAACCCAGGTTGCAATGGGAGAAAAAGACAGTCCCGGCGCCGCCCGAGCCGGTCAGGCAAGGCTCTTCCCAGCGGTGAATCGACACCAGCCCCAGTCGGACCTCGGCACCGGCCCGGCAGAATCCCAGCTCGCCGGCCAGTCGGTCGACGCCGCACCGCCTGGGACAGACCTGGCAGTTCCTCAGGTTCAACACCGTTGGGACTCCCGCTCAAGCAGCTCCCGGAGCTCCCGGTCGCTGCGATGGCGGCCTGCGTTAGGAAAACGCGCGAAGGAAGGTATCTTTTTCCAGCGTTCGCTGGAATCGATGTTTTCCAGGGCGTGGAGCACCGCCGATTTGACGTCGGGGATCTGGCTGCCCAGGAGCTCCACCAGCTTTTTTGTCCGGGACCGCTCGGTTTCGGCCGAGAAGGGGCAGACGTAGTCCAGCAGAGGTAGCCCTAGGCGCTGGATTTCCGCGCGGATTTGGTGCTCCGTCAGATAGATCAGGGGGCGGATGATCCAGATATCGCTTTTATCTTGCCAGAGCTTGGGCTGGTAGCACCGAAACCTCCCGCCTCGCAGTAGGTTCATCAAGGTGGTCTCCACGGTGTCGTCTAGGTTGTGGCCCAGCGCCAGCTTGTTGCAGCCCAGCGAACGGGCGTAGGAGTTCAGGATGCCCCGGCGCATGTTGGCGCAGAAACTGCAGGGCGACCGCTCGTCGCGGCTGCGGATGATCTGCTCGATCGGCTGAGTAACCACGTGATAAGGCACCTGGAGCTTTTGGCAGAGCTCTTTCATGGGCGCTGTGTCCCATCCTCCGCCGGTCATGTCGACGGAGCAGGCCACCATCTCGTAGGCGATGGGGCTCCAGCGCTGGATCATCTTGAGGGTTATCAGCAAAAGCACGCTGTCCTTGCCCCCTGAGAGGCCCACGGCGATTTTGTCGCTGGCGGAGATCATGTCGTAGTCGTAGATGGCCTTGCCGACGAGGCGGCGGATTTTTTTGCCCACCGTCAGGGGCTTCTGCTCTGGATAATTGCCGTCGGCTGTGGGAGAATGGACTGGCAGATCGGTCATGGAGGTGTCGTCCTTTCGCTGGTTCTTTCTTTGGCTCTAATTGAGATATGTTCCTATCTTATCACAGCCCCTCCCGAGGGCCATCGGCGCCAAAAGATGCTACAATAGGGCTTTGTGAGGCTTTATCGCACTTTTCCGTAGCGGGAGGTGACGGCATGACGATGAGGAAAGGCTTGGCCCTGTTCCTGCTGCTGACCCTGGGCGTCAGCGCCCTGGTGATCTGCTTCAGCGCTGACCGGTCGGCCCTGGCGACGTTGCTGGCGGCCCAGAAGAGCTATCTGGCCCTAGCCCTGGCGGCGATCCTCTGCGCCTACGGCTGCGACACCGGTCGCTTTTGTCTCCTAGCCCGGTCCATGGGCTACAGGATCACCTTTTTCCGGGGCTTGATGTTGACCTGGCTCCATTACTTCGGCTGCGCCATCACGCCTATGCAGGTGGGCGGCGGTCCCTTTCAGGTCTACGTGCTTTACCGCTCGGGGGTTCCCATCGGATCGGGCGTCGCCGTCACCCTGGTCCGCACACTGATGAGCACCTTCCTGCTAAGTCTGGGCGCTCCGGCGGCCTTTTTTCTGGCGCCGGAACTGCTGGAGGGCCACCGGCTGGTGAAGGGGATTTTCTTCTATGTGGTCCTTTTGTCGGCCCTGGTCTGGGTCGTCTTTGGCCTCAGTGTGGTCAAACCCCGGTGGATCAAACGGTTGGTCGGCAAGGCCATGATGGTCCTCAGGGGCTTGCGGCGCTTTCAAGGTCTGCCGGTGATCAAATGGTATCGCCGGTTGGGCCAGGAGGTGGACAGCTATTCCGCCAACGTCCGTCGGATGGTGCGGCGAGGGATGCCCCAGTTTCTGCTAGCGGCGGCTCTGTCGGTGCTCCATCTGTTGGTGCTCTTTTCGGTGCTGCCACTGTTGATCGCCGCCGTGGGATTGCCGGTGAACTACCTGGTTACGCTATCGGCCCAGATGCTGTTCACCTTTATACTCTACTTCGTGCCCACGCCGGGCGGTAGCGGAGTGGCCGAAGGTGGAGGCGCCGCTCTATTCACTCTCTTGGTGCCCTGGAATATGGCGGGAGTCATGGCCATTGCCTGGCGGTTTTTCACGGAGTATCTGGCGATTTTTATGGGGGCCATCGTGGCGATCCGCATGATCGGCTGGGGCGTGGCCGAGAAAATCCTCTCAGGAGGAGAGCAGGGAGTTGAAGACGGTGGTGACGAACCTTTCAGCGGTCCGTAAAGGGGCCTTTAAGTATCGGGGTGGTCTGTGGACCCTTCTTTTCGCGGTGATCCTACTTTGGGCCCGGCCCCAGGCTGATCGAGCAGTCCTCGGGGTGGCCTTGGTGGTCCTGGGCCAGCTGTTGCGCTTTTGGGCTGTGGGCTGTATTGCCCTATACAGGGGTGAAGAGGTCAAGGCCGCCCGGCTGACCACCTGGGGGCCTTATAGTGTGGTGCGCAACCCCCTTTACGTGGCCAATGGCCTGATCGGATTGGGCTGGGCCTGGATGTCGGGGCCTGCGATGGCTTTGCTGTTCCTACTGGCCTTTGCCCTGCTCTACGGCTATCTGATCGTGCCCCACGAAGAGGCCTTTCTGGAGGAGCGCTTCGGCCAAGCCTATCGGGACTACAAGGCCGCCGTGGGGGCCTTCTTCCCCAAGTCCTGGGGATTTCTCAAGGGGCTGAAGGGTCCCTACGACCCTTCGGTGCTTCTGCGTAGCGAGATCCATTCTCTTTGGGTAACCCTGGCGGGGACGGCGTTGATCCTCTCCCGCCTCTGGTGGTAGCGGCGGCACAAGGAGTGATTTAGGTGTCCATAGAGATTCGACATTGTCTTTTGGCTCCTTCGGGTTCCTGCGTCATCGACGGTCCAGTGGGGAGATGGTGGCTGGAGTGGTGCGATCAGGGCCTTCTGGCGGTGCGCAACACCGACGTGCGGCCCCGAGGCCGCCTTCCCCAGTGGCTCGAGCGACCCTGGGAAGCCTTCTGGAGCGGCCAGGACTATGACTTGACGCTCTGCACTCCCAAGCGGTTGGGCCCCTTTTTCTTCAAGGTCTACCAGCAGCTCTCCCAGGTGCTACGCCAGGGCGAGACCCGCTCCTTCGGCGAAATTGCTGCCCTCTGTGGTTCCCCCCGGGCGGCACAGATGGTGGCCCAGGCGGTGAGGGACAATCCCTGGCCGCTGTTTTTGCCCTGCCACAGAGTTATCGGCAGCGGCGAGAAGCTCTCGGAGTACTTCAACCGCCGCCACAGAGAGCTGAAGGCCCAGCTGTTGGAGTACGAGCAGAAGATGCGGGATCTGGGAGACAGCTTGGGCAGCCGAGTCGAAACCGCCCTGGACTGGCTCCGATCTTGACCGAAAGCCCCTTCGACGGGGTCCTGTCGATCCCAAACACCACAAACCGCCCCGGAACTCTGAGGGATTTTCTCAAGGTTCCGGGGCGGTTTCGTTTTTGTTTCGTTTTATCGTCGTCTCGCTGGATCCCTAGGATTCTTACGAGAGCCCGCTGTCTAGGCCGGAGTGGCCTCGGCCTCGACGTGCTCTTCTTCCAGCTTGTGCATCAGCACTTTGGCGATGGTGCGGCCCTGGATCTCCTTGGCTGTGAAGAGATAGCCCTGCTGGCTCACCGACACGGCCTCCTCGTCCTGGGGGATGAAGCCCAGCTGCTCGATCAAATAGCCCGACAGGGTATCACACTCGTCGGATTCCAGCCGGAGGTCCAGCTCCTCGTTGAGGTCTGTCAGGGTCGTGGTGCCGTCCACCAGAAAATCGCCGTCGCCCAGCGGGGTGATTTCGGCCTCGGCGTCTTCGTACTCCTCCCTGATGTCGCCCATCACCATTTCCACCAGGTCCTCGATGGTTACGATGCCGGAAAAGCCACCGTATTCGTCTACCAGCACCGCCATCCGCTCCCGGCGGCTCTGCATGGCCCGGAAGAGATCGGCAGCGTCCTTCATCTCCGGGACGAAGTAGGCCTTGTGGAGCATCGACCGGATGTCGCCGTCCTGAAGCTGGCCCCTGCGAAGGCCGATCATCACGTCTTTGACGTGGAGGATGCCGATGATGTCGTCGAACTCGTCCTGATAGACGGGAATGCGGGAATGGCGGCTCTGGAGGATCTCGTCGAGCATCTCCTCCAGGGACTCGTTGATGTCCAACATAAAGACTTTTTGGCGGGGCACCATGGCCTCGCGGGCAGTCCTCTCGCCGAAGGATAGCGCCGAGTCCACCATTTCAACCTTGTCCTCGTCGAAGACGCCACTTTGATGGCCCGCTTCCATCAGGGCCTTGATCTCTTCGGCGGTGATGGCCTCCTCCTGGTCCTCGCTGGGCAGCCCCAGCAGGCGCAACACCACCTTGGTGGAGATCGACAGCAGTTTGGTAAAGGGCGCCAGGACGATGGAGAGGTAGTGGATGGGCATCACCGTGACCATGCAGAAGGCCTCGGCCTTTTGGAGAGCTATTCTCTTAGGCACCAGCTCGCCAAAGACCAGGTTGAAGAACATAAGCACCAGCGTCACCGAGTTGTAAGCCAAAGCGGAGCTGTAGGGGACACCTAGGCTCGCCAACCATCGGGCGAAGACCGGCGAGATTCCGGCGGCCGCCGAGGCGCTGGAGTAAAAGCCCGCGAAGGTGATGGCCACTTGAATGGCCGACAGGAAACGGGTGGAATCCTCGAAAAGTCCCTGGATAAATCGGGCCTTGGTGTTGCCCTCGTCAGCCAGAGCGCGGATGCGCTTCTTGTTGACGGACACCACGGCCATTTCCGCACCGGCGAAAAAGGCATTGAGAAAGGTGAAGAAAATCAGCAGCAGAAATTGAAAGGCTAAATTACCAGACGGGTCGGGGTCCATTACTATTCTCCTTTAAGTAATTTAAAGATAATTGAAAATGCGACAACCTCCGCAGTATATCATGGTCTTTTTAAGGACGCAACGGCTCTAGGGCCCCGTAGATCGGCGGTTTCTGCGGCCCTCCCGATCTCTCATGTAGGCCTGGAGGTCCTTGGAGGTGTTTTCCAGATGGTTCGACAGGGCCGCCACAGCGGCCTCCAGGTCCTGGGCCTTAACAGCCTCCAGGATCTGGCGATGTTGGAGCTGGGATTCTTGGCGCATGGACATGAGATGGAGTCGGATATAGCGGTCCACTTGGCATCGCAGCTTGTCGATGATGCCCAGCGTCATGGGCCGATCCCCGGGCTCGTAGAGCGCCGAATGGAACTGGACGTTCATATCCCGCCACTTGACGCCGTCTTCTTCCTGCTCCATCTGGTCCAGCAGTTGTTCTTCCTTGGCGATCAGAGTCTTGGAGATGTAGTCAAAGGCCACCCGGAGCATCCCCGTCTCCAGCCAGATCAGCATGTCGTAGATCTCCCGGGCCTCCTCGAGGCTGAGGCCCGTCACCACGGCGCCGCGATGGCCCCGAAACTCCACCAAGCCCTCGCTTTCCAGCTGTTTCAGCGCCTCCCGCAAAGGGATGGGGCTGACGCCCATCTGGGCGGCTAAATGGGACTGCCGGAGCTGTTCTCCCTCCTGGAGAATGCCGCGGTAGATGGCCTCCCTCAACACGTCGGCGATGTAATAAGAGGCGGCGTGATCACCGTCGATCTGGGGCATCAGTTCTTCCAGGGTCATCTCGAAAACTCCTCTCTGCCTCTCTATGCGGTCAGGGTCTTGGCCATGGGACTATTATACCCTTCTCTATAGGATTTTTCGGGAAAATATACGTTCCTGGGGCTCCGTATATTGCTTTGACATTCTAACAGAAAGCCCGATATGATGAAATCAGAGCTTCCATGGATTTTACCCGAAGAAAAGGAGGCGATGGCGGTGAAACGGATCATTGTCGTGGGCTCGCTAGGCCAGATCGGCACCGAGTTGGTCCACCGGTTGCGGCAGCAATACGGCACCGAGGCGGTGCTGGCCACGGACTTGAGGCCCGACGAGGCTGAAGTCCTTCAGGACGGTCCCTTCGAGCTTTTGGACGCCCGAGACGGTATCCGCTACGACCAGCTGGTGGCCAGCCACGGTGCCGACACGATTATGCACCTTGCCGGGATTCTCTCGGCCAAGGGCGAGCGGTCGCCCCAGTTGGCCTGGGATGTCAACATCAACGGCCTTTACAACGCCTTGGAGGTGGCCCGAGAACGGGGATGTAGCTTCTTCTTTCCCAGTTCTATCGCGGCCTTCGGCCCCGAAACGCCCCAGGACCGCACGCCCCAGGACACCATTCAGAGGCCTACGACGCTCTACGGCGTCACCAAAGTCACCGGCGAGCTGCTCTGTCAGTACTATTATAAGCGATGGGGCGTCGACGCTCGGGGGCTACGCTTTCCCGGGCTTATCTCCCACGACACCGAGCCCGGCGGAGGTACCACCGACTACGCCGTGGAGATCTACTACGAGGCCCTCCGGAAAGGGCACTACCGTTGCTTCATCGCACCGGGGACCTACATGGACATGATGTACATGGCCGACGCTCTGGACGGCGTGATCCAGCTGATGGAAGCCGATCCATCCAAGCTCCGCCACCGCTGTTGCTTCAACGTCACCGCCATGAGCTTCGTCCCCGAGGAGGTGGCCCAGGCCATCGCCAAGCGGATTCCCGGCTTCACCGTGGAATACCAGGTCGATCCGGTGCGCCAGGCTATCGCCGAGAGTTGGCCCAACTCGCTGGATGACAGTGCGGCCCGGGAGGAGTGGGGCTGGAATCCCCGATTCGACCTGGAGTCCATGACCGAGGACATGCTCCTTCACCTCCGGGCCAAGCTCCAGAAGGACCCCCTTGTCGAAGGGGTTTAATTGAGAAAAGAGGCGTAGACCATGAAAAAGTTGGAATCGGTGCTGACCACCGACTTGGAACGGCTGAGACAGGAAGGCCGCCTTAAGGGTAAGGAGGAGATCATCGTTGGCGTCAAAGCCGCCGAAGGGACCAAGGGTCCCCGCTATCTCCTCAAGGGGAGGGGAGAGCAGGAATTTATCCGCATGAACTCCAACTCCTATCTGGGGCTGTCGTTGCAGGAGGAGCTCATGGCTGCCGAGGAGCAAGGGACCCGGAGCTACGGCGTGGGCCCCGGGGCGGTGCGGTTCATCAGCGGTACCTTTGAGCCCCACCGGCGGCTGGAAAAGACCTTGGCGGCCTTCCATGGCCGCCAGGACGCCATGATCTTCAGCTCCGCCTATGTCACCGTGGGCGGCGTGTTGACGTCGCTGATCAGCAAGGACAGCTGGGTCATCAGCGACGAGCTGAACCACAACAGCATCATCAACGGCATCCGCATGACCAGGCCTGCAGGCCGGTCGGTCTATCGCCACAACGATCTGGAGGATCTGAAGGACCGCCTGGACGAGGCTGCCCAGAGTGGCGCCCGGCGGTTGCTGGTGGTCACCGATGGCATCTTCAGCATGCGGGGCGACCACGCGCCACTGAAGGAGCTGGGCGACCTGATCAAGCACTACGACGACAGCTTCCCCGAGAACGCTCTGCTGGTGGTGGACGACTCCCACGGCGTGGGCGCCTTCGGCGCCACGGGACGGGGCACCGAGGAGGTCACCGGCGGCAGGGCCGATTTGCTGATCGGGACCCTGGGCAAGGCCTACGGCGTCAACGGTGGCTATGCCGTCTGCTCTCGTGGGGTTATTACCTACCTGAAAGAGCAGGCGCCTATGTACATCTACTCCAATCCCATTTCCGCCGGCGAGGCCTGCGCAGTGTTGAAGGCCCTGGAGATCCTGGACAGTCCTCGGGGCGTGGAGTTGCTGGACCACCTCCGGGCTGTAACCCGCCAGTTCGAGCAGGGGCTGCAGCGTCTAGGCTTTGAGACCATTCCCGGCGACCACCCAGTGACGCCGCTGGTGCTTCGGGACACGTCGCGGACGAAGAAGATGGTGGCCTATCTGCTGGAACGAGGCGTTTTGGCCACGGGAATGACCTTCCCGGTGGTGCCCCAGGGCGACGAGGAGATCCGCTTCCAGATCAACGCCGACCACACCACCGCAGACATCGACGAGGTGCTGGAGCTGCTGGCGGCCTTTAAGGATTAGCTCTGCCCCAGGAGTTCCGCGCGTGGAGCGGCGCCGGCGCGGCCTTTGCCGTATTGCGGTAACTTTGTAAAGGTGCTAGAATCGCCTCGACCTGTTACTAGGATTGTCCCCCAGCGGATTTTCTTGGTTTCCAGGATTCCATTCCCGAGGTGAACAACCATGTTAGCCAAAGAAGTGAAAAGCCAGATCATCGAGAACTACCGCACCCACGGCAGCGATACCGGGTCGCCGGAGGTCCAGATCGCCGTGTTGACCCAGCGGATTCGGGATCTCACCGAGCACCTGAAGATCCACATCCACGACTTCCACTCCAAAAAGGGCCTGCTGACCCTGGTGGGCAAGCGCCGGAAGCTGTTGCGATATCTGAAGAACAAGGACTTCAACCGCTATAAAAACTTGATCGAGAGCCTGGGACTGCGTCACTGATCCCGGCGCTTCGGCATTTTCTCAAGCGAGAGAGGCGTGGCCGCTCTCGCTTTTGTTGTATTTTGTGATATCCTTGTTCCAATTCACTAGAAGGAGCGAAATTTTTTAAGGAGGCCTTTTTGTCAATGGAGAAGACCTATACACTAACGGTGGGTAATCAGTCCATCTCCTTCGAGACCGGCAAGGTAGCCAAGCAGGCCAACGCGGCCGTGGTGGCTCGACAGGGCGAAACGGTGATCCTGACCACAACCTGCATGACCGATAAGCCCCGACCTGGACTGGATTTCTTCCCCCTGTTGGTGGACTTCGAGGAACGCTATTATTCCGCGGGTAAGATCCCCGGCGGGTTTATCAAGCGGGAGGGCCGTCCCTCCCAGACGGCTATTTTAAGCGCCAGGGTTATCGACCGCTCCATCCGCTCCCTCTTCGAGGACTGGATGCGCCACGATGTCCACGTGGTGGCCACGGTGCTGGCGGTGGACCAGCTCAATCCCCCCAATATTCTGGCCATCAACGCCGCCTCGGTAGCACTGACCATCTCTGACATCCCCTGGAACGGTCCCGTGGGGGCCGTGCGCATGGGCTACGTCGACGGCCAGCTGGTGGTCAACCCCACCGAAGAGGAGATGACCCGAAGCACCTTGGACCTGACGGTGGCCGGCCACAGCGATGGCATCACCATGGTGGAAGCCGGAGCCAAGGAGGTCCCCGAGGAGCTGCTGATCGACGCCCTCCAGATGGCCCAGGAGGAGATCAAGAAAATCGTGGAGTTCCAGAAGGCTATAAGGGAGGACATTGGCAAGGCCAAGGTCCAACTGCCCAGGCCGGAAAAGATCGCCGAGATCGACGGCTGGATCGCCGACAACCTCCAGGACGCAGTGGCCCAGGCGGTGATGATCCACGACAAAAAGTCCCGGGGCACCGCCATCGCCGCCATCGTCGATCAGGCGCTGAACCAGTTCTCGGAGCGCTATCCCGACGCTGGAGGATATATAGCCGGAGAGGTGGAGCACTGGGTCAAGACGAAAATGCGCACCATCACGGCCCGGGAAAAGGTCCGCGCCGACGGACGGGCCACTGACCAGCTCCGGCAGGTGACCTGCGAGATCGACGTGCTCCCCAAGGTCCACGGCTCGGCGCTGTTTACCCGCGGAGAGACCCAGGCCCTGGCGGTAACCACCCTGGGCATGCTGGGCGAGGACGACCAACTCATGGACGGCCTGAAGCTCAACGAGCCCAACAAACGCTTTCTGTTGCACTACAATTTCCCGCCCTACTCGGTGGGTGAGGTGCGGCCCATGCGGGGTCCCGGTCGGCGGGAGATCGGCCACGGAGCCTTGGCCGAGCGGGCCCTGTCGGCGGTGATACCCAACGAGGCTCAGTTCCCCTACGTGATCCGTGTGGTCTCGGATATCCTGGAGTCCAACGGTTCCAGCTCCCAGGCCTCGATCTGCGGCGGTAGCCTTTCAATGATGTCCGCCGGTGTCCCCATCAGCAAGCACGTGGCCGGCATCGCCATGGGGCTGATCAAGGAAGGCGACGACGTGGTGATCCTCACCGATATCCAGGGCTTGGAGGACCACTACGGCGACATGGACTTCAAGGTGGCGGGTACCCGCGACGGTGTCACGGCCCTGCAGATGGACAACAAGGCCGGCGGCATCACCCGAGAGATCCTACAGACCGCTCTGGGCCAGGCCCGCCGAGCCCGAATGGAGATCCTCGACAAGATGGAAGCCCTGATCCCGGAGCCCAAAGAGCTGTCGCCCAACGCTCCCAGGATCTACACCATGACCATCGACGTGGAGAAGATCCGCGACGTCATCGGCCCCGGCGGCAAGGTGATCCGGGCCATTGTTCAGGAAAGCGGCGCCAAGATCAGCGTAGAAGACGACGGTCGAGTCTACATCTCCGGCCTTGGTCAGGACCAGGTGGATCTGGCTGTCAGGAAGATCACCGACATCGTCCGGGAAGTGGAAGCCGGCGAGGCCTTTTACGGTCGGGTGACTCGGCTGATGGCCTTCGGCGCCTTCGTGGAGGTGTTGCCCGGCAAAGAGGGACTGCTCCACGTCAGCGAGATCAGCACCCGCCACGTGGGCAAGGTGGAGGACGTGTTCCAGCCCGGCGACAGGGTGATGGTGATGGTCAAGGAGATCGACGACCAAAACCGGATCAACCTATCTCGGCGGCGGCTGTTGAAGGACGACGCCCTGATCGACAGCTCTGGGCTACGCCAGTACGTGGCCGAGGAGCAGCAGCGGGAGGAGAGGATCGCCGCCCTGCCTCCTGCCGACGGAGCTGGACGAGACCGAGGCGGACGGATGGACCGAGGGCCGCGTCGCGACGGCGACCGCCGGGGGCCCCGCCGGGAGTTCCGCTAGGCCATGGTGATCGTGAAGGTCCATCGGGACCGCCAGGATATGGCCCTTCCGGCCTACGAGACTGCCCAATCGGCAGGCATGGACCTTCGGGCCTCGGAAGGGGCGGTGCTGGTCCCCGGCCAGATCGCCGCGATCCCCACAGGGTTGCGAATCGAGCTTCCCGAAGGCTACGAGGGCCAGGTCCGGCCCCGCAGCGGTCTGGCGTTGCACAAGGGCATCACCATGCCCAACGCCCCGGGAACCATCGACGCCGATTACCGGGGCGAGCTTAAGGTGATCCTCCAGAACCTGGGTCCTGAAGCTGTGGAGATCCGCCCCGGCGATCGCATCGCCCAGCTGGTAGTGGCACCGGTGTGCCGGGTCCAATGGCAGGAGCAGGAGGAATTGACTCCTACCCAGCGGGGCAGCGGCGGTTTCGGCAGTACCGGCGTGGGGCGATAAGCTTTGAATGCTTCTGGTCTCTCCTTAAGTTTAAGGCCCGAGGGCCTTGGGAGGCAGAAGCCCTTTCGGTAGGTCATGCAGTGAGGAGGTCTGAAAATGCTATACCGTTATTCCGGTCCCGACGGCCAGGTCTTGGAGAGCGAGGCCCTGGCGGTTGGCGATATCCTGGAGCGATGGAACCTTAAAAAGGGAGCCCTGGCGGCCTTCGTGGACGGTCAAGAGATGGACCTGGACGTGGTGATCCAACAGGACGCCGCTGTGGCGCCTGTCACCCAGGATCTGCCCGAGGGGTTGGACATCCTGCGCCACTCCACGGCCCATCTGCTGGCCCAGGCGGTGTGTCGGCTCTATCCCGGCGCCACCGTGGCCATAGGTCCCACCATCAAAGACGGCTTTTACTACGATATCCAGTTCCTCGCTCCCATCTCCGACAGCGACCTGCCCCAAATCGAGGCGGAGATGCGGCGCATTGTCAAGCGAGGCCTGCCGGTGCGTCGTCAGCGCCTGAGCCATCAGGAGGCGGTGGACCTCTTTACCCAGCGCCAGGAGCCCTACAAGCTGGAGCTACTCTCGGAGATCGCCGATCCCTTCGTCAACGTCTATTGGCAGGATGAGTACGTGGACCTCTGCCGGGGGCCTCACGTTCCCAACACCTCGGTGCTGAAGCACTTTAAGCTGTTGTCCCTAGCTGGAGCCTACTGGCGTGGCGACGAGAAGAACATCATGCTGACCCGGATCTACGGCACCGCCTTCGCCACTCAGCAGGAGCTGGAGGGCTATATCCAGCGAATGGAGGAAGCCCGCCGTCGGGATCACCGTAAGATCGGCAAGGACCTGGACCTGTTCAGCCTCCACAACGAGGGGCCGGGGTTCCCCTTCTTCCACGCCAAGGGCATGGCAGTGATGAACCAGCTCATCGATTTTTGGCGGCACCTCCACAGCCTCAACGGCTACACCGAAATTCGCACGCCCCAGATCCTGAGCCGGGATCTTTGGGTCCAATCGGGCCACTGGGATCACTATCGGGACAACATGTACTTTACCGAGATCGACGAGTTTCCCTTCGCCGTGAAGCCCATGAACTGCCCCGGTGGCATTATCGTTTATAAAAACTCCATGCACAGCTACCGGGAACTGCCGATCCGCGCCGGTGAGCTTGGGGTGGTGCACCGTCACGAGCTTTCGGGAGCTCTTCACGGCCTGATGCGGGTCCGTTGCTTCACTCAGGACGACGCTCACCACTTCTGCACGCCCCAGCAGATCAAGCAGGAAGTGAAGCTGATCATGAAGCTGGAGGACTACGTCTATTCTAAGGTCTTTGGCTTCAAGTACCACGTGGAGCTCTCCACCCGTCCCGAGAACTCCATGGGCTCTGACGAGCTCTGGGAAACCGCCGAGCGGGCTCTGCAGGAGACCCTGGAGGAAACAGGCACGGCCTACGTGCTCAACCCTGGCGACGGCGCTTTCTACGGTCCCAAGATCGATTTCCACCTGGAGGACTGCATCGGCCGCACTTGGCAGTGTGGCACTATCCAGCTGGACTTCACCATGCCCGAGAAGTTCGACATGAACTACATCGGCCCCGACGGCAAGGAGCACCGGCCGGTGATGCTTCATCGCACCATATTGGGCAGCCTAGAGCGTTTCCTGGGTATCCTGATAGAGAACTACGCCGGAGCCTTCCCCTTCTGGCTGGCGCCGGTGCAGGTCAAAGTGCTGCCCGTTGGCGACGGTCACCTGGCCTACGCCCAGGAGATAACCCAGCTTTTGCAGGACCAGGGCTATCGCGTGGAGACGGACTTCCGCGACGAGAAGCTGGGCAAAAAGATCCGCGACGCCCAGCTGGAACAGGTGCCCTTTATGGTGGTGTTAGGCGATAGGGAAGTGGAGACCGCTACGGTGGCGGTGCGAGATCGCCGCGACGGCGACCTGGGTACCATGACCCTCCAGGCTCTGCTGGACCACTTGGCCGGCCAGTACAACCCCACCAAGGAGAATTACCGAATTCGGATGGAGTAGCGAGCTCTGAGCTTGAGCCTTTGGCGACGTTGAATCGCTTCTGTTTCGGAAGCCCTTCGAAATCCCAAGCGCGCCTTCCCTGGTCAAGTCCCAAAGGGAAGGCGTTTTTTCGTATCGGTAATTCTCCAAGCCTTGCCTTTCAGGATCTGTCGTGCTATAGTGACTCCAGCGCAAGCTTATCGAGAAGCAGAGGGTCCCTCTCACCTGCGCGGCGCCGTTGAGCAGCTGCCTGGTCCGTATCCTTGCCGTGGTATGTCCATCGGTGTAGCGATTTTTCGGGGCCCTCGGTGGCCCCTTTTTTTGCGGCCTAATTTTCACGGAGGTGAACGACGATAGCTAGGAAACTGAACGATGAGCCCAGGGTCAACGAAGAGATCACCGCTGATGAGGTGCTGGTAATCGACAACGAGGGCGTCAAGCTCGGGGTCATGTCCGTCGCCGAGGCTATCCAGGTGGCGGAGCAGCGGGAATTGGACCTCGTGGAGGTGGCCCCCGACGGTAGGCCTCCTGTGTGCCGGATTTTGGACTACGGGAAGTTCCGGTATCAGCAGCAGAAGCGCGACAAGGACGCCCGGAAGAAACAAAAGGTCCAGACGCTGAAAGAGATCAAAATGCGTCCCAAGATCGACGAGCACGATTACGACTTCAAGACCAAGGCCATTATGAAGTTCCTGGACAGCGGTCACCGAGTGAAGGTATCCATCTTCTTCAGGGGGAGGGAGATGGCCTTTCTCGATCGCGGGCGTGAGGTTTTGATGCGAGTTGCCGCCGACTGCGCTGCCTACGGCAAAATGGAGGACGAGCCCCGTATGGAAGGCCGCTACATGCGGGCCATGTTCGCGCCCTCGGGCGGCGGTGCCGCCAAAGGCGACGGGGGCAACTAAACAGATCTGGAAGGGAGGTCCTCGTAGCTATGGCCAAGATGAAGCAGAAGACCCACTCCGGCGCCAAGAAGCGTTTCTCCTACACCGGCACCGGAAAGATCACATATCAGAAAAACGGTCGCCGCCATCTCCTGGGAACCAAAAACGCCAAGAGACGGCGCAGACTCCGTAAGGCCGGTATCCTGCCGGACTGCACGGCAAAGACCCTGAAGCTTATGATGCCCTATAACTAGGGATCGGATCGACGAGGTGACCATTAATGCGCGTTAAAGCCGCCAGTTCCAGCGATAGAAAGCGTAAAAAGCTGTTTTCTATCACCAAGGGGTTCTTCGGTCGCAAGAAGAACACCTACCGCCGGGCCCGGGAGGCCTACCTCCACGCCCTTTCCAGCATGTACAAGGATCGCCGCCGTAAAAAGCGCGATTTCCGCCGGCTTTGGATCTCCCGAATCAACGCGGCGGCCCGCATGGAGGGCCTGTCCTACAGCCTGTTCATGAACGGCCTCAAAAAGGCCGGCATCGAGGTGAACCGCAAGATGCTGGCCGACCTGGCCGTCAACGATATGGCCGCCTTCCGCGCCATTGCGACCCAGGTCCGTCAGGCCCTGGCGAAGTAGCTTTGGCCCTGTTTTTTTCGATTCAACCGAAAACGCCCTTGAGAGGCTTCTTGCCGCGATCGCTGGCAGGAAGCCTCTTGCCTATGTGCTCCAGCCCTCGGGACTTGATGTTTGGGGGATTTGTCGCTATTGTATAGTCTCGTCCAGGTTTCGGAGGACTTTTTCGTGGCTATAGGTATGCCCCGTCCTGAGAAGGCCTTTTTACGAGCTTGGGAAAAAATTTACTGGCTTTGAAGTGCCGAAAGGTTTATGATTCTTAGAGTATCGTTCCAGAAAGGTCAGGGAAAGCGTCGCTCCCTGACCTCCAAGGCTCCATTTGAACCGGGCCAGGTCCTAGCCTTGTCTTGGCGAGGCTCGACCGGGCAGAAGAGCTGAGTTGTCCAGGGAGGGAAGCACATGAGCTCCATAGAGCTGGAGATCCAAAAGATTCGACGGGACCTGCAGTCGGTACTGTCCCAGGATCCTTCGTTGGAGGCCTTGAAGGACTGCCGGATCCGAATTTTCGGCAAAAAAGGTGCCATGACCCAGCTACAGAAGCTGCTGGGCGCCTTGGCTCCTCAGGAGCGTCCTCAAGCCGGAAAGGTCATCAACTCGGCTAAGGCCGAGATGGAGGCCCAGTTGGAGGGCGCCATTGCGTCGCTGGAGGCCGCCGCCATGGAAGAGGCTGAACGCAGCGACTTGGTGGACGTAACCCAGCCGGCCGATGGTCGACCCTACGGCTCGATTCATCCGGTGGTTCAGGTTTGGTTCGACGTGGTGGAGGTGCTGATGGGCCTGGGTTTCAGCATCGCCCAGGGGCCTGAGGTGGAGGAGGACTTTTACAACTTTGAGGCCCTGAACATGCCTCCCCACCATCCGGCCCGGGACATGCAGGACACCTTTTATTTCGGTGATGGCCGCCTGCTTCGGACCCACACTTCGCCGGTGCAGGTCCGGTCCATGCTGGACCAGGGGGCACCGCTCCGGGTGGCCTGTCCTGGCCGGGTCTACCGTCGCGACAGCGATCCCACCCATTCCCCCATGTTTCACCAGGTGGAGGGCCTCATCGTCGGCAAGGACATCTCCGTGGGCGACCTCAAGGGTTGCCTGGAGGCAATGGTCCATGGTGTCTTCGGCAAAAAGCTAAAGGCCCGTTACCGCTCCAGCTATTTTCCCTTCACCGAGCCCTCCCTGGAGATGGATGTGGAATGCTTCGCCTGCGGCGGCTCCGACGACAGCTGCCGGATCTGCAAGGGCACGGGCTGGCTGGAGATCGTGGGCATGGGCATGGTCCATCCCAACGTGATCCGCGCTGGTGGTATCGATCCGGAACGGTACAACGGCTTTGCCTGGGGCGTTGGACTGGACCGGATCGCCATGCTTAAGTACGGCCTGCAGGATCTTAGGATCCTCTTTGATGGGGATATCTCCTATCTGCTCTCGGGGAGGCGAAGCTGATGTTGCTGTCCTGGAAATGGCTTAACGAGCTGATCTCCCTCCCGGTTTCGATCCAGGAGGTGGCTGAGGGGCTGACCGTCACAGGCAGCGAGATCGAGGCAATCCATCGCCCCTGCGAAAAGGTGAAGGGCCTTCGAGTCGCACAGGTAATCTCGGCGGAGCAGCATCCCACCAAGTCGGGGCTCACCGTGACCCAGCTGGACCTGGGCGAAGGAGAGCCCCAGCTCTGCGTCACCGCGGCCAAAAACGTAAAAGTCGGTGACAAAATCCCCTATTGCCTTCCCGGTTCTTCGGTGGCCAGTGGCATGACCCTGGGTTACCGCGACTTCGACGGTTTTAACAGCGCCGGAATGATGGCCTCCGCCGCCGAGCTGGGGGTGCCCGAGCTCAGCTCGGTCCATGGCATTTTGATCCTGCCCGCCGACGCTCCCCTGGGCGCCGACGTGGTGCAGTGGCTGGGCCTGGACGACGCCGTCCTGGAGATGTCCATCACCCCCAACCGGGGCGACATGCTGAGCCTCTACGGCGTGGCTCGTGAGCTTTACGCTCTCTTTCCAGGATCGGAGCTCCATCTCCCGGAGATCAAGGCTCCTAGCTACGACGGCGACTGGACGTTGCCCTTCGAGGGCATTCGGCTGGAGTCGGAGGGATGCAGTGCCTACCGGCTGGGCATGGCCGACCAGGTACGCATTGCCCCCGCTCCAATGCAGATGCAGGTCCGCCTTTGCCTGTCGGGCATGAGGCCCATCAACAACGTGGTCGACGCCACCAACCTGGCCATGCTGACCCTGGGCCAGCCCCTCCACGCCTTCGATGCCGCCAGCTTGCCGGGCCGGGACATTGGTGTCCGAGCCGCCCGGGAGGGAGAGCACCTGATTTCCCTGGATGGCAAGGATCGGCTGTTGCTGCCCAGCGACATGGTGATCTCCAGCGGTGGCGTTGCCGTTGGCCTGGCCGGCGTGATGGGCGGTGAGAACTCGGAGATTACCGAGAGGACCCAGCACATCCTGGTGGAAAGTGCCAACTTCTCGGCGCCCCTCATCTCCAAGACCTCTCGACGGCTGGGTATCCCCAGCGAGGCCTCTTTCCGCTACGCCCGAGGAGTGGACCCGCTGCTGACCGCCGACGCCCTGAACTACGTGCTCTTCCTGATGGAGCAGTGGGGCGCTGCTCGTTGCTTTGCCAAGAACTACTACGCCCAGCCCAAGGCCATAGAGCCCAAAAAAGTCCCTCTGACGCGACGCAAGCTCCAGGTCTATTTGAGCTGGAGCGACATGGACGAGTCGGAGCGCATTTTGGGCCGTCTGGGGATCCAAAAGGCCGAGGACCATGGCGAGAGTGCCCTCTACGTGGCTCCCACTCGCCGGCCCGATATCGCCATCGAAGAGGACCTGATCGAGGAGATCGGGCGAATCCGGGGGTATAATGACATCGAGCCCACAATCCCCCAGCTGCACAAAGCCGGCACCGTGGGACCGCTGATGGAAACCCATAGGCTGTTGCGGCACTGCGCCATCTCCCGGGGCTACACCGAGGTGGTGACCTACAGCTTCATCCGTCCCGAGCTGTTGGAGATCCTTCGTTATCCCACCATAGAGGGCTGTAAGGTCCTGAGCAATCCCATCGGCGCCGAGACTACCCTGCGGCCGCTGTTGTTGCCCAGCCTCCTGGCGGCGGTGAGCAAAGCCGTCAGCCAGGGCTGGCGAGAGGCCATCAGGCTCTTCGAGTGCGGCAAGGCCTTCGTTCCCGATGGGGGAGCCATCGTCGAAAAGACCCGCTGCGCCGGCGTCCTCTTCACCGGTGCCGATCGCCGTTGCCTCTACGACCGAGCTAAGGAGGACTTTCTCTCGGTGAAAGCCGACGTGGAGGCCCTGACCATGGCCCGCAACGTGACCCTGTCGTTCCGACAGGGAAGCCTGCCCTGGGGCCATAGCGGCCAGACCGCCGAGATCTGGGCTATGGGCCAGCCCGTGGGCTATCTGGCCCGAGTCAAGCCTGCCGTGGCCCTGGAGATGGACCTTCAGGAACCTCTCTTCGCCTTTGAGATCGACCTAGATCCGCTGATCCAGGGCCAGAACCTGGAGTTCAGCAAGGGCTTTGTCTACCCGCCGGTGTACCGAGACATCTCCATGGTTGTCCCCCTGGAGGTCTCCTGCCAGAAGGTCCAGGAGGACCTTCGCGCCGCCGCCGGCCCGGCGTTAGCTCAGATCCGTCTTTTCGACGTTTACCGAGGCGCTGGGATCCCCCAGGACTGCCGCAGTATGGCCTTTTCCATGGCCTACCGCCAGGACCGAACCCTGACCGATCAGGAAGTGGACGCCCAGCACAACGCCCTGCGGGAAGCCCTGGAGAAACAGGGCTATAGGCTTCGTTGATGGGCGAGGCCCTTGAGGCAACAGGACGATAAGGAGGAACCACCGTGAACAACTTGGCCGATTTCGATCAACTGCTAGACCGTATATCCAACCAGGTCACGGGCATCAAAGACGAGGCTGCCAACCTTCGAGAGGAGATCAAAAAGCAGAAGGAGCTGTTGAACTCCAAGGAGCTGGAGAAAATCCGGCTGGTCAACGAAAAGGACCGGCAGATCGAGCAGTTGGAGCGGGAGAAACTGGCCCTCCAAAAGGAGAACGGCCAATTGGAGCAGAAACTGAAGGAGATCTACAACCGTTTGCAGACCATGATCTCTCCCTCTGGGGTGCCCGCGGAAAGGAGCTAGTGAGGCGTGGAGAGCCAGAGTCGCGACGTCAAAGTCACCTTGGGGAACAAAGTCTATTCCCTCCGGACGACCCTGGACGCCAAGGAACTGGAACAGCTTCAAAGCTTCAGCAATCGTTTGTTCGAGACTTTCGACGGCATCTACGACCAGGAGCGCAAACTCTTTCTCGGCTGGATGCTGATGGCCTATGAACTGGATAGAGCTGAGCGGTGTCTCTTGAGGCTGCTCCAGCTGTTGAGGGATTCTAGGGCCGACGAGGAGGATTTGACCGGTGAATCTGGCCGCAGCTTTTGACCTGTTGGAGCTGCTGATGGCGCTTTTCTTCGTCGTCAAGGGTGCCCTCCGGGGACTGGTAGGTGAGGTCATGTCCCTATTGGGCATCCTGGGCGGCGTTTACGGGGCCCTGCGGTTCTCGGGAGGACTAGGGGGCCTGATGGTCCATTTCCTGCCAGGCCTCTCGACCACCTTGGCCAACGTAGTGGCCAT
>CAZCKP010000007.1:0-31705 GCA_964499295.1 uncultured Synergistaceae bacterium | reverse complement strand
CATGGGCGACAACCGGCCCAATTCCCACGACAGCCGCTATTGGGGCTTTGTCCCCCGGAAGAACATCCGCGGCCCGGTGTTCCTGCGGTTTTGGCCGCTGAACCGTATCGGAACGGTGGACTGATGGCGGGCAGGACGGCCTGGTTTCCGGGCCACATGGCCAAGGGGACCCGTCGGCTGGAGGAGCTGCTGGAGAAGCTGGACCTGGTCCTGGAGGTCCGCGATGCCAGGGCTCCGGAGCTGACGGCTTCGCCCCTGGCCGGCCAGATCGCCGCTGCCAAAAAGCCCCTGTGGCTGGTGATGACCAAGCGGGACCTGGCCGACCAGGAGGCCACGGCCCAGTGGCTTGAGTTCTACCAAAAAAAGGGGCAAAAAGGCCAAAAGGGCGAGCGCCGAGCTTGGGCTCTGAACCTCCTGGTGGACCAGGGGGCGGCGCTGAAACAGGCCTTTCAAAAGGCCAAGCCGCCCTATCGGGAGCTTCGTCTGGCGGTGGTGGGCATCCCCAACGTGGGCAAGTCGGCCCTGCTGAACCTGCTGGTGGGGAAAAGGGCGGCGCCGGTGGGAGGTGTGCCAGGGATCACCCGCGGCGTGTCCTGGTACCGGGGCCAGGACTATCTGGTGGTGGATTCGCCGGGCATCCTGGATCCCCGCGGCGGCGCGGCTGTCCAGAAGGCCATGGCCTGGCTGGGCTGCTCTCGAGCCGACGTGATCGGCGGCTACGACGCCGTGGCCTGGAGTCTGGTGGACTTTTTGGGCCGTCAGGGCCTGTGGGAGCCGGTGGAGCGAAAATGGTCGGTGGCCCTTCAGGCCGATCCTACGGCGACGTTGGAGGCTCTGGGCCGTCGCCTGGGCTGTCTGGTCTCGGGCGGAGCCGTGGACTTCACCCTGACGGGGCGCCGCTTGGTGGAGTCCTTCGCCGCTGGCAAGCTGGGCCAGGTCTCGCTGGAGAGGCCCGGCCGCTTGGCCTTGGATGCCCTCCAGGCCAGGGAGCAAGAGGAGCTAGAGCCGTGATCCTGGCCGGAGTGGACGAGGCGGGCCGGGGGCCTTTGGCAGGGCCGGTGGTGGCCGCCGCGGTGATACTGACGGAGTCCCAGCGGGAGGCCCTCCGATCCCTGGGGCTGCGGGACTCGAAAAAGCTTACCCCTTGCAGGCGGGAGCGGATCTTCTCGGAGATCCACCGGCTGGGCGTGGTCTGGCAGGCCAAAGCGGCCAGTTCCCAGCGCATCGACCGGGACAACATCCTCCAGGCCACGCTGTGGGCCATGGCTCAGGCGGTGGGGCGGCTGCCCAAGGTCTACGACGGCGTGGTGGTCGACGGCGACCGGGAGATCCCCGGCCTGAACTGTTACCAGCAGGCCCTGGTGGGCGGCGATGACATCTATCCCGAGATATCGGCGGCTTCGGTGGTGGCCAAGGTGCTGCGGGACCGGTTGATGAGGCTCTACGACCGGCGGTTCCCCGGCTACGGCTTGGCTCAACACAAGGGCTATGGCACGGTCCAACACCGCCAGGCCATCGCCCGGCTGGGGCCTTCGCCGATCCATCGGCGAAGCTTTTCCTGGGGCTAGCGTGAGAAATCCCCTGGAAGGCCTTGTGAGGCGCCTCAAGGGCCTGAATTCCAGACAGCGGCGGGACCAGGCCTGGGGAATCTTGAGCCCCCAGGAGCGCCAGGCCTGTCGCGGCAACCGTCAGGCCTTGGGTCGATGGGCCGAGGACCTGGCGGCGGCCTTCTTGAAGGACCAGGGCCTCCAGATCCTGGGGCGCAACCTCCGCTGCGGTTCCTCGGAGCTGGACCTGCTCTGCCAGGACGGTCCGGAATGGGCCTTCGTGGAGGTGCGTTGCCGCCGGGACAATCCCTTTCAGTCGGCTCAGGAGACCCTGGGGCCCCGCAAGCTGGCGCTGCTGATCCGCGGCGCCCAGTGGTACGTGGCCCAGCGGCGCTGGGAAGGCGACTGGAGGATCGACCTGGTGGCGGTGGACCTCCAGGGGGATCGATGGAATTTGACGTGGCTGCAGGCGGTGGAGCTGGAAGGAGGTATGGACCGTGGCTTCTGAGGTGCTGGGAATTACCCTCAAGGGAGTGGAGGCCTTGGCGGTGGAGGCCGAGGCGGAGGTGACCAAAGGCCTTTTCAGCTTTTCCCTGGTGGGGCTGCCCGACACGACGGTCAAGGAATCCCGGGAGCGGGTCCGAGCGGCCCTCAGGGCCCAGGGCGCCCAGCTCCAGGGTCGCATCGCCGTCAACTTGGCCCCGGCGGACCTGCCCAAGGAGGGGAGCCTGTTGGACCTGGCCATAGCCGTGGCCTTGGCCCAACAGATGGGCCACTGCCCAGCCGCAGGGGGGATTTACCTGGGCGAGCTGGCTCTGGACGGCCGGGTCCGTCCCGTTAGAGGGGCCGTTCCTGCGGCGATCCTGGCCCGAAAGATGGCGTTGCCGCTGTTCTGCCCCCAGGGCAACGCCGGCGAGGTGGCTCTGGTGGAAGGAGTGGAGGCCTACAGCGTGGCCACTCTGGGCGACGTGCTGGCCCATCTGCGGGGAGAGGCCCGGCTTCAGAGGGTGCTCCGCAGCAGCCCTCAAGGCTTCGATGGCCCCGCCGATCCGGACCTCAGCGAGGTCAAGGGGCAATTGGCTGCCCGGCGAGCCCTGGAAATCGCCGCGGCGGGCCACCACAATTTGCTGATGGTTGGATCTCCCGGCAGCGGCAAGACCCTTCTGGCTCGGTGCCTTCAGGCCATTTTACCGCCGCTTTCCGATGGGGAATTTTTGGAGACCCTGCTGATCCGCAGTTCCGTGGGCATGGAGGCTCCTCTGGACCGGCGCCGGCCCTTCCGGCAGGTCCACCACACCGCCAGCACGGTGTCGGTCTGCGGCGGCGGCTCGGACCTGCGGCCTGGCGAGGTCAGCCTGGCCCATCGGGGAGTGCTATTCCTGGACGAGTTCACCGAGTTTCGGCGAGACCTGACCGAGGCCCTGCGGCAGCCCATCGAGGACGGCTTCATCTCGGTGACCAGGGCGGCGGGGAGCGTGGTCTATCCCAGCCGGGTGTTGATGGTGCTAGCGGCCAATCCCTGCGCCTGCGGCTGGAAGGGCGATCCCCTGGAGCCTTGCCGCTGCAGCGCTGCCGAGCTGGAGCGCTACCGCCGCAAGTTCTCGGGGCCCATGTTGGACCGGGTGGACCTCTACGTCTCGGTGCCTAGGCTGACGCCTCGAGAGCTCTTGGAGTTCCAAGGCTCTGCTGCGGAGTCCAGCGCCACCGTCCGCCAGAGGGTGGCCCAGGCCAGGCTCCGCCAGTGGGACCGGGCCAAGGCTCTGGGCGTGGAGAGCAACGCCGAGCTCTCGGAGCGGCACCTCCGCCGGGAAGTGGGCCTCTCCAAGGAGGCCCGGGGCTTTTTGGCCTCCATGGCGGGCAAGCTCCGGCTCTCGGGCCGCGGCATCAGCCGGGTGCTGCGGGTGGCCCGGACCATCGCCGACCTGGCCGGCAGCGACGGCGTGGAGACCAGCGCCGTCGCCGAGGCCTTGGCCTATCGCGACAGCAGCCTGTTGCCATGACCAGAGAGGACCTCTGCCTTTTGCTCTGCGGCGCCGGTCTCGACGCAGGGCTTCTACGCGATGACCCTTCGCGGCCTCCCAGAGAGCTCTTGGAGTCCCTGATCGGAGAGGGGCGGATCTCCAAGGTCGCCTCGGAGCGGCTGAAGGGCTTAATGGCCCAGGATTGGGGCGACCAGGAACGGCGGCGTTGCGACGCCGCCGGGGTGAGCCTGGTCTTCTGGGGGCAGGACCGTTATCCTCCCAGATTGGCCCAGATCGCCGATCCTCCGGCGGCGCTCTACGTCAAAGGCGACCTGCCGGACTTCACCAACTCCGTCGCCATCGTGGGAACCCGGCGATGCAGCGACTACGGCTTTCGTACCACCCTTCGCCTGGCCGAGGCCCTGGCCCAGGCTGGCGCCGTGGTGGTCAGCGGTGGTGCCTGCGGCATCGACGGTGCTGCCCACAGCGGTGCCTTGGAGGGGGGCGGTCCCACGGTGGCGGTGTTGGGCAACGGCGTGGACCGGGTCTGGCCCCGGGGCCACGAGGAGCTCTTCCAGCGCATCGCCGGCCAGGGCGCTCTGATCAGCGAGTATCCCCTGGGGACGCCGGGGACGGCCTGGCGCTTTCCCCGGCGCAACCGGATCATTGCCGGCCTGGTCCGGCGGGTAGTGGTGATGGAGTCACCCCTCAAGGGCGGCTCGATGCACACCGCCCGTTTCGCTATGGAGATGGGCCGGGAGCTCTGGGCCCTGCCGGGCCGCATCGACGAAAAGCTCTGCCAGGGCAGCAACCGTCTGCTCTTCGAGGGGGCGGTCCCCCTGGTGGGGCTGCCGGAGTTCCTGGAGAGCTTTTCGGGGCTGGGACAGCTGGAGCTGTTTCCCCAGCCGGTCCTGGAAGCCGAGGCTCAAAGGGTGTTGGACTGCCTACGGGAGCAGGGCGACTTGACGCTGGACCAACTGGCCCTCCAGACGGGCCAATCCTTGGCGGAGCTTCAGCTCTGGCTGGTGGAGCTCCAGGCCAGCTCGCTGATCTATCCCTCGGGGCCCGGGCGGTGGCGGGCCTCACTGTAGGCTTCCTGGCCTGATATAATGGCCCCATCTCAGGGCAACGGGGAGGAGTAGTCGGTGCAGTCCCACAGGGAGGTATTTTCGGCGCAGGCGGAACGGGACGGCGTGGATCTTCAGATCTTCATCGTCTCGGACTTTACGGGAGAGACGGCCACCAGCGTGACCCGGGCGGCGATACGACAGTTCGACAGAAACCGCATCGCCCTCCAGCGCTTTCGCTACGTCGACACGGAGGAGCGGATCCGGGAGGTCTGCGCCGAGGCCTGCCAGAAAGGGGCCTTGATCGCCTGTACCCTAGTGTCCCAGCCCATGCGGGACTACATGAAGCGGCGGGCCGCCGAGACTGGCGTGGCGGTGGTCGATCTCTTTGGGCCATTGCTGGACGCCATTGCGACCCAGCTGGGGACTCCTGCCGCTGGCAAGCCCGGCGCTTCCTACAAGATGGACGAGGAGTATTTCCGCCGGATCAAGGCCATGGAGTTCGCCAGCACCTGCGACGACGGCAGCAATCCCAACCTGCTGCCCGAGGCGGAGTTGGTGATCATCGGCGTCTCCCGGACCTGCAAGACCCCCCTGTCGATGTACTTGGCCAGCAAGGGCATCCGCACGGCCAACGTGCCCCTGGTGCCGGAGCTGGCGCCGCCGGAGGAGCTTTTCACGCTGCCCCGGGGCCGGGTACTGGGGCTGTCGATTTGCCCCGAAGCCCTCAAGAAGATCCGCCGCGACCGCCTGCAGATGCTGGGCCTCGATCCCGATAGGGCCTCCTACGCCCGGGACGACCGGGTGCTGGAGGAGTTGGGCTACGCCCAGATGATCATGGACCGGCTTCAGGCCAAGAGGGTGGACGTGACGGGCCGGGCCCTGGAGGAGACGGCTCAGGAGATCCTGGAGTACCTGCGGGAGCAGGGCTGTCTGGCCGCCTTCGATTAATCTCTGGAGCGGACCTGACCTTTCTGGCCTGGCCGTGAAGGCACTCCCCATCGGACCGAGTTGGTCCCTGGGGAGTTTTTTATGACCCTTCCTCATAGCCCTTGCCTTCCTGATCCTGAACCCGGCCCCGAAGTCACTCCTGCGAGGTCCTGGCCCTTTCCTGGGGTGACGGTGCGCCGCCGGGGAGCCTTTGGGAGAGCTTGTGCAGTTCCAGGGCCAGGGTGAGGCTTTTGCCCTGGTGGGGCGACAGGGGACGTCCTAGCAGCTGCTGGATCCGGTCGATGCGATACCGCAGGGTGTTGTAGTGCAGCGCCAGGGCCTTGGCGGCGGCGGATTGTCTCCATCCCCAGAGGATCAGCGTTTCCAGGGTGCGGAGCAGTTCCGGCTCCTGGAGCAGAGGTCCCAGGTGGCGCTGGATAAAGGGGACCGTCTCCTGGCTCTCCAGCAGAGGCAACAGCAGCGACTGGAGGTCGCAGTCCTCCCAGAAGAGCACCGCCGGAGGGACCAGCTCCTCCGACAGCTTCAGCGCCCGCAGGGCCTGGCCGTAGCCCTGGGGGAGGTCTCGCAGGTCCTGATGGAAGGCCCCTAGACCCATCTGGCAGGCCCCCCACTGGGGAGCCTCCAGAAGCTGCAGAAGCCGCTGCCGCAGCTCCGGCTCCTGCTGGACCAGGGCCACCAGGCGGCCCTCCAGCCAGGTCAGGGGGGCCCTTGGGAAAAAGGCCTGAAAGCGATCCTGCAGGGCCTCCTGGGCCGGGGCCGATACTTTGGCCTTTCCGAAGCCGCAGACCAGCACCGCCGAAGGCCCCTGGGAGAGGTCTCGCAGGTCCTGGGGCGGCAGGTCCTGTCGTTCGGCCTCGGTGGAGAAAAGCAGTCGCCGCAGCAGCTCCTCCCGGCGTCTGCCCTGGGAGCGTAGGCCCCTTTGGTGGCGCTCCAGGATCCGGGCCAGCACTGCGGCGCCGTGGTCCAGCAGCCGTTCCGAGCTGGGGCTCTGATAGGGATAGGAAAAGAGATAGCCCAGGGCTGCGGTCTCGCTCTGGACGGTCCTGTGGGGATAGATGCCCAACAGCTCGTGAAGGGGCAGCTGGCGAATCTGCCGGGAAAAGGCCTCGGAGCCCGACACCGCCAAGGTCCGACGGCTGGGAATCTCCACGAAGGCGCAGTGTCCCAGCTCCCGGCCCAACAGCTCCACCACCTCGTCGACGGAGCCTCGCCGTCCCAGCAGATCCAAGAGCCCCTCCGGGCCAGACAGGAGAAAGACCTCCTCCAGCAGTCGCAGCACCGGCCCCAGGGGCTGCTGGGGAGAAATCCGCAGCGCCCCCTCCGGCGCCGAATCGGCCCGGATCAGGGCCAGACAGCCCTGGGCCTCCAGGTCCAGACAGAGCCTATGGGCCTCTTCCCAGCGCTCTCTAGGATAGGGCGGCGCCAAAAAGGCCAGTGTCCCTGGTTGGAGTTGCGGCAGCTGATGGCCCTCGACCACTTCAAAGTCCTGGAGCTCCGCCGAGGAGGAGCCCTCGCAGGCGATGCCCCGCCGTCGCAGCAGTTCTTGCAGCGTTCCGGCTCTGATCATGATCTCATCTCCTTCTGATGGATAGAGGCTCTTGTTTTTGTGATTTTATCATAAATAGGCCATCTGAGAAAAATATCTGAGATTAAACCCCGTTATTATTGTAGGTTTTATTTCTTGCGCTGGGCTTATCGGTAAAATTATAGATATTAGACGATGATTTCCGCTATACTATGTCAAATAGAGCTAGAGCCTCGGGCCTTGCCGGAGGCTAAGCTAGGAGACAGTTTCAGACCTTGGCCAAAGGAGTGACCACCATGGATGCCTACAACGTGATCAAATGGTTCGACGAGATTCGCAAGACCGACATCGCCCTGGTGGGGGGCAAGGGAGCCAACCTGGGCGAGCTGACGGCGGCGTCGGTGCCGGTGCCCCCGGGATTCTGCGTCGTCGCTGACGCCTACAGCCGCTTCGTCGGTGAGAGCGGACTGGACCGGAAAATCGCCGAGGCCCTCCAGTCCCTGGACTTTGAGGACACCGCCGAGCTCCAGGCCAGGACTGCGGAGATCCGCCGTTGGATCCTGGAAACGCCGGTGCCCCAGGCCATAGAAGGCCAGATCCGTCGGGCCTACGAAGCCCTGGCGGACCAACTGGGCGTCCGGGATCCCCGGGTAGCCGTTCGCAGCTCCGCTACCGCCGAGGACCTGCCCGACGCATCCTTTGCGGGCCAACAGGACACCTATCTCCACGTCATCGGCGGCGACGACGTGATCCGCTGCGTTAGGGAGTGCTGGGCCTCGCTGTGGAACGCCAGGGCCACCTATTACCGGCAAAAGCAGCATTATGACCACTTCGCCGTGTCGCTTTGCGCGGTGGTGCAGAAGATGGTGGACAGTGAGATCTCCGGCGTCATGTTCACCGCCAACCCCGTCACTGGCGAGCGGGGACAGATCATGATCAACGCCAGCTGGGGCCTGGGAGAGGCCGTGGTCTCGGGCTCGGTGACGCCCGACGAGTACGTGCTGAGCAAGGACAGCCTGACGGAGCTGGACAGCGTGATCGCCGAGAAAAAGGTGATGATCGTGGAGCGCAGTTCCGGCAGCGGTACCGTGGCGGTCCCAGTGGCGGAGTACCTGGGCCCCGAATGGGTCTCCAAGCGCTGCATGGGCGCTGCAGAGGTGCGCCGCCTGGCCGAGGCCGGCAAGACCATCGAGAAGCTCTACGGCGCCCCTATGGACATAGAGTGGGGCCAGGATCGGGACACCAAGGACCTCTACATCCTCCAGGCCCGTCCGGTGACGACGTTGAAGGACGACGCCCCGTTGGAAGGCGGCGAGACCCTGGAGGGGAGTAGCCTGACGGTGCTGATCCGGGGTTTGGCGGCGTCGCCGGGCATCGCCCGGGGCAAGGCCATCTACATCAAGTCCCTGGACGAAATCGCCAAGGTCCAGCCGGGTCACATCCTGGTGACGGCCATGACCAACCCCGACATGGTCCCGGCCATGAAAAAGGCCGCCGCTGTGGTCACCGACGAGGGCGGCCGGACCTGCCACGCCGCCATCGTGTCCCGGGAGCTGGGGATCCCCTGCATCGTCGGCAGCAAAAACGCCACCCAGGTGTTGACCGACGGCCTGGAGATCACCGTCGACGCCACCCGTGGCGTGGTCTATCGGGGCAACGTGAGCCTCTCCTCCGACGAGGACAAGCACTCTCCCGTGGCCCCCGGCGCCGCTAGCCCTGCCCAGGTCTACGAGTCAGCTCCAGTGACGGGCACCAAGATCTACATGAACCTGGGAGACGCCTCCATCATCGGCAAGTACAACCACCTGCCCTTTGATGGCATCGGCCTGATGCGGACCGAGTTCATCTTCTCCCACGTGGGCATTCACCCCATGTACCTACTCCAGACCGGCCGAGGCCAGGTGTTGATCGAGGAGATGAGCCAGGCCATCACCACCGTAGCCCAGGCCATCTACCCCAGGCCGCTGGTGGTGCGGCTCAGTGACTTCCGCACCAACGAGTTCCGGGGCCTGGAGGGCGGTGAGGTGGAGCCCGAGGAGAACAACCCCATGATCGGCTGGCGCGGCGTCTCGCGGTACATCTCCCCGGCCTACGAGGAGGGCTTCCGGCTGGAGTGCAAGGCCATCAAAAAGGTCCGCGACGACTTTGGGCTGATCAACGTCTGGGTGATGCTGCCCTTTGTCCGCACCACCTGGGAGGTGCGCCGGGTCAAGGAGATCATGGCATCGGAGGGGCTGATCCAGAACAAGTCCTTTAAGATCTGGATCATGGCCGAGGTCCCGGCGGTGGTCTTCCAGGCCGAGGAGTTCGCCACGCTGGTGGACGGCTTCAGCATCGGCAGCAACGACTTGACCCAGCTGGTCATGGGAGTGGACCGGGATTCGGCGATTCTGAACAACATGGGCTATTTCGACGAACGGGATCCCGCCGTCCAGTCCGCCATCAGCTCCCTGATCCAGGCCGCCCACCGTCGGGGTATCACCTGTTCCATCTGCGGACAGGGGCCCTCGCTGTATCCCGATTTCGCCGAGTTCCTGGTGCGCCAGGGCATCGACAGCATCAGCGTCAACCCCGATACGGTGGCCTACACCCGGCGTCTGGTGGCTGCGGTGGAGCAGAGGATCATCCTCCAGGGCATCAGCCGTCTTTCGAGCCAGGAGTAGCCACCAGGTCACCTTGGGTCCAGATCACAGCGGAAGGGAGCCCCCAGTGGGCTCTCGTCCGCTTTTTTCGTGGAGGCGACGAGAGTTGACATGTGGCCCCCAAAAGTTAAAATAGGCCCTATTTTGCCCGCCCTAAACTTTTGTAGAAAGGAGTGTCGCCATGGCGACGAGAAAAAAGGCCTCCGATCCCACTGCTGCGCTGGCTCCTACGCCCAAGGCTGCGGCCCGACCTCGCAAAAGTAGCGCCCCAGCGGCCCAGAGCTCGCTGGAGCCCCAGAGCTCGGCCTCCGAGAAAAAACCGTCCGCCAGGGTTGGCGCCAAGGTGGCTAAAACGGCCAAGACGCCCCAAGCGGTTAAAACGACCGAAGCCACCAAGGCCATCAAGGGCACCAAGGCGGCCAAAACGCCTAAGGCCCCGAAAAAGACGGCTACCGCCAAGACCTCCGGAACCGAGGCGGAGGACCAGCTTCTGACAGCGGCCCCTCCCAGAAAGGCCAAGGCCTCGGGGCCGACGCTGATCATCGTGGAATCTCCCACTAAGGCCCGGGTACTGACCAAGATGCTGGGCTCCCGATACACCGTCAAGGCCAGCGTGGGCCACATCGTGGACCTGCCCAAGAGCCGACTTGCCATCGATGTGGAGAACCACTTTCAGCCCGAGTACATCCTGGTGAAGGGCAAGGCTAAGGTGAAAAAGGAGCTCCAGGAGGCGGCGGCCAAGGCCGGCCGGATTCTGCTGGCCTCGGACCCCGACCGGGAGGGCGAGGCCATCGCCTGGCACCTGTCCCGGCTGTTGGGCGTCGACCCCACCTCGGAATGCCGGATGCGGGTCCACGAGATCACCCGGGACGTGGTGACGGCGGCCATCGCCTCGCCGACGGCCATCGATCTCCACCGGGTGGAGGCCCAGCAGGCTCGGCGGGTGCTGGACCGGCTGGTGGGCTATACCCTGAGCCCTCTGCTGTGGAAAAAGGTCCGCCGGGGCCTCTCGGCCGGCCGGGTCCAGTCGGTGGCCCTGGCCATCATCTGCCAGAGAGAGCGGGAGATCAGGGCCTTCGTGGCCCAGGACTACTGGACCGTCACGGCCCTAGCCACGGCCTCGGGCGATCGCCGGTACCAGCTCCGGGTGGAAAAGGAGGGAGGCGTCTCGTTGCTCCAGGACGGCAGGACCCTGAAGATCGACTCCCTGGAAAAGGCCCAGGCCATCGAGGAGGTGCTGCGCCGCCAGCCTCTGAAGGTGGAGAGCTTCGTCACCCGCCAGGGCACGCGAAAGCCGCCGTCGCCCTTCAAGACTAGCACCCTCCAACAGGAAGCGGCCCGCCGCCTGGGCTTCTCGCCCAAGCGGACCATGGCGGTGGCCCAGAGCCTTTTCGAGGGCGTCCAGGTCCCCGGTCGCGGCATGGTGGGACTGATCACTTACATGAGGACCGACAGCCTTAGGCTGGCTCCCGAGGCCACATCCCAGATCCGTCAGGTTATCGACCAGGATTGGGGACGGCGTTACCTTCCTTCGAAGGCCCCGGTTTACCAGGCCGGCGGCAACGCCCAGGACGCCCACGAGGCCATCAGGCCCACCGACGTGACCTTGACGCCCCAGGCCCTTCAGGAGGCCCTAACGCCGGAGCAGTTCCGGCTCTACGACCTGATCTGGAGGCGTACCGTGGCGTCCCAGATGAGCCAGGCCCAGGTGGACTCCTCGACGATGGCGGCGCTCTGCGGTCCCTATGAGCTGCGCTGTCAGGGCACGTCGATTCGCTTCGACGGCTGGGGTGTCCTCTGGCCCCTGGAGATCAAAAACGACCTGCTGGCTCCGGCCGAGCCCGGTGAGGTCCTGGTGGTGGAAGAGGTGGCGGTAGAGCAGAAACAGACCCGGCCGCCGGCCCGCTACACCGAGTCCTCGCTGATCAAGACCCTGGAAGAGGACGGCATCGGCCGGCCCTCGACCTACGCCTCCATCGTGGAGACCCTTTACGATCGCGATTACGTGCGCCGCGACGAGGACCGGCGATTGACGCCGTCGGCCCTGGGCGAGGTGGTGGACGGATTTTTGACGTCCTATTTCAGCGAGGGCAGCGCCTCGCCTATCGTCAACGTGGGCTTTACCGCCACCATGGAGACGTCGCTGGACCAGATCGAGGCGGGATCCCGGGCCTGGGACGAGGTGGTAGGCGACTTCTGGCAGCCCTTTACCAAGGCCATCGAAGCGGCCCAGGAAGCCCCGACCATGGCGCCGCCGCCGCCGGAGCCCACTGGCGAGCTCTGTCCCCAGTGCGGCCAGCCCCTGATCCGCCGCCGCAGCCGCTTCGGCGAGTTCGTAGGTTGCAGCGGCTTCCCCAGCTGTACCTACATCCAGCCCTCCCAGAAGAAAATCGGCGTGGCCTGCCCCAAATGCGGCTCCGACCAGGGCGGCGAGGTGGTGCAGCGCAAGAGCAAAAAGGGGCGCACCTTCTTTTCCTGCTCCCGCTATCCCGACTGCGATTTCATCGCCTGGAATCGGCCGGCCGGCTTTTCCTGTCCCCACTGCGGCGGGCCTATGGAATACCGGGGCCGCTCCAAGACGCCGGTCTGTGGCGCCTGCGGCCACAAAGGTGAAGCCTGATGGAGCCCGTGATCGTCGTCGGCGCTGGGCTGGCAGGATCGGAAGCGGCCTGGCAGCTGGCTCAGCGGGGCATCGCCGTCAGGCTGGTGGAGATGCGCCCTCTGACGCCAAGCCCTGCCCATCGGACCGATGGCTTCGGCGAATTGGTCTGCAGCAACTCCCTGGGCTCCGACGCCTTGGACTCACCGGCGGGGCTCCTCAAGGAGGAGCTGCGCCGGTTGGGCAGTCTGATCATGGCCGCCGCCGATGGCGCTTCGGTCCCCGCCGGCAAGGCCCTGGCCGTGGATCGTGACCTGTTCTCGGAGCGAATTACCGAGGCCCTTTCGACTCACCGGCTGATCACCGTGGAGCGCCGGGAGGTCACCGAGATCCCCCAGGGTCCCTGTATCGTCGCCAGCGGCCCCCTGACGTCTCCTGCCCTGGCCGAGAGGATCGGAGAGGTTACCGGCGGCAACTATCTCTATTTTTTCGACGCCGTGGCCCCGGTGTTGGAACTGGATTCGGTGGATCTCTCCATAGCCTACCGAAAGGATCGCTACAGCCAGCGAGAAGGCGGAGATTACCTGAACTGCCCCATGGACAAGGAGCAGTACCTGGCCTTCTGGGAAGCGCTGTGCTCGGCTGAGCGAGCACCCCTGCATAGCTTCGAGGAAAAGATGAAATACTTCGAAGGGTGCATGCCCGTGGAGGTCCTGGCCTCCCGCGGGGTGGACACCCTGCGATTCGGGCCTCTTCGGCCTGTGGGGCTGGAGGATCCCCAGGGGCGGCGTCCCTATGCCGTGGTCCAGCTCCGACAGGACAACCGAGAGGGCACCCTCTATAATCTGGTGGGCTTTCAGACCAACCTCCGCTGGGGCGAGCAGCTCCGGGTCTTTCGGATGATCCCCGGCCTGGAGCGGGCCAACTTCGTCCGCATGGGAGTGATGCACCGCAACCTCTACGTGGACGCCCCTCGAGTGCTGGACCGCCATCTCCGCCCCCGAGGGAGGGAGGACCTCTTTCTGGCTGGCCAGATCACCGGCGTGGAGGGCTACGTGGAAAGCACCGCTATGGGCCTGGTAGCGGCCTGGGGAGCGGCGGCTCTGATCAGGGGATTGGACCTGCCCCGGTGGCCCCGGGAAGGAGCCATCGGGGCCTTGCTCCATAGGCTCCAGGACGATACGGCGCCCCATTTTCAGCCCAGCAACGTCAACCTGGGCCTTTTCCCACCGCTGGAGCGGAAAATCCGGGACCGGGATCAACGTTGCGCGGCCATAGCTCAACGGGCTCGAGCTGCAATGGATGGATTTTTGATGGAAAACGCTGAATTATTATGATATGATGGGGCGCAGAGAGAGAGCTAAGGGGGTCCGCTGGAGCGGGCCCTTTTTATGTGGCCCCGGGGCCTTCCGTGGCGAAACCCCTGTAAGAGCAAAATTCTGGAATCCATAATTTTGCAGTCTATTGATATCTTTCGCAAGGGCATGAAAATGCGCAATATAAGGCAATGATTTTTTTGACTGGATATGTTATGCTTTCATCGCTAAATAGCTTCGATGTATGGAGAAGTCCTTCCAGCTGGAGCTATTCATAAAACTCAGTCAAGAAGGAGATCCTGGCGATGGCAGCCACCGGCGATAGGGCCCTGGCGGAGGTGATCGACGCCTTTTTGGACTACCTCCGGTACAACCGCAATTGCGCCGACAACACCCTGGTCAACTACGCCGTGGACCTGGCTCAGTTCGCCGAGGCCATGGAAAACCAGGGGATCGCCGATCCTTCGGGGATCACCACAGCGGTGGTGCGGGCCTTTCTGCGGTCCCTTATGGGCTTCGGCTTCGCCCCGGCGTCGGTGTCCCGCAAGCTCTCGGCCATCCGCATGCTGGGCCGCTACATGGTGGAGCAGAAGATCCTGGCCCAGGACCCGGTGGCCCGAATCCGAGGCCCCAACCAGCCCGAGCGTCTGCCCCGGGCCCTCTCCAGGGGAGGCGCTGCCGCACTGATCGAGGCGGCCTGGACTCTGGAGCCCCAGGTCCGCAACGGCGCCCTGTTGGAGCTGATGTACGCCTGCGGCCTTCGGGTAGCCGAGGTGACGGTGCTGCGATGGCGCGACGTGGACCTGGAGGAGCGGTGGTTGCGGGTTATGGGCAAGGGCGACAAGGAGCGGATGGTCCCCTTCGGTCGCTCGGCCCAGGAGGCACTCCAGCGCTGGAAGGCCCTGGAAGGAGGTCCTCCCGAGGCGCCGGTCTTCCCAGGCAAGCGCGGCGGCGCTCTGACGGTTCGGACCGTCCACCGGGTGGTCACCGCCGCGGCCCAGATAGCCCAACTGGACGACGTGACGCCCCACGTGCTGCGCCACAGCTTCGCCACCCACATGCTGGAAGGCGGCGCGTCGTTACGGGTCCTCCAGGAACTGCTGGGCCACGAGAGCCTGATGACCACCCAGAAGTACCTGAAGGTCACCCCGGGACACCTGAGGGAAAGCTACGAGGCCGCCCACCCCCGAGGTGGAGAAGGAGGATAAGGTGTTTCACGGAACGACAATACTCTGCGTCCGCCGAGACGGCTCTGTCGCCATGGGCGGCGACGGCCAGATGACCCTGGGCAACCAGATTATCAAGGCCGGCACCGTCAAGGTCCGCCGGCTCTACAACGACAAGATCCTGGCGGGATTCGCCGGGGGCACCGCCGACGCCATGACGCTGCTGGAGCTCTTCGAGAAAAAACTGGGGGAGTTCAGCGGCAACCTGATGCGTTCCGCCGTGGAGTTGGCCAAGATGTGGCGCACCGACCGCACCCTTCAAAAACTGGAGGCCATGCTGTTGGTGGCCGGTAGGGATCACACCATCCTGATCTCCGGCGTGGGCGACGTCATCGAGCCGGAGCACAACGTGGCCTCCATCGGTTCCGGTTCCGGTTTCGCCCTGGCCGCCGCTCGGGCCTATATGGAGGCCAGCGATTGGACGGCCGAGAAGATCGTCCGCCACAGCCTGCAAATAGCGTCGGAGATCTGCATTTACACCGATAATGTCATCACAGTGGAGGTCCTAAGCGAATCATGATGCTGTCCCAAGGCACTGCAGCGCTGACTCCCTCGGAGGTGGTCCATTACCTGGACCGGTACATCGTTGGCCAGAGCAAGGCCAAGCGAGCCGTGGCCGTGGCGTTGCGCAACCGCATCCGCCGCCGCCGTCTGCCGCCGGAGCTGGCCAAGGAGATCGCCCCCAAGAATATCCTCATGGTAGGCCCCACGGGAGTGGGCAAGACCGAGATAGCCCGCCGGTTAGCCGACCTGGTCCAGGCTCCTTTCGTAAAGGTGGAGGCCACGAAATTCACCGAAGTGGGCTACGTGGGCCGCGACGTGGAGTCCATGGTTCGGGATCTAGTGGAATGCGCTGTCCAAATGGTCAAAAGCCGCATGATCGAAGGGGTCCAGGAATCGGCCCGAGAGGCCGCCAAGGAGCGACTCATCGACTACCTGGTGCCTCTTAAAAAGTCCTCTGGTGGCATCCCCACTTTCCTGAGCTACCTAAAGGGAGTCCAGGATGACCAGGACGACCAGGGGAGTCAGGACGCCGAAGAGGTCAAGGCCAAGGCCTCGACCCGCCAGAAGATGATATCCCTGCTGGAATCGGGCAAGTTGGACCAGCGGGAGGTGGAAATCGACGTCCAGGAGGCCTCTCCGGCCCTTCCCATGGGAGGAGACCTAGGCGGCATGGCCATCAACCTCGGCGAGGTCCTCGGTGGGATGTTGCCCAAACGGACCAAGCGGCGGCGCATGAAGGTCCAGGACGCCATGCGGGTGCTCCAGGCCGAGGAGGCCGAGAAGCTGGTGGACATGGAAGCGGCCACCCGGGAGGCCCTGGAGAAGGCCCAGGAAGAGGGGATCCTGTTTATCGACGAGATCGACAAGATCGCTTCCCACAGCGGCATCCACGGCGCCGACGTCAGCCGCGAAGGGGTCCAACGGGACCTGTTGCCGGTGGTGGAGGGTTGCGCTGTCCAGACCAAGTACGGCCAGATTAGGACCGATCATATCCTGTTTATCGCCGCCGGTGCCTTTCACCAGTCCAAGCCCTCGGACCTGGTGCCGGAGTTGCAGGGACGGCTGCCCATCCGGGTCGAGCTGGATCCCCTGACCCAGAAGGACCTGGAGCGGATCCTGACGGAGCCGGAACACAGCCTGTTGCGCCAAGCCTCGGCGCTGCTGGGCACCGAAGGGGTGGAGCTAGAGTTCTCTCCCGACGCCGTCGAGGAGATCGCGGCGCTAGCCCAGCGGATGAACGCCGACATGGAAAACATCGGCGCCCGCCGGCTCCACACCATGATGGAGCAGCTACTGGAGGACCTGAGCTTTTCGGCACCCCAGCGCTCGGGCCAACGGGTCCTCATCGATCGGGCCTTTGTGAAGGAGCGGTTGGACTCGCTGGTGGGTGACCAGGATCTGCGTCGCTACCTGTTGTAGTCCCCGGCGACATCGCCTTGACCCTAGATCCCATTTGAACAAGGAGGCAGAGAAGATGACTGAGCCGATCCGTTTGAACGAGGAGTTGCAGCAGGATCCCGACAACGGGATCTCTCTTCCTGTGGTCCACGAAGCCATTTCCGAGGGTAGCCAGGAGATGCGGGAACTGCTGGAGCGGACCCGCCTAGTGGGACGGGCCATGCAGGGACGCCGCGATGGTGCCCATCCCGATTACTCCAAGTTGGCCCGGCTCCTCTGCGAGTTTTCCACGGCCAACGTCTACGTGGTGAGCCGGGACGGCCAGATCCTGGGCTACTCCTGGGTCACCGAGTACCACAGCGAGGCCATAGCGTCCTTTATCGAGCAGGGTTACATGCCCGACAGCTTTGTGGAGCGGATGAACCAGCAGCGAGAGACGATGCTCAGCAGGGACGACGGCTCCCTCTTCGATGACGTGACCGATCCGGAAAGCCAGGTGCAAAAGACCGCCCTTTACGTGCCCATCTACGGGGCCGCCGAACGGCTGGGGACACTGGTGTTGGCCCGGTTCACCACAAACTTCACCACCCAGGACCTGGTGCTGGCCGAGTACCTGGCCACGCTGGTGGGCATCCAGATCCTCCACGACCGCACTCGAGCCATCGAGGAGCGGGCCCGGGAGCGGCTGGTGGTCCAGATGGCCATGAGGGCCCTTTCCTACTCGGAAGTGGAGTCGGTGAAGCATATCATCGGCGAGCTGGGCGGTTTCGAGGGCGTGGTCATCGCCAGCCGCATAGCCGATCGGGTGGGAGTGACCCGCAGCGTCATCGTCAACGCCCTGCGCAAGCTCGAAAGCGCCGGCATCATCGAGAGCCGTAGCCTGGGCATGAAGGGGACCTTCATCAAGATCCTTAGTCCTCTCTTCGTCGAGGAGTTGGGCGTTCAGTTCGAGTGATCCCGGAGCTCCGCCAAGGCCTAGGGTAGCGCTAGGGAAAACTTTGTATGGCAAGATGGCCCTGGGTCGGTTACAATGGGGACGTTAGTTTTGCTTGTACGGAGGTTCCCATTGTCTATGAAACGCAGATTTGCCGTCGCCACCCTGTCGCTTCTGGTGGCACTTTTCGGCCTTTGGGGCGAGGCCTTTTCGGCTCAGTCCCAGGGATCCCAGGAGGTCACGCGGGCCGAAGAACAGCGGCTCCAGCGCTCTTCCCGATTGGAGCTTCAGAACGCCATAGCCCGGACCTTTCGGTATCACAACCGGCGTGTCAGCGTTGCCCAAGCCCAGGAGTATGCTTCCTACGTGATCGAGGCGGCCTCCTATTATTCCGTCGACCCCGCCCTGATCGCGGCTCTCATCATCAAGGAATCCAGGGTCAAGCCTAACGCCAGATCCAAGTACGCCGTGGGGCTGATGCAGATCTACTGGAGGTTGCACCGGAAGTCTATCCAGTCCCAATTTCCCCATATCAAGACCGAGGCCGACGTGATGGCGCCCCGAAACAACGTTTTCGTGGGCACCTGGCTCTTCGCTGGCTACCTCCGCTCTTCCCGCGGAGACGTGAGAAAGGCCCTGACCCGGTATCTTGGGAAGCAGAGCGAGCGCTATATATCGGCAGTGCAGGGCTACCGCCGCCAGGTGATGGATCAGATCCAATAGCCCCAGCGGGACGATGGAACGTAGCTGCGGCACCGCAGTCCGATGGATATACGAGGAGGAACGAGCTAATGGAGAGATTGGTCAACGATGTCTACCTTTCGGGAGTTCTGCATTTCCTCAAGGGGGAAAGCTATGGAGAGAGCCGTCTAGGCAGGTATTTCGAGTTCTCCCTGAAACGGCAGTATCGTGACATGGACGGATGTGATCGCGTCGATTTCCTGAGGATGCGGGTATTCAACACCGAGCTCCAGGACTGGGTCTCCCGCCAGGAGGAGGGGACGCCGGTGTGGATTGCCGGAGAGCTCCGGTCTTCTCTGGGCAGCGGCCGCATCTATGTGATGGTCAACAAGATCCAGGTGATGACCCAGCTATAGCGGTTACGCCGGGCCAGGTGCGCCGTCCCCGTGGGCAAGCCCGGGCGGTCCCCTGAGAGCGCTGGGCTCGATCCTTTGACGGGTCTGCTCTGCAGGCCCTCTGTTCTCCAGACTCCCCTAAGGGGAGTCCAATTTTTCGAAAGGAGCTCCCCTAATAGGCAATGGAAAGCAAGGAAGCCCAGAAAACTCCCGAGCTCTCTCCCGGCGACGTGGTGTCGGGGACGGTGGAGCAGATCATGCCCTATGGCGCCTTTGTGCGCCTGGAGGGCGGCCAGAAGGCCATGATCCACATTTCCCAGCTGTCCCACCGATACGTGAAGACCGTAGACGCGGTGCTGCAACCCCAGCAGCCGGTGACGGCCAAGGTGATCAAAATCGACGATCGGGGACGGATCGATCTCTCCCTGAAGGCCCTGGAGGAACCGCCGGCGCCGAGACTCCACCGCTCCGCTTCCTTCGGCGGCGACGGCGCCCATCCCGAGGACTTCGAGAAAAAGCTCTCGTCGTTCCTGAAGACCAGCGAGGAGAAGATTTCCACCCTTATGACCGCCAAGGGCGGCAGGTCCGGGCGGTCTCCCCGGAGAAAAGGCGGCCGGCCCTGATGGAGCGTAATTCTGGGCGAGGGATCCTGCGGGATCTCTCGCCCTTTTCGCAGCGCGACAGTGCCGTGGTGCAGGCCCAGCTGCGGGGACATCGCTTTTCCCCTCAGGCTGTTCTAGCCGTGGCCCGGCGCTGCGGTTGGGGCTGTCCCCAGGTGGTGCTCTGCCGTCCCCTGATGGGCAGCCGACCCTTTCCGACGCTGTTTTGGCTGACCTGCCCCTGGCTCAGCCTTCGCTGCGGTCAGCTGGAATCCCTGGGGGCCGTGGCGGAGCTGGAGCGCTTCCTGGCCAGCCGTTGGGGCTCCTGGCGAGCCTATCAGGCCCAATACGCCCTCTGTCGGCTCTCGCTGATCCCCTGGGCCCAGCGGCGTTTTCTGGCCCGATGCCGTCCCCGTTTTTTGCGGACGCTGCGCCTGGGTGGCGTGGGGGGGATCCGCCCCGGTCCTGTGGCGACGGTGAAGTGCCTGCATCTCCAGGTGGGCACCTGGTTGTCTCTGGGGAGCCATCCCGGCGAGGACTGGCTTAGAGAGAGGTTCCAGGGCTGGCTCCAGTGCCCTGACGGCCGTTGCCGGGCCTTGGTAGGCCCGACGGGGCTCCCCACCGGTTGACGGCCTTCAGCCTTCTGAAGTATAATGCTCCGGTGTTTGCGAGTCGTTAGCTCAGTTGGTAGAGCACCGGACTTTTAATCCGGGTGTCGCGGGTTCAAATCCCGCACGACTCACCATCGCGGTCCCATCGTCCAGTGGCCCAGGACACCGCCCTTTCACGGCGGCGGCGCGGGTTCGAATCCCGCTGGGACCGCCATAGAAGCCGGTGTAGCTCAGCAGGTAGAGCAGCGCACTCGTAATGCGCAGGTCTCCAGTTCGAATCTGGACACCGGCTCCACTCTGACCTCCAGACCCCGCCAACGGCGGGGTTTTTTGCTGTGGTCCCTCGGCTTCGGGATGGCATCTGGGACTATCGATCCGGCCGAGGACCTTGGCCTCGATGGTATTTGACAAATTCGGACTGTTCAATATACTGAACGTGCTGGCCCGTTGACCGCCGGGGCCTTGAAACCCTTGACCCGGTAGGATAGGAGCGCCGGCCGCGGCTGCTGAGGCCCTTACCGGCCTTGGTCTCAGCCGAATCGTTCCGCGGCCGCGTTGGCTCCGGGCCTGCGAGGGAGGATGGAGTCTATGGAATACGATTTTCACGGAATCGAGCAGAAATGGCAGCGCTACTGGGAAGAGCAGGGCACCTTCAAGGTGACCGAGGATCCCTCGGTCCCCCTGGAGAAGCGCCGCTACGTCCTAGACATGTTCCCCTATCCCTCGGGGGCAGGTCTACACGTGGGCCATCCCGAGGGCTACACCGCCACGGACATCTACTGCCGCTACCTCAAAATGAAGGGCTTCAACGTGCTCCATCCCATGGGCTTCGACTCCTTCGGCCTACCGGCGGAGAACTACGCCATCAAGACGGGCACCCACCCCAAGATCACCACGGAGCAGAACGTGGAGCACTTCCGGAAGCAGATTAAGTCCCTGGGCTACAGCTACGACTGGGATCGAGAGGTGTCCACCCACCGGTCTGACTACTACCGCTGGACCCAATGGATTTTCCTTCAGATGTTCAAACAGGGATTGGCCTACGAGGCCGAGATCCCCATTAACTGGTGCCCCTCCTGCCTGACCGGCCTGGCCAACGAAGAGGTCAAGGAGGGCCACTGCGAGCGCTGCGGCACCCAGGTCTACCGTCGCAACCTTCGCCAGTGGGTGTTGAAGATCACGGCCTACGCCGAGCGGCTTCTCCAGGACGTGGACAAGCTGGATTGGCCCGAGGCCATCAAGGCCATGCAGCGCCACTGGATCGGCAAGAGCGTGGGCGCCGACGTGGACTTCCAGCTGGAGCAGGGTGGCCACAAGCTGACGGTGTACACCACCCGACCGGACACCCTCTTTGGCGCCACCTATATGGTGCTGGCGCCGGAGCATCCCCTGGTCCAGGAGATCACCACGGCGGACCAGCGCTCTGCCGTGGAGGACTATATTCGCAAGGCCTCTTTAAAGTCCGATCTGGAACGCACCGAGCTGAACAAGGAAAAGACCGGTGCCTTCACCGGGGCCTACGCCGTCAACCCCGTCAACGACCAGAGAATTCCCATCTGGATCTCCGACTACATCCTGATCTCCTACGGAACCGGTGCCATTATGGCAGTGCCCGGTCACGATCAGAGGGACTGGGACTTCGCCAAGGAATTCGGCCTGCCCATCGTGGAGGTCCTCCAGGGCGGCGACGTGACCAAGGAGGCCTTTGTGGACGATGGCGTGCTGGTCAACTCGGGCTTCCTGAACGGCCTGCACAAACAGGAAGCCATCGAGGCGATGATCCAGTGGCTGGAGAACCAGGGCAAGGGACGTCGGGCTGTCAACTACAAGCTGAGGGATTGGATCTTCTCCCGTCAGCGCTACTGGGGCGAGCCCATTCCCCTGGTTCATTGCCCCAGCTGCGGCGTGGTGGCTCTGCCTGAAGACCAGCTGCCGTTGTTGCTGCCGCCGGTGGAGAAGTACGCCCCCACCGGCACCGGCGAGTCGCCGTTGGCGGCCATCGAGGCTTGGGTGAACACCACCTGTCCTCACTGCGGCGGTCCGGCCAAGCGGGAGACCAATACCATGCCCCAGTGGGCTGGATCCTGCTGGTATTATCTACGCTATCTGGATCCCAACAACGATCAGGAGCTGGCCTCCAGGGACAAGATCGACTACTGGATGCCGGTGGATCTCTACGTAGGCGGCGCCGAGCACGCGGTGTTGCACCTGCTCTACGCCAGGTTCTGGCACAAGGTGCTCTTCGATTTGGGCGTGGTCAACAGCGACGAGCCCTTTATGAAGCTGGTCAACCAGGGAATGATCACCTCCTTTGCCTATCAGCGCAGGGACAAGTCCCTGGTGGCCGTCGATGCTGTGGAGGAGACTTCGCCGGGAGTCTACGTCGAAAGGGAGACCGGAGCTCCGCTGGAGCGGGTTATAGCCAAGATGTCCAAGTCCCTGAAGAACGTGATCAACCCCGACGAGATCATCCAGCACTACGGCGCCGACTCGATCCGGCTCTACGAGATGTTCATGGGGCCCCTGGAGATGTCCAAGCCCTGGTCCACCCAGGGCCTGGTGGGGGTCTACCGCTTTTTGGAGCGGGTCTGGAGGCTTTGCACCCGGCCCCTCAGCGACGAGGCCCTGCCGGAAAACCTGAAAAAGACGCTCCATAAGACCGTCAAAAAGGTCTCCAGCGACACCGAGACCCTGGACTTCAACACCGCCATCTCCCAGATGATGACGCTGGTCAACGAGGCCTCGCGGTTCGACGTCTGCTATCGGGAGTTCTTGGACGTTTTCAGCCGCCTGCTGTCGCCCTACGCGCCCCACATGGCCGAGGAGCTCTGGAGCGCCGTGCTGGGCCGGGAGCCCTCGGTGGCACAGCAGCCCTGGCCCGATTACGACGAGGCCCTGACTCAGGACGACGTGGTTACCGTGCCGGTGCAGTTCTGCGGCAAGGTCCGGGAGAAGCTCCAGCTTCCCGCAGGGCTGGATGAAAAGGCCTTGCTGGAGGCGGTAATGGCCGACGAGGGCGTGAAGCGCCGTCTGGAAGGGAAAACCCTGATCAAGACCGTGGTGGTCCCCGGAAAGCTGGTCAACCTGGTGGTGAAATAAGGTGCCCCATCTGATCCTGGCCGTCGCTCCGGCGGTGGCCAGGGTTCGCCTGGTCCGGGAGCTATTACAGGAACTGGAGGGCCAGGGCTACGACCTGGACCGCCGACTGGAGGAGGCCCAGTGGTCGACCCTCTTCGAGGAGGCCATGACGCCGGGGCTCTTTGCTGCCAAGCGGGTTTTTCTCGTGGAGAACGGCCCCTCCCTGGGGCCTTTTCCAAAGGAGTTCTTTGACCATCTGGAGCCTTCCGACGCCGACGGGGTCTTTTTGATCCTCTACGAGCGGGACCCGAAAAAGGATTTCGGCGAGGCATACCAACGCCTCAGGGTGGTGCGCCACCAGGCGGCACCCACCTGGCCGTCGAAACGGCGGGATTGGCTTATGGCTCTGGCCAAGTCCCAGGGCTTGGTCCTCAAGGCCGACGCGGCGTCGCTGCTGGTGGAATGGATCGACGACGAGGAAGAGCTCCGGGCGGAACTGGCCAAGTTGGCCGCCACCGGTGAGACCGTGGTGGACCAAGGTCTAGTGCGGGAGCTGTCGGCCGACGAGGGGAGCAAGGCCCTGCTGAACCTCCTGGACGCCATAGCCCAGGGCAAGCCCTCCCAGGTTCTGACAGCGTTCCACCGCCTGCGAGAGGGTGGGGAGCTGATGGTGGCCCTGTCGGCGGTGGAAAAGCGGGTTCGAGCTGGCTACTACCGCTCGGTCCTGGGGCCCGGTTCCGTCAAGGCTCTGAAGCTCACCGACTTTCAGGGCCGCACTGCCGCCGACCTGGCCCGACGATTCCCCTCCCAGGTTTTGGCCCGTTGGCTCGGCGAGTTGCTGCGGCTGACCTGGTCGGAGCGGACCGGCGACGGTGAGGGATGGAACGGTCTGGAACGGACGGTCCTGGGAGCATTGGCCCAGCGTAACCGCTAAAAGCCCCTAAGACAAAGAGGACGCCGAAGGGAAGGATCCTTCGGCGTCCTCTTGGTGCCCGGGGCAGGATGAGCTTAGGCGCACAGGGCTTTGACCTTATGGGTCAGTCTTGATTTTCTGCGGGCGGCGGTATTGCGGTGAATCACGCCTTTGACCACGGCCTTATCCAGCACCGACTGGGCCTCGTTGAGGCGCTTCGTCGAGAGCTCGGCGTCGCCAGCGGCGACGGACTCCAGGACGCGCTTGACCACGGTCTTGCAACGGCTCTTCCAGTAGCGGTTGTAAAGCCGGTTGCGCTGGCTGACGCGGACCCGCTTCATCGCGGACTTCTTGTTGGGCACCCCTGTTCACCTCCTCTGTCAAAACAGTTCGCATTCTATCACGTCGGCCCGGGGCGTCGCAACAGGATCTTCGGCGGACCGGCAGAATCGGCCCCATTCTATCAAAAAACTGCGGTGATTGCATGGAGGAAATTCTAGGAAAAGATGGAATTTTAAGTCGCATGCTCCCAGGCTTTGAATTCCGGGGCCAGCAGCTGGAGCTGGCCGAGGCCATAGAGGCCTTTTTGGCCTCCTCCGAGGGACTGCTAGCCGCCGAGGCTCCAACGGGGATCGGCAAGACCTTTGCCCTTTTGGCTCCAGCCCTGAAATGGGCCCAGGAGAACCAGGAGACCATCCTGATCCTTACCTCGGGCATCACCCTGCAGGAGCAGCTGGTGGAAAAGGACATCCCCGTCCTTCAAAAGGCCCTGGGATTGCAGTTACCCTATGGCCTCCTGAAGGGGCGGAGCAACTACGTCTGCCTCCGCAAGGCCCAGGAGTTGGGCCAGGAGGGATACCTTTCCTTCGGCGACGGCGGCGACGCCTCGCGGCTGATAGGACAGTGGATTTACCAGACCGATAGCGGCGACCTGTCGGAGCTGGAGCTCCCCGAGGCTCACCCCGCCAGGGAGCGGATCGCCTCGTCCTTTCGGACCTGTCTGGGCTCCTACTGTCCCTATCGGGAGCAGTGCTTTTTCCAGCGGTCGCTGCGGAACTGCTACCACTGGCGGCTGGTGGTGGCCAATTACCACGTCTATTTTGCCTATCGCGTCGGATTGGGCAAGGCCTTTCCGGTCTCCTTTGGCCTGGTGGTATGCGACGAAGCCCATCGCATGGTGGAGGCTGCCCGGTCGGTGGCCGCTGTGGAGAGCAACGCCGCGGATTGGCAGAGACTGTTGCGGCGGCCTCCCAAGCTGGAGAGCTTGAATCCGCTGTGGCTGCGGGCCCTGGGCTACGACCAGCAGCAGCTCGACGGTCAGGGGCAGCGCCTGCGAGCGCTGGCCGAAGGCCTCTACGGCATCATGGCCCTGAAGCTTCCCGAGGGCAAGGGCTATCTCCATTATCCCAAGGAGCTGGCAGCGCCCACGGCGGAGCTGATCGACGGCTGTGGCCAGGTGGTCCAAACCCTTCGAGGCCTCCAAGAACTAGCCGAAAGCGAGGGCATCGACGAGGACCGCCTCCGGGACTGCGGCGAGGTCTTCCGCTGGGGGGCCGAGCTGGAGCAGCTGGGCCAGGCCCTGCGATGGTGTTCCGACGCCGCCGACTATCCCCAATGGGCCTACTGGCGGGAGGGTAACGCCCTGAAAAGCGCCCCCATCCTGGGCGACGGCCTGATCGCCCAGGCCTTCGAGACCGCACTTCCCGAGGAAGGCCATGAGGATCAGGACCTTCGGCGGGTCAAGATGGTGGCCCTTTCGGCCACGTTGACCCTGGAGGGATCCTTTCAGTTCTGGAGCGACGAGACCGGCCTGGTCCCCGACCAAGGGATAGTGCTGGATTCGCCCTTTGACCTGAAGCGACAAATGGAGATCCAGGTGGTGGACCTGGGCCTGGCGGTGGCCCACGGCGACTACGATCAGCGGGTGGCCAAGGTGTGTCGCTACTACTGCCGCAAAAACGGCGGAGCTACGCTGGTGTTGTTGTCATCGAAGCGGCTGTTGACCCGGGTGTCGGAATACCTGTGCCGTCACGGTCCTAACGACGGGCTGGAGGTGTTGGTCCAGGGCGATCTGCCCCGCAGGGAGCTGCTGAACCGCTTTCGCAACGGCCAAGGCCAGGTGCTGATCGGTCTGGCCTCTTTCCGGGAGGGCATCGACGTGCCCGGTCAGGCCCTGACCCAGGTGATCATCGATCGGATCCCCTTTCCCCATCCCGGCGATCCCCTGGTAGAGGCCCGATCAGCTCTGGAGGGCGGCGCCAACTTCCGCGACGTGATCCTGCCCGAGGCCAAGATGGGCCTGCGCCAGGCCATGGGTCGCCTGATTCGCAGCAGCACCGACACCGGCAAGGTGGTGCTCCTGGACGGGCGGATCCTGAGCCGCCGGGACTGGGGCTTTTTGAGGCTATTTCCCCAGGGCGTGCCGGTAAAGAAGATCCGGGTCGTCAATTATCCAGTTGCCCAATAGGGGCGGCTGTGCTATATTTTGAAGGCTGATTTTGTCGTCTGAAGGCGCTTCAGCTGTGAGGAGGTGTAGATAATGAAGCAGACTTTTCAGCCCCACAACAGGCCTCGGAAGAGGAGCATGGGCTTTCTGGCCCGCTCCAGATCGGCAGGGGGCCGCAACGTCCTGGCACGGCGCCGCGCCAAAGGACGGAAACGCCTGTCCGTCTAGCTCCGGGCCCTTGAGATTTGTCTATCCGCCGTCGCTGCGTCTGAAACAGAGATGGGAGTACGAGACTCTATTCCGCACCGGCAGCCGTTTAAAAGGCAAGCTGGTGCGGTTGTTGTTTCTCCCGGCTCCCGACGGCAGGACTCGCTACGGCCTGGCCGTGGGCAAGCGACTGGCCAAGGCCCACGGTCGTAGCCGAGGCCGGCGACTGCTGAGGGAGGCCCTGCGACGGCTTCATCCTTGGGTAAAGCCGGGGCAATGGATGGTCCTTTCTTTGAACGAACGGGGTCTGCAGTCCCAGGCCCAGGAAGTGTACCTGGATCTAGTGGACCTGATGAGGAGAAAGGGGCTTTTAAACGATGATTGGCCGGGTCCTCGGTGGCCTTAGCCTCGGCCTTTGCCTTCTCCTGGTCCGAGGCTACCAGATTTTTATCTCCCCTCTGTTGGGGCACCGGTGCCGGTTCTACCCCAGCTGTTCTCACTACGCCCTAGAGGCCCTGAAGGTCCACGGGCTCTTGTGGGGGCTCTATCTGACGTTCCGGCGGCTTCTGCGCTGTGGCCCCTGGAACCCTGGCGGTCTCGATCCCGTTCCTGAGGCTCCCCTGGACCGCCTAAAAATCCTGCCAAAGAAGGTGACCCGTTTTGTGGGCAGCGGCAAGTAACGCTCTCTACCTCTTCCTAGCCTTTCTTCACGACAAGACCAGCTCCTGGGGACTGGCCATCATCCTCTTGACGGTGACCGTCCGGCTGGTGCTCCATCCCTTGAACAGCAAGCAGCTGTCGAGCATGCAGAAAATGCAAAAGCTCCAGCCCCGACTCAAGGTGATCCAGGAGAAGTACGCCAACGACCGGGAGGCGTTGAGCCGGGAGACCATGGCCCTTTACAAGGAAAACAACGTCAATCCCGCCAGCGGCTGCCTTCCCCTGTTGGTGCAGCTGCCCATCCTGATATTGCTGTTCAACGTCCTCCGTCGCACCTCCTTCGGCGGAGCCACCTTCCTGGGCATCTCCCTGGAGGGGTCGGTGTTGACCACCATGGCCCAGGCCCTTCAGATTCCCTTCGAGACGCTGACCGACGTGGGCTTCATGACGGTGGTCCGGGGCATCGGCGCGGCGCCGGCGGGGCTGTTGCAGCTGGGGCTCTATCTGCCCAACCTGATCCTGCTGGTCGTCATCGTGGTGCTGACCTGGTATCAACAGAGGATGACCTCCCAGGGCAACCCCCAGATGGCCACCATGAATGTGTTCATGCCGCTGTTCATGGGCTTTATCTGCTTGAGCATGCCCGGCGGCGTGATGCTCTACTGGTTCATGTCGTCGCTGATGGCGGTGGTGCAGCAGTGGCTGGTGATCCGCAAGGTGGCCTCCGAGGAAAAGCCCACGCTCTACAAGGAAAAGCCCCGCTCCCAGTCCCAAAAGGCCGAAAAGGCGGCGGAGGCTCCCAGCTACAAGAGCTCCAAGAAGAGCGACTACGACGATTTTATCCCCAGGAAATAACTGTGATCTGACCCCGGCCTAGAGCCTGGGACAGAGCGAGGCTTTTGAAGTGCCCAGCGCCGCCTGAGAGTAAGGAGGTTCCCATGAACCCTAGCCAGTATCAGCCTGAACCGGAGCTGCTCCAGCTGGAAGTGGCCTCCGAGGAAGAAGCCCGCCGGACTGCTGCCACCCATTGGGACGTCCCCGAGAGCGAAGTCCTTTTAAAGGTGGTGGAGGAGGAAAAGAGCTTCTTTGGCCTTTTTGGCCGAAAGCTACGGGTCGAGGTCCGGCCCCAGCACGGGGCCCATCTGCGCAACGCCAGGGCGCTGTTGCGGCGGCTCCTGGAGGCTATGGACCTGGACCTGTCGGTCCAGATCACCTCCGACGACGGCTTGAACCTGACGGGCAACGACGGAGCGGCGTTGGTCAGCGGTCGCGGCGAGGGACTGAAGGCCCTGGACTACGTCCTCAACCTGATGGCCCGCAACGATGGGCCCTCGCCCCGGATCCGGTTGGATTGCAACGGCTTTCGCCACCAGCGGGAGCGGGCGCTGGAGCGCCTGGCCCTGTCGGCGGCCAAAGAGGTGATGCGCACCCGCCGGACCGTCTATTTGGACCCCATGTCCAGCTGGGAGCGCCGGGTGGTCCATCTTGCCCTTCGGGAGAGCACCAACGTGGAGACCCATTCCATCGGCGTAGAGCCCTACAGGAAGGTGGCCATCCGACTGATAGGCCGTGGTCCCAGCGCCAGGACTTCGAGCCCCTCTACCAGTGGGCGACGGCCCAAGTCTTCCAGGCCTGAGAGTCGAGGCTGACGTTTTTCTTCAGGAGAATCCTTGCCGATTCCCCTGAAGTTTTTTTATGGGGGGATTCCATGGAACGTGAGGAGCTGCCATGACGGGAAGAAGAAAATGGCTTCTGGCTACCCTGTCGCTGGCCCTGGTTGCGCTGGTGCCGCTGATCCTGGAGCGTCGGGCCCAGGAGCCCCACAGCCGGGAGACCTACGGCCTGGGAACGGTGATCCGTCTAACCTACTACGGCCCCCAGGGACCTGCCGCTCTGGAGGACGCCCTGGAGCGGCTCCGGGCCATGGAGGGTCTTTTCTCCAGCCATCGCACCGACTCGGAGCTCTTTCAGGTCAACAGCCAGGCCGGCAGCGGCCAGACCGCTCTGGTCAGCCCTCAGCTCTTCGCCGTGGTCCAGCGGGCCCTTTACTGGGCCCATCGGACCACGGGCGCCTTTGACCCCACCGTGGGACCTCTGGTGAAGCTCTGGGATATCGTTGGAGCCGAGCCCCAGGTCCCGCCCCAGGAGGCCATCGAGGCTGCCAGGGACCTGGTGGACTATCGGATGGTGACCCTCTTTGAGCCCCAGCGGGGCCTTATCCTGCCCCGGCCTGGCCAGGCCCTGGATCTGGGCGGCATCGCCAAGGGCTTTGTTGCCGATCAGCTCCGCCAGGCCGCCCAGGACAGAGGCGTCCAGCGGGGATTGATCGACCTGGGCGGCAACATCCTGGTCTTCGGCTCCCGCCCCGGCGGCGGCCAGTGGCGGGTGGGAGTCCAAGATCCCGAGAGGCGACGGGGCGAGATCCTGGGGCTGGTGACGTTGCCTCAGGGATCGGTGGTCACCTCGGGAGCGTACGAGCGCTTTTTCATGGAAGGGGGCCAGCGGTACCATCACCTGTTGGATCCCGCAACGGGCTGGCCGGCCTGCAGCGGCCTGAAAAGCGTCACCGTGGTCTCCCAGAGCTCTGCCGACGGCGACGCCCTCTCTACGGCGCTGTTCGTCCTGGGCCTTCAAAAAGCCATGGAGCTGGTGGAGTCCTTGGAAGGCGTGGAGGCCCTATTGGTCACCGACGACGACGAGGTGATCTGTTCCTCCGGTCTGAAGGGCCAATTCCAGCTCCGCTCGGGGGATTACCGTGATCGGACGCCCTGAGAAGCTGATCCTGGCGACGGTGGCGCTGCTGGTGCTGGCCTCTGGCGCATGGCTGGTGACGCTGTGGCTGTGGGGCCCGGAGCAGTTAAAGGCTCAGGTGGCCCGAGATGGCCAGGTGGTGTTGACCATCGACCTAACCGAGGCCTCGGAGCGACAATGGACCCTGGAGGGGCCTATGGGCTACAACGTGATCACTGCCCAAGGGGGCCGCGTGGCCGTCACCGATTCCAATTGCCCCGGCGGGGACTGCGTAGCCGTGGGCTGGATCTCCCGCCCTGGCCAGGCTGCTATCTGTCTGCCCCATCGCCTGAGCCTGAGGGTCCTGGGAAGGGGGGACTGGGATGGCTTCGTACAATGATACCCCGCTGAAGCGACTGTTGGCCCTGGGACTGCTGGTCGGTCTGGCCCTGACGGTGAACCTCTTGGAGGGCATGTTGCCTCAGCCTCTGCCGGGGGTCAAGCCCGGTCTGGCCAACGTGTTTTTCCTGGTGGCCCTGGTGTTCTGGGGCCCCTCCTCGGCCTGGGCGGTGACGACGCTGCGGGTACTCCTGGCCGGGGCCCTCCAGGGCAACGCCGTAGCCTTTTTGTGCAGCGCCGCCGGCGGCTTGGCTTCCTGTGCCGTGGCCTGCGGAGTTTTCACGGTAACCCGTAGCCGCTGCGCCTTGCCTGTTCTGAGCCTGGCCTCGGCGGTAGTCCACAACCTGGCCCAGCTGGCGGTGGTGGCAGCGCTGATGGACCTTCGAGCGCTCCTCTGGTATGGGCCGGTGCTGGTCCTCACCGGGACGGCCTCGGGGCTGGCGGTAGGCTTTTTGGCCTGGCTGGTGCTACAACGGATAAAAGGGATAAAAAAGACCTGGGACCGCTCCTAGAGGCGATCCCAGGTCTTTTTTTGTCCCGTAGTTTCGTTTCCGAGCCCAGGACCTAGAGGCTAGATCATGCCGCTGAAGCCCAGGAATGCGATGGACATCAGTGATGCGGTGACCAGGTTGATGGGCAGTCCCCGGAGAGCCACTGGCATATCGGGGTTGGACTCGATGCGCTCCCGGATACCAGCCATAAGGCAGATGGCCAGGGTGTAGCCGCAGGCTGCCCCCAGGCTGTTGACGATGGAAGCGAAAAAGCCGTAGCGGCTCTGGACGTTGGTCAAGGCGATGCCCAAGACGGCGCAGTTGGTGGTGATCAGGGGCAGATAAATCCCCAGAGCCCAATAGAGGCCCTGAAAGTACTTTTTGATGACCATTTCCACGAACTGCACCAAAGCGGCGATGACCAGGATAAAGGCCAGAGTATCCAGGTACTCCAGTCCGGCGGGAATCAGCATGAAATAGTAGACCAGCCAGGACGCCGCCGAGGCGATGATCATAACGAAGATAACGGCCATGCCCATGCCGAAGGCCGTGGCCAGAGAGGTGGAGACGCCGAGGAAGCTGCAGATCCCCAGGAACTGGTTCAGTACGATGTTATGAACCAGCAACGCACCTATGAAGATCAAGATCAGGTCCGACACGGCTATCCCGCCTAGTGGCCCCTGGGGTTGGAGATGCGGGGGTTGGGCTTCTTGCGATGGATGTTATAGGCGTTGAGGCCGCCCATGATAAGGCCCCAGATCAGGAAGGCGCCAGGGGCCAGCACCAGCAGCAGCGCCGAGGGGTAGGACGAGGGCATGACCTGGT
>CAZCKP010000006.1:22982-36264 GCA_964499295.1 uncultured Synergistaceae bacterium | reverse complement strand
AGGCCGTCTCTGCAAAGCCCCAGATGTTGTCGCTGGCCTGGGTCAGAGCGTCCCGTAGGCCGTCGATGACCTGGGCCATGGCCTGTTTGTCCATGATGGATCACAACCTCCTTAAAAGTCTCCCCCAGCTCGGGGCCACCGCTACAGCGGCGCCCCGAGCACATTATAGGTCCTCATCGGGGGCCCCAGCGAGATCGGGTGGGGACCCCGATAAGTTTTAGCCTTAGAGGATGCCCTCAGGCAACATAATAGGCGCCCCCGGTCCTACAGGCCACCCCAGCATGTACCAAATAATAGCGAAGGCGATCCAAGAGACCTGGACGATCATGGTGGTGGGGATGCAGTTGGCTATGAAGGTGCCCAGCTTCATGTCCTTGTCGTACTTCTCGTTGACCACCGCCAGGCACATCCAGAGATAGGGCGTCATGGGCGACAGAGCGTTGGTGGGCGAATCGCCGATGCGGTACAACAGCTGGATCCAGGCCGGGTGGTAGTCCATGAGCATCAACATGGGCACCAGCACCGGCGCCAGGAAAGTCCACTTGGCCGAGCCAGAGGTCATGAAGAGGTTGATGCAGACCACCATCAGGACCACGCCGACGAACATGGGAGGTCCGGTGAAGTTAACGGCCTTGAGGAAATCGGCGCCGCCGATGGCCATCAAAATCCCCAGGTTAGTCCAGGAGAACAGCGCTGTGAACTGACCGGCGGTGAAGCAGAAAGCCACGAAGGAGGACATACTGGCCATGGCCTGGGTGATCATCTTGGAGATGTCCCGCTCCGACTTGATGATCCCCACGGTCTTGCCGTAGACCACGCCGCAGAGCAGGAACAGCCCCAGGATGATGGGGATCAGCCCCCGCAGGAACAGGCTGCCGACGACGCCGCCGGTCTCGGGATTGGCCAGGGGGCCCAGGTAGATGCCCAGCACGATCAGGGCCACGTAGCCCAGCAGGGCCTTGCCGGCGTTGCGAAGGCCCTTGAGCTCCAGCTCCGTCAAAGGCTTGGCCGTATCCAGCTGTACCGGCCCCTGGTAGGTGCCGATGCGGCGGTCCACCATATGGTTGGTACACCAGCCCACGATAAAGGTCACCAAGAAGGTGGAGGCCACCATGAAGTACCAGTTGCAGGCGCTGTCCACCTCGAAGGTCGAAGCCTCGCCTAGCAGCATTTTGATGGCGGTATTGGTGATCCCCGCCAGCAGGGAGTCGGTGCCGGCGATGAACAGGTTGGCAGTAAAGCCGATGTTGGCGCTCATCCAGCCGCAGAGCATGCCCGCCACAGGGTTGCGGCCGGCGCCCAAAAACACCAGAGCCCCCAGGGGCGGCACCAGCACGCTGCAGGTGTCCGACGCCAGGTTGCCGCAGGTGCCGATCAGGGCGATCACGTAGGGCAGCATGGCGCCGTTGATGCCCTTGGTGGAGCGGCGCAGCAACACGTCCACCAGACCGGTTTGCTCGCAGACGCTGATGCCCACCGTCATGGTCAGCACCAGCCCCAGCGAGGCAAAGCCCACGAAGTTCTTGACGAAATTGTTGAGAATCCATTCCAGCCCAGCCTGGCTGAAGAAGTTCCGGGCTGCTACCGTCTGCCCCGTGGCAGGATTAATCAGCTCGAGGCCGCACAAGCTGGCCACCCAGGAAATAATTGCCACGATGAAGAAGAGATAGGTGAAGAGCATCACCGGGCTGGGCAGCTTGTTGCAAACCCGCTCTATGGCGCCGAGAATGCCGCCAAAGGACTGACCCTTTCTCTCCGAAACTGTCATGGAAACCCCTCCTTAAAAATTACATAATTGGCAACGGCCGCGCAAATTCATTGTACCATGACAATTATGTCTATCAATCTGGATTCTGCATTATGATACTTTTATCGTTAATTGTCGCTAAAATCTCTTTAATTAACTAAAATTAGCCGCAGACTTGCCGTCTTTGATCCTAGTATGATTAGCTTATCAAGTTAAAGATATTAACGATATATACGGATTGTATATCCTATATCCCCGGAAAGGTCCTTGTCATCCCAGTAAAAAGGGCCAAGTTATCCCACATAGACCGTTGATTTTTCCAGCTAAAGCGGGTTTAATGGTACCGTGATGGAGTGTACCAAGGAAGCAAGGCCCTGCCCCTGAGCCGTCGGCAGTGGCCTTCGGGTATCGGCGCAGGTACTTAGGCGCGATCGCCTATCCCCAGGGCTCCACTATCATGATACTCAGGAGGAAAATATGAGTTTCCAAAACAACGACGCAAACGGCGGCAAAGGCCAGAACTACAGAGGCGCTGGAAGGGGAGCACCCCGCAGAGGGCAGCGCCTTCCCGATCAGGCCGCCCAGGAACAGCCCATCCAGGACCAGGAGCTGTGGCAGCCCGAGGCCTCTCAGAGCGCCTTCGCCGATGAGCCCCAGGACGCCTGGGAGGAGGATCAGGACATCGCCGGCACCGGCGACGAGTACCTGCGCCAGTGGAGCCACAGGGTCAAGGAGAGCTTGATGAGGCTCTGCCCCAACGACTTCGACCAGGACCTGGAGACCTTTAAAAAGGAGCTCCGGGGGATCTTCCGTACCCTGCGGCACCAGGCACCGCTGGACGACGAGAAGGAAGAACTCCCCGAGGGTCCCAGCATGACCGACAGGTTGCGTCGGGGGGCGACGACGACGGCGGCCTTCATCAAGAGGACCTGGAAGGACTCCTGGTGCGAGGACTGCGCCAAAGGCGTAGCCCAAAGGATCGTGGATAGCTGCGACCAGGAATACGGCCTGCTATTCCGGGCCAAGAAGAGCCTCAGCGACTACGCCGCTTCCAGGAAGCCCCGGCCTGTCAAGACCGAGGACAACATGGGCGACAAGATCCTGGCTGTCACCAAAAAGGGCTCCATCCTGGCCTTCCGTGGCATCGTGATCGGCGCCCGCTACGTCGGTAAGGTGACAGCCCACGGCGTCACCGTGGGTACGGGCAAGCTGCGGGACAAGCTGGAAGAGCGGGAGGCCCGCCGCCAGGAGGCCATCGCCCGGGGCGAGAAGATCCCCACCCTCAAGGACCGGGCTCAGGAGCTGACCCAGAAGGTCCAGAAGGCCGCTTCCGACGCCCAAAAACGCGCCAGCGTCAAGGTCCAGCAGTGGTCCCAAGATATCAAGGAAAGGACCGGCGGCGAAGACCAGGCCGCTCCTTGGTCGGGGTTGGGCGAGAAGCTCAGCGGGCTGAAGGACAAAGTGGCCGGTAAAGTGGCCGACGCCGAGGGCCTGGGCAACGCCAAGGACTTCTTCAAAAAAGCGGGGGCCAGGGCCGAAGAACTGACCGGGGGACTGAAGGAAAAGCTCAAAAAGAGCACCGCCGGCATGGCCGAAGGCGGTAACCGTTGGAAGGACAAGATCATGGGCGACCTGTCGGATCTGACCAGCAAGGTCAAGGACTCTCTCCACCGCGGCGGCCAGGAAGTCCAGGAAGATCTGATTCAGGAGGATCAGGGGGATTGCCAGGAACCCATCCAGGCCTCTCCTCTCTGCGATAGCCCCGATGCGCCCCAGCCTCAGGAGGTTCCCCAGGGGCCGGTGGTGGACGTTGACGTGGAAGAGGAGCAGGAACAGCGCTAGACAGCGCTAAATCGTGATCAGGCCCTCGGGCCTCGAGTTAGTAGACCCCGTGGTCTTGGAGCGCTCCAGGCCCGGGGTCTGTACGTCGAGAGGAGCAAGTAACCGCCATGGAAGAGCATCTCAGCGCGGAGATCACCCCGTTGAAGCAGCAGGCCTTGGACTGGCTGGACCGCCACGCTGCCCTGGGCGAGGAAGTATCCACCTACATCTGGCACCACCCCGAACTGGGGCTGGGAGAGCACCGCTCCAGCGCCGTACTTCAGGACCTGATGACCCGGGGAGGCTTTCAGGTCCGCGCCGGAGTGGCCGATATGCCCACGGCCTTCGTAGCCCAATGGGGCCAGGGGCGGCCTGTTATCGGCATCAACGGCGAGTTCGACGCCCTGCCGGGGCTTTCCCAGGAAGGGGGCCTCAACGAGGAGAAGGCCATCACCCCGGGAGCTCCCGGCCACGGCTGCGGCCACAACCTGTTCTGCACCTACAGCGCCATGGCTGCCCTGGCCCTGAAAGACGTGATGGAGCGCCACGGCATCGCCGGCACCATCAGGCTTTACGGCACCCCTGCCGAGGAAACCCTGATGGGCAAGGCCTATCTGGTCAAGGCCGGGGTCTACAGCGATTGCGACGCTATGCTGTCCTGGCATCCCGGCTGCCGCAACACCGTGACGGCAGGGCGGCCGGGGCTGGCCCTGGAGAACTTCAAAATCCGCTTCTACGGCCAGGCCTCCCACGCCGCCGGGGCCCCCTGGAGGGGCCGCAGCGCCCTGGACGCCGTGGAGCTGATGAACGTGGGCTGCAACTACATGCGGGAGCACATCCGCCCGGAGCTGCGGGTCCACTACACCATCTCCGACGGCGGCAAGGCCCCCAACGTGGTGCCGCCCTTCGCCGAGGTGTGGTACTTCGTCAGGGCGCCCCAGTACAGCCAGGTCGCCGAGACGGTGGACTGGATTCGTCAGATCGCCCAGGGCGCCGCCTTGATGACCCAGACCCGCATGGAGTTTGTAAAGATCTCCGGCGTCTGGCCGGTGCTGTCCAACCGGGTCCTGAGCCGCCTGGCCTACAGCAACATCCTGGCCCTGGGCGCTCCCGACCACGGCGACGAGGACCAGCGGGCCGCCGAGGCCTTCGCCAAGGGCCTGGATCCCCAGTGCCAGGAACCCTACATCGCCACGGCCATCGAGGAGCTGGTGGACCAGCCCTTCCGATGGGATACCGAAGGGGGCTCCACCGACGACGGCAACGTGAGCTGGTCGGTGCCCATGGCTCTGCTGGGAGCCTCCACCCAGGCCCAGGGGACGTCTAACCACACCTGGCAGGCCGTGGCCCAGAACTGTCTGCCCGGCGCTTTCCACGGAGGCCTGCGGATGGCGGGCTATCTGGCGGCCACGGCGCTGGACCTATTCACCACCCCCGGGATCATTCAGGAGGCCAAGGCGGAGTTCGACCAGTCTCTGCAGGAGTTCGGCCCCTTTGTGGACCCGGTGGCCGACACGCCGACGCCCACCTTCAAGCTGATGCACGGCGTCGACGAAGACGGGGTGCCCAAGCAATGGGAGGACCGGCCCTACCCCTATCCGGATTTGGCGGCGCTGCTGCGGTGATTCCGCCCTGCGGCGCATAAAACTAGACAAAATGCCCCCGAAGGAGCGACTCCTTCGGGGGCATTTGTCTAGGCTTTGCCTAGGTTTGTGTAGCTCTGCCTTTTAGGCCTGTTCAGAACTTCGGGGAGTCGTTACTCCTGGAAGGCCTTGACCTCCGCGGCCATGGAGGACTCGTAGTACTTGACCATGGCGGCCTGGTCCTGGTCGATCAGGCCCTGTTCCTTGATCCAGGTCATCTGGTCCTTCACCAGCTTGGTGCCCGGCAGGTCCAGTCCCAGATGGGCCGCCGCCTCCAGGGCGTTGTCGATGTCCTTGAGGTGCACGGCGATCCGGGCCCCGGGCTCGAAGTCTCGGTTCAGGATCTTGGGCACCTTGTCCACCATGACAGCGCTCTGGGCGAAGCCGCCGTGAATGGCCTGGAACAGCACCGCCGGATCCAGCCCCGCCTTGGTGGCGAAGGCAAAGGCCTCGCCCATGGCCGACAGGTGGATGCCCACCATCATGTTGTTGGCGATCTTGGCAAGGTCGCCGCAGCCCGAGGGGCCCATGTGGGTGGCGGTCTTGCCCATCATCTCCAGGTAGGGCTTCACCTTGTCAAAGGCCTCTCGGTCGCCGCCGACCATGATCACCAGGGTCCCCTCGTTGGCGCCCTGCTGGCCGCCGCTGACAGGGGCGTCCAGCAGGAACAGCCCCTTGTCCAGGGCCTTCTGGTGAAGCTCCCGGATGATGTAGGGCGACGAGGAGCTGGTGTCCACCACGATGGTCCCGGCCTTGGCGGTCTCCAGGATCTTGCCGATTTCGGCCTTGACGATCTCGTTGGTGGGCAGGCTCAGGAAGATCACATCGCAGTCCCGATAGATCTCTTCGCCATCTCGAGCCAGCGTGCCGCCGGCAGCGGCGAAGCGGTCCCGAAGGACTTCTACCACATCGTAGCCCAGAATGGGCTGGCCACTCTTTTTGACCAAATTCGAGGCCATGCCTAGGCCCATGTTGCCCAGGCCCACAAATCCGATTTTGCCCATAGCTGTCTTCCTTTCTCTCTGGTGGTCCTTACCGTGGTTTTCTGGGGACTTGGGCGGTCTAGTGGGTCAGGCCGTAGTAGATCAGCACCGGGATCAGCGACAGCAGCGGCAGGATCACCGTCTCCACAGCCACGTGGATGTAGCCCTTCTTGTAGGAGACCCCCGAGAGCATGAACATCATCACCACTGTGCCGTTCCAGGGCAACGTGTCCAAGCCACCGCAGGCGATGGAGGCCACCCGGTGGATGATCTCGGGGCTGTAGCCCATGTTCAGGAAGGTCTCGGCGAAGAGGTTCAGCGCCAGGGTGAGGCCTCCCGAGGCAGAGCCGGTGATACCGGCGATGATGGTGGTGATGCCGCCCACCTTCAGCAGTCCCGGCAGGGGCAGGTTGATGATGTTCTCCTTGACGCTCTCGAAGACCTCGGTGGCCGAGATGACCTGTCCCATGCCGGTGACCGAGGCGATGAGGATACAGGGCAGAATGCCGTTGTTGAAGCCCTCGGAGACGATGTCCTTGACCTTGGCCATGCCGCCCATGGACTTCCAGAACAGAACCACCGACAAGAGGCAACCCAGGGACAGACCGTAGAACAGCGGCACGTTGAAGCCGTTGATGAGCACAAAGGCCACTACCAGGGGAACCAGGGAGGTGACGAAACTGGGCGAGACCTTGGTGGCCAGTTCCTCGTCCAGGGCGTCGCCCGAGACGGTGTAGCCCTCGATGGCTCCCTCAGGATCGCCCTGGCCCAGCCGAACCTGCCAATAGAGATAACCCACGCCAACGACTAGCATGAAGATGGTGGCCAGCACGCCCTCCACCGGGGCAGCCATCAAATTGGTGCCCAGGGTCTGGGTGGGGATGATGTTCTGCATCTGCAGGCTTCCGGGCATCTGACCCATGGCGAAGGTGGCGATGGCCAGCCCGGTGATGCCCGGGAAGAGGTACCAGGGGATGCCGGCCTTGGGGAACAGCACCTTGGCAAAGGGCAGCAACACGAAGATCATCACCGTCACCTGGATGCCGCCGTAGACCAAAAGGCCTCCCACCAACACGTAGATCAGCAGCGTCCACTGGGTGCCCACCCTGTTGACGATGGTGCTGCTGATGCGCCAGGTAGCGCCGCTTTTGTCGTAGAGGGCTCCCAGCAGGGCGCCCAGGGCGAAGATCACCAACCAGTTCCCTGCAAAGTTCCTCATGCCGTTCAAGAAGGGGCCGTTGCTGCCCACGATGGCGTTGGCCACGTCGAGGCCCGACGTGGCGGCAACGATCACCGCCGCGATCACCGCTGCTAAAAACATGCTGATCTTCCGGTAGGCACAGTAGATCAGCAGCCCAAAGGCACCGAGAATTCCCACTACGCTGATAGCCATAATAATCACTTGCTCCTTTCTTCTCAAAAAGGCTATGACGGTATTGTACCCTTAATGACATGGTTCTGTCTATCATGTGATTTATACATACTGTTAGCGAATTAATCTGCTTTATTTAAACAAAAGGGGATTTGGCTATAAAGCGGGCTGAAGAGAAAACCTCTGGGCAATAGAACTTTTCGGGCATAATACATGTATAATATAATAGCATATTTGTATGTATATGGTCTTTGTGAAATACTAGGGCTAGCCTCGGTTGCGTTAACGGCGGTCTGGCTCGTGAGCCGCCCTAAGACCAGCGAAAGAGCCCTGCTCCCAGGCTGTGGGGCAGGGCTCTTTCGCTGGACCGGCGGCGGGGCTAATCCTGCACCTCCGCCAAGTTCAATATGGCCGCGGCCATGATCTTGGTAGTCAAGACGATGTTGTCGATGGACCACCGCTCGTCGGCCTCGTGGATGTGCTGATCCTCGCCGGGCAGGCAGGATCCGAAGGCCAGGATGTTGGGCATGGCCTTGGCGTAGGTGCCGCCGCCGATGGCCAGGGGCTTCTCGCCCTGGCGGCCCGTCTCCTGCTGGTAGGCCTTCATCAGGTTGACCACCAGGGGGTCGTCCTCGGCCACATAGAGGGACTCGTCGCCGTTGATGGACTCGATGGTAAAGCCGGCGGCCTCCATGGCCGACTCGAACTGGGCCTGTAGGGGAGTGAGCTTATAGGCCACAGGGAAGCGATAGTTGAGGGTAAAGAAAACCCTGGGGCCATCCTTGACCATGGTGCCCCAGCACAGCGACGAAAAGCCGGTGACGTCGTCGTGGCGGCAGAGCTGGAGATTCTCGCCGAAGCACTGGTCACCTACCAGCTGGTCGATCTTGTCCAGGAAAAGGCCCTGCTCGCCCACCAGGCCGCAGAGCCGCAGCACCTTGACCAGCTGGGCCACGGCGTTGCAGCCCAGATGGGGCCTGGAACCGTGAGCGGCCTGGCCCTTCATGGTCAGCAGGAACTGGCCCTGGCCCCGGTCTTCCACCTCCAGAGCCGCTCCCCTGGGAGGGGCCCAGTCGGACAGGGCCCGACGGACCCGGCCCTCCAGCGCCGGGGTGACCGACAGCTCCGCTGTGGCTTTGTCGGGCACGGCGTTAGCCGCCACGCCGCCCTGGAAGGACAGGATCTGGACAGCTCCCGAGGGGACGAAGGGCGCCGACAGCCTGGCGGTGAAGGATCCCTTTTCGCCGTTGATCAGGGGGTATTCGGCGTCGGGGGTAAAGCCCCAGAGGGGCAACTCCTGGCCGGAGGTGACGTAGTGCCGCACGGCCTTGCTGCCCCGCTCCTCGTTGGTCCCCACCAGCACCCTGACGCGGCGCTTCAGCTTGACTCCGGCGTCGACGATGGCCTTCAGGGCCACCAGGGCACAGATGGCCTCGCCTTTGTTGTCGGCTACGCCGCGGCCGTAGAGAAAGCCGTCCTCGATCTTGCCCTCCCAGGGATCGCAGCTCCAGCCCTCGCCGGGAGGCACCACGTCCACGTGGGCCAGGATCCCCACCATCTCGGCGTCGCCATCGCCCCATTCTCCCCAGCCCACCATGTTCTCAAAGGTGCCAGTGGAAAAACCCATGCGGCCGGCGATCTCCACGAACTTGTCCATGGCTGCCTTGGGCCCGGGGCCAAAGGGCGCCCCGGGCTCGGGATCGCCGCCGACGCTCTCCACGGCCACCAGCTCCCGGATGGACTCCACCAGCTGGTCCCTCATGGCGTCGATGTTACCGCGAATCTGCTCCATCATGATGGAAAAACCCCTTTCAGCTCGGCTCGCCTCGGCGCTGCTGGTGCTGGGCGCCCTCGGCGCTATCTGAAGATGCGTCGGCCTTCTCCCCCGACGCCGCAATGGCCCTAGCTGACCCCGCTAAAGCCCTCGGTGGCTTTCCTCCAGCGGGGCCTGCGCTCCCATTCTACCACTCTAGGACCTATCTACACACTTGCCGGGAAGCCTTCCGGGGGGCTCCTCGCGTGAGATCGTCGCGGCTGGCGAAATTTCGCCTAGAACCCGCTCCGGGACAGCCGGGACAGAACGCCGGATTTTCGAGAGGGGAGCCGGACCGGTGGGACCGATCGGTTCCAAAGGATCCCTAAAAGGGGTCCCGCCATAACGTCGCGGTTGGGTGGGGGATTTGTCGTCGGAACCTTATTGACAAAAAGGCGATTGCTGATAAAGTTTTGTATATATGGCTCCAGGATCCAGCCTGCAGCGCCGTGGCGCCAGGTCAGCAGAGCCCGTTGGCGGCCATAATGTCTTCGCACAAAGGGAGGTTGTGTTATGAACTTTATCTTAGCGTTCTTAGTGATGATGGTCTTTTTGACCATAGGAGACATGGTTTCCGCCAAAACCAAAGCCATGGTTCCGTCGGTGTTCATCTCGGCTTCGCTGTTCCTGATCGGCTTCTGGACCGGGCTGCTGCCCCGCGACGTCATGGACATCGCTGGCCTGGGCGGTATCACTCCCACGCTGTTTATGTACCTGGTCATCGCCCATATGGGAACCCAGCTAAGCGTCAAGGAGCTCTGCGCTGAATGGAAGACCGTGGTGGTGGCTGTCTGCGCCCTGGCGGGCATGTCGGCCATGCTGCTGTACGTTGGCGTCAAGTTCATCGACTGGAACGCCATCGTCATCGGCATTCCTCCGCTGGCCGGCGGTCTGGTGGCCACTGTCATCATGGCTGATGCCGCCAAGGACCTGGGCTATCTGGCGTTGTTGGCTCCGGCAGTCTTCGTGGTCCAGGGCTTCGTGGGCTATCCCCTGACGGCCATCTGCCTGCGTATCGAGGGCACCCGGTTGCTTAAGAAATTCCGCGCCGGTGAGCTGACGGCCAAGTCGGCCGAAGCGGCTGGGGAGAGCAAGCGCAAGATCCCCGCCCTGCCGGCCAAGTACCAGACCGTTCACTATCACCTGGCCGGCATCGCCGTGGTGGGCTACCTGGCCTACCTGACCAACCTGGGCATGGTGGCGGCTCTGAACTTCATCAACCCTGCGTGGGGCAAGTTCGCCCTTCATCCCCTGGTGATCTGCCTTATCTACGGCGCCATCGCCGCCGAGATCGGCCTGGTGGAGCGTCGTGCCATGGCCAAGGCCGATTCGCTGGGCTTCGGTCTGGCCGTCATCATGATGCTGGTCATGTGCATGCTCAACCAGTCCACGCCCCAGGACATCATCCTGTTGCTCTATCCCCTGTTCATCATCGTGGCCGTGGGCGTGGCGGGTCTGGTCGTCGTCGCGGCGGTGGTGGGCGCCATCCTGGGCTATTCCGTGCCCATCTCGGTGGCTCTGGCTCTGACGGCTCTCTACGGCTTCCCGCCCAACTACATCCTCACCGAGGAGGCCGCCAAGGGCTTGGCTGAGACCGACGAGGAGAAGAGCTTCCTTATGGACCGCATGCTTCCCAAGATGCTGGTGGGCGGCTTCATGACTGTCACCATCGGTTCGGTGATCATGGCCGGCATCTTTGCTTCCATGATCGTGCTTCCCTAAGGGGAATCCGTCATCTCGGAGCCCGGCTAGTGCCGGGCTCCTTTCTTTTGCCCCCTCTGGCGGCGAGCCTGCCGGTCCCGCATAGAGAGCGCCCGCCGGCGGCTTCCGGCTCCTGGAGCTACAGCTCCGGGGGGGCCGATCCCGGCGACGATCTTGACGATCTTTTAAGGAGGCTATCGATGGTCTCGTTGCTCGGTTCCATGGCGATTCTGATTCTGGGCTATCTGATCTACGGCGCCGCGGTGGAACGCGCTCTAGGGCCCGACGAGCGCATCCCCCCGGCGGTGGCCCGGCCCGACGGCGTGGACTACCTTTCCCTGCCCCTCTGGAAGTCCCTGCCGATCCAGCTGGTAAACGTGGTCGGGCTGAACGCCATACTGGGGGCGCTGGCCGGGGCCCTTTGGGGGCCCGTGGTCTATCTGTGGCTGGTCCTGGGAACCCTTTGTGCCGGAGCAGTTCTGGACTACCTGGCGGGTATGCTGTCGGAACGCAACAACGGCGCTACCGTCGCCAAGGTGATAGGCCTCTACTTGGGCCCCTTTATGGGCGCGGCCACGGCACTTTTGACCATGGCGATGCTGGTGCTGATGGGGGCCTCCCTAGCCAGGACCTCGGCGTACCTGCTGGTCCTGGCAGCTCCGGGTATCCCCTGGCGGATCGGACTGGCCCTGATCCTGGGCTATTGCTTCCTCGACGGCCTGCTGCCGCTGAACCATCTGGCATGTAGGCTCTATCCTCTCCTGGCCCTGGCGGTGCTGGCCCTCGCTGCGGCTCTGGGCTGGGGGCTCTTCCAGGGCCAGTTTCCGCTGCTGGAGCTGTGGGAGCACTGGGGCAACCTCTATCCTTCGAGGACAGAGGCGGCTCCACTGTGGCCGGCCATGTTGGTTGCCGCGTCCTGGGCCGTGGTCTCGGGGATGCGGGCCACCCAATCGCCGCTGGTGGCTCGGTGTCTCACCGGCGACGCCCAGGGCCGCCGGGTCTTCTACGGCGCTGCAGCGATTCAGGGCTTGGTGGCTCTGGTGTGGGCCGCCGCCGGAGCGGCGATCTACGGCGGCACCGACGGCTTGATGGTCGCTGCCCTACGCCTGGGCAATCAGTTCCGGCTGATCCAGGAGATCTGCACCACCCTGATAGGCCCCAGGGCTGGGCTCTGGGCGCTACTGGGCCTGGCGGCTTGTGCCGTCGGCTGTGGCGACATGGCCTTTCGGGTGGCCCGGCTGACCCTGGCCGATGGGCTGGACCTTGACCAGAGATATTGGAGCACCCGGCTGGTGCTGTCGACGCCGCTGGTGCTCTGCGGCGTCGGGCTGTCGCTGCTGGACCTCAGGGCTCTCTGGTGGCTGTTCACCTGGGCTAACCTGGTCTTGGCGGCGGTGGTGCTCTGGGCAGGGGCGGTCTACCTGGTCCGCCGGGGCAGAAATCACTGGATCTCCACAGCTCCGGCTACGGTCCTGACCGCCCTGGCGGCTCACCAGGTCCTGCTGGCGCCCCAGGTCCATCTCCTGGTGGCTCGGGCCCTCGTGATCTGGGGCGTGGCCTTCCCTCCCGGCCAGGATCCACTGGCGCTGGTGGCCCGAACGGGCTTTTACCTGGGTTTCGCGCTGGCCCTGCTCTGTCTGATCCTGTTCTATTTCCGCGTTCGCCCCACCTCCCAGGAAAGTGTGTAGCCCGGGGGTGCCGTAGCGGAGAATTTTGCGGTGAGAAGCTAGGAAACCACTGACCAGGCGCCTTCCCCGGGTATAATAGACCCGAAGGGAAGGCGCCTTTTCGCACCTGAACAAGGAAGTGGGGGAGATCGCTCTATTGCGACGAGCCCATGGAATTACTCGACCTTTCCCTAGAAGGACGCCATAATCGCCATGGCAAATGCCGTTAGTTGTTCTGTTCCACGAATTTCCTATCGGCGTTTCTTGAGTTGCCGAAGAAAATCGCCGAGAAGGCCGCTAGGCTCCTCGAAAAAATCCTGTCCAATCCCGAGGCGTCTGGCTGGGGGTATCCAAGCCCTGCCGGGGCTGCGGGTGGCCACGATGCACCGCGTCAAGGGATTGGAATTTAACCACGTCTTTATCGCCGGGGTCAATCAGGGCACAATTCCCCCCAAGTGGCCCTGGGCCAAAAGGCCCCGACCAGGGAGGAGTCTTTGACCGCCGAAAAGAGCCTGCTCTACCTGGCCATGACTAG
>CAZCKP010000006.1:0-22882 GCA_964499295.1 uncultured Synergistaceae bacterium | reverse complement strand
AGGGCTCGCCAGTCCGTGACCATCACCAGTTGGGGAGAGCCCTCGGAGTTCCTCCTTTCTGGAGCCTTGGGGCCGGAGGCCAGTGGAACCGCTGTTGCCCCCTAGGCATGACTTCTTTTTCCCACCTTCCCCTCAGCTGATGCCATTTGCCTCGGAGGGCCCTCGTTCCAGCAGCCAGGCTTTTACTTTGTTCTTGGGCTGACGGTGTTTTTCGGCGATGCGTTGGGCGATCTCCTTGGTGGATAGGCCCTGATCCGCCAGGGCTTGGGCCTCTTGTTGCCACAAGTCGCTAGTCTCCCGGTCTTCAGGGGCCGCACCTTCCAGGACCAGCACCAGCTCGCCCTTGACGCCCTGGGAGACCGATTCCAGCAGCTCCTGCAGGGTGCCCCGGCGGGATTCTTGATGGATCTTACTGATCTCCCGGATCAGGGCGGCTCGGCGGTTTCCCAGGACTTCCAGAAAGTCCTGGAGCTGCCGTTGGACCTTGTGGGGCGAGAGGTAGAACAGCAACGTACAGTTCCAGTCCCGTAGGGATTCCATAAGGGCCCTGGCCTCGCTCCTGGTCTCGGGAGGGAAGCCCAGAAAGGCCAGGGGATGGGGCTTCAGCCCCGACAGCAACGCCGCTGGGACGAAGGCCGTGGCGCCGGGCAGGACGTCCACGTCGTAACCGGCGGCCATGGCGGCCTGGGCCAGTATCCAGCCCGGGTCGGACATCCCCGGCGTGCCGGCGTCGGAGATCAGGGCGATTCTCTGACCCTTTTCTAGGCGCTGCAGCAGCTGGGCGGTGCGCTCCCGCTCGTTGAACTTCTGATAGCTCACCAGGGCAGGGGCGGCGATGCCGTAGTGCTTCAGCAACAGGCCGCTGCGGCGGGTGTCCTCGCAGGCGATGAGATCGGCTTTTTTCAGCTCTTCCAGGGCGCGAAGGGTGATGTCGCCCAGGTTGCCGATAGGCGTGGGAACCAATATCAGGGGCATCGGGGCGGCTCCTCTCGGTAAAATCGCTCCAGCTGGGCCGTGTAGCCGCCGTCGGGGCCGTAGAGGACCAGCGGCGGCAGAACGGCCATTCCGACGCCGCCGGCCCGGACCGCTTCCAGCAGGAACACCGAGGCCTCCTGGTCCTGGCGGCTGTGGACGGTCAATAGCTTCTTGGGCTCCAGCCGGCGCTGCCGTAGCAGCTCCAACAGCTCCGCCAGCCGCCGGGAACGCATGATCATGTAGAGCCGGCCCCGGTTGCGCAGGAGAAACCGGGCGGCGTCGCAGACCTGGGCCAGGGTGCAGCCCTCGCCCTGGCGGGCCAGGCGGGAGGTCTCCTGGGGGCTGGGCTGTCCCTGGCCTGGGTCCTCGTAGGGAGGATTGGCCGTCACCACGTCGAAGCTCTGGGGAGCGAAGAGCCGCCGGTGGTCCCGCAGGTCGCCCCAGAGGACCTGAAAGCGGTCCTCCAGGCTGTTTTCTCGGGCGTTGACCTGGGCCAGCTGGGCCAGCTGGGGTTGGATTTCCAGGCCGGTGATGGAGCTTCCCTGGTATCGCCGGGCCAAAATCAGCGAGATGCCACCGTGGGCGCAGCCCAGTTCCAGGGCCTTCTCGCCGGGCCGAAGGACCGTAAAGCCCGCCAGCAGGATAGTGTCCACGTTGACCCTGGGGCCCTGTTGGGGCTGGCGGATCTTCAGCAGTCCCCGGAGCAGATCCTCCCGGGGAGCCAGAGGCACATCCTGGATCATGTCCACTGCTCCAGCCGGACGCCGACGATCTGGGACAGCCCGGGCTCGGACATGGTGACGCCGTACATCACCTCGGCCTGTTCCATGGTCTGGCGCCGGTGGGTCATCACCACCAGCTGGAGCCGGCTGGCGTAGTCGGTGACCATCTTGGCAAACCGGACCAGGTTCACCTCGTCCAGGGCGGCATCCACTTCGTCCAGCACCGCCAGGGGCACCTGGGCCACTTCCATGGAGGCGAAAAGCAGCGCCAGGGCCGTCAGGGACTGTTCCCCCCCGGAGAGCTGGGCTAGGTAGAGGGTCTTTTTCCCCGGCGGCCTGGCGATGATCTCCACGCCGGCATCCCAGAGTGGCTGGCCCTCCTGGATTTTCAGATGGGCTTCGCCGCCGCCGAAGAGGGTCTGAAAGAGCTGATCGAACCGCCGGTCGATGCGCTCCAGGGCCCCGTTGAAGACCGTGGCTGCCTGACCGTCGGCCTGGCGGATCATCTCCTCCAGCTCCTCCAGGCCACGGCGGACGTCGGCGGTCTGATCGCCCAAAAAGGCCAGCCGCTCCTCCAGGGACCGGTCCTCGGAGATGGCGCCGTTGTTTACTGGCCCCAGTTCTCTCAAAGCCCGCTCGGCGTAGCGACAGCTCCCCTCCAGGCGCTCCAGGCCCTGGCTGGGCTGGAAGTCCGAGGGATAGGGAAAGGTCTCCTCGAAGGCAGCCATCATCTCCTCCAGCCGCCCTCGGGACTTCTCCAGCTCCTGTCGGGCCGTCAGCTCCTCCCGCCTGGCCTCTTCCAGGGCGGCCTGGGCCCTTTGGGTCCGGCTGATCTGGCGCTCCATCCGCAGGGCCCTGTGGGAATTGCGCCGGTCCAGTTCGGCGATCTGGGCCTCCAGGTCGCCGTGGTGTGCTTCCAGGTTCTGACGGCGAGCGGCAGCGGCCTCTAGGCCTTGGCGGCAGCGCTGCAGGGCCTCCCGCTGCTGCTCCAGCTCCTGCTGATCCTGCAGGACCCCTCGGCGCAGATCAGCCACGGCCCGGACCAGCCGCTCCAAGTCGGCCTCGGCGCTCCGAAGTCGCTCCTGGTGGAGTAGTGCCTGGGTGCGCAGTTCTCCGCCGCCTTCCTCCGAGGGGTGTCCCTCCAGCTGTGCCGCCAGGGCCTCCAGCTCCTGCCGGGCCTGGGCGGCCTGGGCTAGGGCTGTCTCCTGGCCTTGGCGATACTGAGCTATCCGGCTCGACGAGGCCTCGCTCTGGTGGCTCAGGTCGCCCAGCTCTTCCTGGCAGTCCTTCAGGGCCCGGCGGAGGTCCTCCGAGGCCTTGCGCAGTGACTCCATTTCCCCTTGGGCCGTCTGGAGGTCTTCCTGGGCCTTGGCCTCGTCGGCTTCGGCCCGGGCCAATTTGGTTTTGACGTCTTCCTGGGCCTGGCGATCCTGGGCCAAACGCTGTTCCAGCAAGGCGATCTGGCGGCGGGCGGTGATGGCCCCTCCCGATTTGGCCGACTGGCCGCCGCTGACGGTGCCGCCGGGAGAAAAGACCTCGCCTTCCAGGGTCACCACGGGATAGCGGGCACCAGCCGACAGCCGAGACCCTTCGGCGTAGTCTCGGACCACCAGCAGATCCCCCAGGAGATGATCCACCGCGGGGCTCCATCGAGGCTGTGCCGTCACCAGCTGGGCAGCCCAACCCAAGACCCCCTGGCCCTTGGGCGCGGGGCCGGGGTGGCGGGGGCGGCACCGCTCCAGGGGCAGGAAGGTGGCCCGGCCGCCTTGGCGCTGCTTCAACAGCTCGATGGCCATTCTGGCCTGGTCCAGGGAGTCCACCAGGAGCCAGAACTGGCGTCCGCCCAGGTAGGCCTCCAGGGCTGGGGCCAGTTGGTCAGGACAGGTAAAGGCCTCCACAGCCGGTAGCGTCTCGATGGAGAGCCGCCCCAACTTCACCGCTGACAACACCATTTGCACCGGCCGGGGGTAGAGGCCAGCCTCAGCCGACTGGATCAGCGAATCCAGCTCGGCCTCGTCTCGGGCTATGGACCTGCGCAGGCCCTGGGCCCGAATTCCCAGCTCCTGGCAGAGCGAGGCCCTCTGACTCTGGGCCTGGGCCAGAGCTTCCAGGCGATCCTCGGCGACCTCCAGTTGCTGGTCCTGGGCTGTGAGCTGGGAGATCAGCTGGTCCTTGCGATCCTTGAGCTCCCCCAGGCGCTGGACCAACTGTTGGCCCTGAAGCCCCAGGGCTTCGGCTCGACCCTTCATCTGCTGGGCCTCTTCCTGAGCTCGGGCTTCCTGTTCTATCAGCTCCTGACGACGGCGGCGCAGCTCTTCCAGCTGCTGGAGCTGGGCGGCCTGGCGGCTGTCCTGGTCTTCCAGCTTTCGCTGGAGCGACGCCGCTTCCTGGCCCAGCTTGGCAGCCTGGACCGCCGCCTGGCTGCGTTGGCCCTCCTGGTCCTGGAGCTGCTGTTTTCTGCTCTGGTGCTGTTCCTCCAGCCGGGTCAGGGCGAAATCTCTCTGTCGGCGCTCTGTCTCCAGCTCCATCTCCTGCCGCCGGGCATGGTCCAACGACGGCACCAAGTCCTTGAGCCTGTCCTGGAGGTCCCCTCGGAGGCGCAGGTAGTCGCCGCCGCTCTGGCGAAGGGCCTGTAGAGCCCGGTCCCACAGGGTGGCCCAGAGCTGAAGCCGCAGCAGCTGCGACGCGGCCGTCTCGGTCCGCTCCTCCAGGGCCCGCTGGCGACTCTCTTCGGCGAAGCGCCGGTGATGGTACAGCGATGATCGAAGCTCTTCCAGCCGTTGCTCCAGCTCCTGGGCCTTCAGGGCCCTTTCCAGGTCGGGGGCGATCTCCTGCCGCCGGGCTTCCAGCTCCGCCGTCAGGGTCTGGAGCCTGGCCAGCTCCTCGCCGGCCTGTTTCAGCTCCCCCTGGGCACCGTCGCGGCGGCGGCGGTACTGGTCTATGCCGAAGAGCTCCTCCAGCTGGAGCCGTCGCTGAAAGGGCCGCTGGGCGATGGCGTCGGTAACCTCGCCTTGACCGATAAAAGCCGAACGGTCGCCTTCGAGACGCCAGCTCTGCTTGAACTGGATCAGGTCCTGGAGCCGCACCCGGGCGCCCTCCACGAAGAGGGCCGAGCCGGTGCTGTCCAGATGGCGCCGCAACACTCCCCGCCGGTCGCCGTCGGTCAGGGCCAAGGCCACGTCGGTCTCCTCGGCCTGGGAGAGCCCCGCCGAGCCCTGGAAGATCAGATCGCTTTGGCGGTTGATCCGCAGGCGGCTGGCGTTGCTCTCGCCCAGGACCCAGCGCAGGCCGTCGAGGATGTTGCTTTTGCCGCTGCCGTTGGGCCCCACGATGGCGGTGAAGCCCCTGGCCAGGGCCAGCTCGTGGTGGCCGCCGAAGCTCTTGAAGTTCTTAAGGGTCAGCCGTTCGATAAACAATGATCTGCTCCTCCCGACTGCGTCCCAGGGCAGCTCTGGTCTCGACGGAATCCACCGGCCCCTGACAGCAGAGCCGGAACTTCTCCCAACCCATGCCGGGCAGTCCTCGCAACAGGATACGACGCTGAAAGTCCTCTTCCCAGCGCCGCTGATACACCTCGGCCACGTAGGCCCCGATCTCGGGGTTCACGTCCACCAGCACGGCTTCGACGCGGCTGGAGCCGAAGACCTTTCGCAGAAAACGCTTCAGCGCCAGGGCCACCTCGTCCTCTTTCAGCACTCTGGAATGGGAACCGCAGACCGGACAGGGCCGGGTCAACAGCGTCCGAAGGTCGGTCCGGGCCCGCTTGCGGGTCATCTCCACCAGCCCCAGCGGCGATATGCCGTAGAACCGGACCTTGCACCGGTCGCCGGCAAAGGCCTCCTTGAGCCGCCGCAGCAGGCATTGGCGGTTTTCCTCCAGCTCCATGTCGATGAAATCCACCACCACGATTCCGCCGATGGCCCGCAGCCGTAGCTGTCGGGCGATCTCGTCGGCGGCTTCCAGGTTGGTGGCCAGCACCGTCTCCTGAAGGTCTCGGCCGCCTACGTACTTGCCGGTGTTGACGTCGATCACCGTCAGGGCTTCGGTCTGATCGATCACCAGGTATCCCCCCGAGGGTAGCCAGACCTTCGGGTCCAGCAGGGCCTGGATCTCCTTTTCCACGTCGTAGTACTCCAGCAGGGGCGTGGCTCCTTTATAAAGGGTCACGTCGGGCTGGCGCTGCTGGGCGTAGCGGCCCAGGTAGTCCAGGATGCGCTGGTACTCCTCGGCGTTGTCGGCCACGATCTCCGACACCGAGCCGGTCAGCTCGTCCCGGAGCACCCGGCCGGTGAGGCCCAGGTCTCGGTAGAGCAGGCAGGGAGCCAGCTGGATCTTGGCGTTGCGCTGGATCTCCCGCCACAGCGCCTTGAGCCCCTCCAGGTCGGCCTCGACGGCATCGATACCGGCTCCCAACGCGGCGGTGCGCAGGATCACGCCGAAGTCCTCGGTGTCCAGGGACTTTACTAGGGTCCTGAGGCGGCGGCGTTCGTCGTCGCCGGTGATCCGCTTGGACACGCCCACCTCCCGGCCTCCTGGCACCAACACCAAAAACCGCCCCGGTAGGGAAATCCGCGCCGTCACCCTGGCGCCCTTGTTCTTGCGGGCCGTCTTGACCACCTGGACTAGCAGGTCCATGTTCTGCTGCACCTTGATGCCTTGGGCGTCCTTGAGGTAGAGGAAGCCGTTTCGGCCGTCGCCCAGGGCCACGAAGGCGGCGTTCATCCCCGGCAGGATGCTCTCCACCCGGGCTTTGTAGATCTCTCCGCTTTTCTGGCGCTCCCACATCCTCTCGATAAAGAGCTCCCGTAGCCGTCCGTCCTCGACGATGGCCACCCGGGACTCCTCGTAATCGATGGTGTTGGCCAGGATCTTTATATCGGGCTGATGCATGGCAGTTCTCTCCAAGCAGGTGTTCACCCTCCTCACCAGTGGCTTGACCAGGGCTACAGCAGCGGATCTACCTGCTGCAACGAGGGGTTCCAACGGCCCAAAGCGGTCCGGGCCAGACAGATCTCGGGCCAGCCAGCGATGACTTCCGATTCCGAAAGGGCCTTGACCACCGCCCCGGGCCCCACCGAAGAGGGGTCCTCCAGGGCGATCTGGAAGCCGTCCTCCAGGACCTGGAACGATAGCCTTTCCGACAGGCTGCGGCGCAGCGCCGGTTCCACCTGGTCCCGCTTGGAGGGATCTCGAAGGTCGAACCAGTAGGCGCCGGCGTCGACGACTTTGTTTAAAGAGGGACCTTCCACGGTCTCAGCGGCCAAAAACTCCAGCCCCGACGGTGAGGCCTCGTTGAGGCGGGACAGTAACTCCTGGGGCGGTGGCGGGTCCAGGATCCAGAGCTCCGCCAACTCCCGCAGGGCCACCACGCCCACCGGCAACGCCGGCCCCAGGGTGATATGGGGATGGGGAGACAGCCCTTGGGTCAGCTCCAGGGTCAGCCCCGCCCGGCGGGCCACCCGCCCGAAGAGCTGGGGCAGTTCCACGTGGCGGACGAAACAGAAAAAGCCCCTCTTGGAAAAGGCCAGGCGAATCCGGCTCATCGGGCCACCCCGCTCCAGCTGCAACCCCGGCTCTGCCAGCCGCAGCCGCTGCAACTGCCGTTGCGGCAGTCCGGCGTCACAGCACCGTCCAGGGCTTTTTTCAGCTCCCGCAGCAGAAAGGCCCGGCTCACCCCGGTGTCGATGTGGTCCCAGGGCAGGCCTTCGTTCTCGTCACGGCGGCGGTTGGCGTACCAGGCCGGATCGATGGCGGCGTCGGCAAATGCCGCCATCCAGCGCTCCAGCGAGAAGGTCTCGGACCAGCTGTCGAAGCGGGCCCCCCGCCGCCAGGCCGCCAGAATCGCCGCACCCACCCGGCGGTCGCCCCGGGCCAGCACGCCCTCGATAAAGGACTGTTCCGACTCGTGATAGCGCAGGCTCACGGCCTTGGACTTGAGATGACGCTTCAGCCAGCTACCCCTTCGGGCCAACTCCTCCCGGCTGGCCTGGGGCTCCCACTGAAAGGGGGTGTGGCCCTTGGGCACGAAGCCAGCAACGGATACATTGATAGAAGCCCGCTTGCTGTGGCGCCGGCCGATAGCAGCGGCTCGCTGGGCGATCTCCAAGATGCCCGCCAGGTCCTCCTCGGTCTCGGTGGGCAGGCCCATCATGAAATAGAGCTTGATCTTCTGCCAGCCGTGGGAAAAGGCCGCTTCAAAGGCCGCGTCCATGTCGGCGTCGGTGACGCCCTTGTTGATCACGTCCCGGAGCCGCTGGCTTCCGGCCTCGGGGGCCATGGTGAGGCCTCCTTTTTTCATGAGCTCCATCCCAGCGGCCAAGTCGATGGAAAAGTTATCCACCCGCAGGCTGGGCAGGCTCAGCCGGGCCCCCTTTTCCAGAACGTAATCCTCCAGGGAGAGGATTAGCCTGTCGATGTGGGGATAGTCGCAGCTGGCCAGGGAGACCAGGCTGCACTCCTCCCAGCCGGTGAGGTCGCAGAGGCGCTTCACCGTCTCCTGCACCACCTGGGGGCTGCGCTCCCGCACGGGGCGGCAGATCATACCGGCCTGGCAGAACCGGCAGCCCCGGGAGCAGCCCCTAAAGAGCTCTACCGCCACTCGGTCGTGGACGATCCCCGAGGCCGGCACTATCATGGTCTGGGGAGCGATGGCATCCAGGTCCTGGCAGATAACCCGCCTCCGGGGAAGGGGGACCTCCGAGGAAAAGCGCACTCCCCGGTCATCGTAGCTGCAGCTCACCGACGAGGGAGCGTAGACGCCTTCCAGCTCCGCAGCCGCCGCCAGCCGCTCCCGGCGGGACTGGCCCTTGGTGCGCTTCAGCAGCTCCAACAGCGGCGGGAGGTTGGCCTCGCCGTCGCCGAGACAGAACAGGTCCACGAAATCGGCCATGGGCTCCGGCGTCAGGGCTCCGGTCCCGCCGGCCAGGATCAGGGGATCATCGTCGCCCCGCTCCGAGGCCAGCAGGGGTACTCCCCCCAGGTCCAGCATGGTCAGGACGTTGGTATAGCCCATCTCGTGCTGCAGCGTAAAGCCCAGGGCGTCGAAATCTTTTAAGGGCCGGCCGCTTTCCAGGGAGCCCAAGGCCTGGCGGGCCCTTCTCATGGCATCCTCCATGTCCACCCAGGGGCAATAGGCCCGCTCGGCGTCGATCTCCGGCAGGGCCTTCACCAGGGGATAGAGCAGCTGGAAGCCCAGATAGCTCATGCCCACCTCGTAGACGTCGGGAAAGCAAAGACAGATCCGCAGGGCCGCCTTGGCCTTGGGCGTCCGGTCGCCCCATTCCGATCCGGCGTAACGGGCCGGCCACTTGGCTCCGGCGATCAGGGACCACCGGGGATCGTCGAATTCGGCAAATCGCATGACATCATTCCTGTATTCTAAAGTCTCCAGGGAATTCTTGCCCCCTGGGCTATGATCCCACACAAAAAGACACGAAGAGGCTCCAGGGCCCGCTTCGTGTCGAAAAAAACTCCCGCTCCACCGTCTCAGCCCCCGGTGACTCCTAGTAGGGAGCCGGCTCGTCGGGAATAGCGTTTTCGAGGCGGTCCAACTCGTTGAGGGCGCCGATTTTGAGGATCGAGGCCACGGCGACCACCGTAGAGAGCAGGGAGCTGCCGCCGTAGCTCATCAGGGGCATGGGAAGCCCCGTCACTGGCATGAGGCCCATGGACATGGCCACGGCCTCGAAAAACTGGAACCACAGTCCCGCCGTCAGGGCGGCGATCCAGATCTTGGAGGAGGCGTTCTTGGCGTTCAGGGCGATGGTGATCATCCGCCAGAGGACGAAAAGGTAGAGCCCCAGCAGAAAGAGATCGCCGATAAAGCCGAACTCCTCGGCGTAGACGCTGAAGATAAAGTCGGTATGGGGCTCCGGCAGAAACCGCAGCTTGCTCTGGGTACCGCCCATAAAGCCCTTGCCCAGCCAGCGGCCGGACCCCACGGCGATGCGGGACTGGATCACGTTGTATCCCGCGCCCAGAGGGTCCAACGACGGCTGTAGAAAGACCAGCAGCCGCTTGCGCTGGTAGTCCTTTAGCAGAGTCCAACCCACCGGCAGAAAGGATAGCCCCAGCCCCACCAGTCCCGTGGCGTAGAGGCCGGGACATCCCGCCGCCACCAGCGCTGCGAAGATCATGAAGCAGTAGACCAGGACGCTGCCCAGATCGGGCTGGAGCAACACCAACAGACAGGAGACGCCGCCCAGGGCCAGCGCCGCCAGCACCCACTGCAACGTCAGCGGTGGTTGCTGGCTCAGCTGTCGGGCCAGCACCAGCGCCAGGGCGATCTTGGCCACCTCCGAGGGCTGGACGTTCATAAAGCCGAAGCTCAGCCAGGAGCGAGCTCCTCTAGCCGTCAGCCCCAGCAACAGCACCAGTACCAGCACAGCGCAGACGGCGCCGTAGATCCAATAGGCATGCTCCAACACCTGGTCCAGATCGACGGCGAAGACGGCACAAAAGGCCACGCAGGAGATGAGCCCCCAAAGGAGTTGCCGCAGGGCGAAGTAGCTGCCCTGGCCCTCGGCGCCACCGGCGGCGCTGTAGATCGACGCCACGCCGATGAAAAACAGCAGGACCACCGCCGCGAGCAGCGGTAGATCCATGGCCTGAAAAAGAACTACCAGAGGGCGGCTTTCTCTCATCTATTGGATCTCGGCTTTGGGGGCCACATTGCTCCCCCGCTTCAGTCTCAAGATGGGGATGCTGGCCTCCAGGGCTACAAGGCCGTCCTCCCGCCCCAGCTGCATCTCTATGTTCTTCTCGTCCACGTCCATATAGCGGGTGATCACTTCAAGAAGGTCGCTCCGAAGGGAATCCAGCAGTTCCGGTGAAATATCGGTCCGGTCGTGGATCAGCACGAGCTGGAGCCGTTCTTTAGCGATGTTTTTGGAACTCTTGGTTGAGAACAGTTTAGTCAGGAAACTCACTGTCTATCCCTCCTTAGCGGCCCAAAAGACGGAGCAGTCCGCCAAGGATGCCGCCTTTGTCCAGATTATCCACGTCGATAAAGGGTACTTCCTCTCCCATGAGGCGACGGCTGATGTTGACAAAAGCACTGGCCGCCGGAGACGAGGGATTCCAAGCCAGGGGTTCGCCTTTGTTCGACGACACTACTACTTCCTCGTCTTCAGGCACGATGCCGATCAGCTTCACCGACAGAAGATCCACCACGTCCTGAACTCCCAGCATGTCGCCGCTTCGGACCATACGGGGACGCAGGCGGTTGAGGATCAGATGGATATCGCGCTTTCCCATGGACTCAAGCATTCCAATAATCCGGTCGGCGTCGCGCACTGCCGAAACGTCGGGCGTGGTGACCACCAGGGCCTCTGTGGCAGCGGCGGCGGAATTGCGGAAACCGGCCTCGATGCCTGCTGGACTGTCGATGACGATGAAGTCGTAGTCAGGGCTAAGTTCATCGCAGATGGACTGCATCTGCTCCGGCGAGACGCTGTCTTTGGTCCTGGTCTGGGCAGTGGCCAACAGATAGAGCCCGTCGGCCCGCTTGTCCCTGATCAAGGCCTTAGAGAGATCGCAGGCCCCTTCAAGCACGTCCACCAGGTTGTAGACAACCCTGTTCTCCAAGCCTAGGACGCTGTCCAGGTTCCTCAGTCCCGTATCGCCATCGATCATTACCACTCTATTGCCTAGCTTGGCCAGAGCCACCGATATGTTCGCCGTCGTCGTGGTTTTGCCAACTCCGCCTTTTCCCGAGGTCACCACAATTACCCGTGCCGTCATTTCAATAAACACTCTCCTATCCGGAATTTGGATGCTTTTATATCGAGACCTGAGGGATCAAGTCCTGCACTACTTTTGAATGTACCTGACCACCAGGGATTCTCCGCTTGCACCCACAGCCACGGCCTTGCCCCACCATGAGCACTGGGCAGGATCCAGAGTATTGCTCACCAAAGAGCCTATTCGCAGCTGATTGGCCATATAGGAAAGGGCAATCACGGCAGCGCTGTTGTCGCCGCCGCTGCCAGCGTGAACCAACCCCTTCATCTGCCCCAGCACGCAGATCGATCCTGTGGCCGTCAACTCGGCCCCGTCGTGGAGATTGCCGACCAGGATTATGTCGCCGTCGTGGTGGAAAGACTGGCCAGAGCGAAGGGGAGTCCAGAGAATCCTCAGAGTCCCATCGGAAATTACTGGCCTGTCACACTCAGAGGCTGCCAGTCCCAGCGAAGCCAGAGCAGCCTGGGTCTCTGGGTTGGAGGTGGTCCAGCCTCGGACCCTGATGTTCAGAGGATAGATCACGTCAAAGATCAGCCGGGCCATCCATTCCCGCCGGACTTCCAAATCGCCAAAGTCGAACTGAAGCGGAAAATCGGTGACCAGCGAACCGGCATCCCGAAATTCCCTGAGCACTTCAGGGATAGATGGCGCAGCACTGTCCTCGAAGGTGACCTGAAGAGCTGCGCCACGGCCACGCAACCTAATGGAGTGCTTTGCTTCCTGCGATTGATTCATCATGATGAGCCTGCCTTTCTCTCTTGGTTGACCAGATAGGACAGCAGTTCCCCTGCCATGGGAGCGGCCACGGAGCCGCCGGACTCGCCGGCTTCGACGAAGAACACCACGGCGTAGCGGGGATCCTTGGCCGGGGCGAAGGCGGCGAAAACGGCGTGGTCGGGACCGTGGGGGTTTTGGACGGTGCCGCTTTTGCCTGCCACGGCGATGCCAAAGGTCCCGGCGGATTGCCCGGTGCCGCGGCTGGTGGTCACGGCCTCCAGGCCCTGGTGGATCAAGGCCAGATGGGTCGGGCTCAGATGGGCGTCGTGGCCTACCGGCTCGGTGCCCATTTTAAGGTGAGGCCGCCAGACCCGGCCGCCGTTGGCGTAGGTCGAGTAGATGCTAGCCATCTGAAGGGGCGTCAGCAGGAGGTAGCCCTGGCCGATGGAGTAGTTTACCGTATCGCCCCGCCGCCAGGGCCCCCGATTGGTGGACCGGGTCCATTGAGGTCCCGCCAAGTTACCCCGGGCCTCGTTGGGCAGGTCGATGCCCGTGGGCTGGCCCAGGCCGAGGCGGTGCTCCAGCTGGAGGTAGCCATCGATACCCACGATCTGGCTGAGCTCGTAGAAGTAAACGTCGCAGGAATCCCGAAGGGCCGTAACTATGTCGCATCTGCCGTGACCCCACCGACGCCAGCACCGGTAGGTCTGAGTGCCCAGTTGATACTTGCCGGAACAAAAAATTCTAGTCTTGCTGTCGGCAGCTCCCTTTTCCAGTGCGGCATAGCCAGAGATGACTTTGAAAATCGAGCCCGGCGAGTAGCGTCCCGATATGGCTCGGTTCAGCATCGGAGTGGAGGGATCGCTCTGGAGAGTGCTCCATTCTGCCGGAGAAACTCCCCATGCCAGGGGGTTGGGGTCGTAGGCTGGATTGGAATAGAGCACCAGCACCTCGCCGTTTCTCACGTCCAGGGCTACCACGGCGCCTCGATAGTCTCCTAACAGATTGGCGGCCAGCCGCTGGGCTCCCAGGTCCAAGGTGAGATATAGGTCTTGGCCCACCTCGGGCGTTTTTTCGTTAATGCGCCCCCGAGGCCGTCCTCGAGAGTCCACCTCCAGGGCTGTCTCTCCCGATTCTCCCCGCAAAAGGGCCTCGTACACCCTCTCGACGCCGCTTTTCCCGATGCCATCGCCCTGGATGTAGCGCCTTCGCTCCTCTCGATCGAGGGCATCCAGCTCCGATTCGGCGATCTCCCCCACATAACCCACCACGTGGGCGGTCAGGGGACCAGCTGGGTAGGAACGGTGCCAAACTGGCATGGGGAAAAGCTCTCGGGGAAATTCGTCGTCGCCTACGATGGCCGTCATCTGGGCCATAGGCAGATTAGAGATCAGCGCTATGGCCCTAAAGGGGGTCCAAAAGCGCTTGCTGATCCGCTCCTCCAGCTGGGACTGTTTTAGAGGGATGCCGTGACGGTCCAGCACTCTGAGGAATTGCTCCTTCAATTGGCTGTTTGCGAGATCTAGAGGGTAGCCCATGATGTCAAAGGTCATCACGTTCAGCGCCAGAGGCAGACCATTGCGGTCGTAGATTCGACCGCGAATCGGTGGTGTCCTGATCAGACGGAGCCTGTTGCTCTGGGCCAGCTTCACGTAACGGTCTCCGTCCAGGACTTGGTAGAACGCCAGGGCTGCCGCCAAAATCAACAGGGACAGGGCTATGATAAGCCGCCAGACATAGAGCCGCGAATCCAACTGAGAGCGCAGGGCTGAAGTTTGCCGGTTATGATTCGTCATCGCTCAAAACCTGAACCAGCCACAGCGCCAGCAGGATCGGTAGTGTCAAGCCCATCTGGATTGAAAAGACCGACAGAATTTCCGTGGGTACTGCGTTCCAATCCCAGAAGACCAGGCGAATCCCTCCGATGACGACGCAGAGCGCTAAATTGGCCAGGAAAAAGACTCCAGGACTCCGCCCAAGCTTGGGAATCTGAAACCAAAAGGTCCTCATAAAGAGAACGCTAAGACAGTACAGAGCCGCGCTAAATCCCCAAAAACCAGTCCAGCGGAGATCCAAGGCCAGTCCCCCGGCGACTGCAATCAGAGTCCAGCAAAAGCTGGGCTCTTCCCGCTTCAGGGCTTGAAAGTTCAGAGCCAGCAGAAAGACCTCCGGCGCTAGCAGGCTGTTGGTCATCAGTACCTGCAGGAGATCTTGTAGATACCAGGCAATTAAAAATATCATGGTCCTACCTCCCGGTCCAGGAGGCTCACGGCCTGAAGCTTAGAGAGATCGGCGCCGGGCAGGACTTGATATTCCACCATTCCCGGGACGGACTGACGCCGATGGCTGCTCAACGTCCCCACAGGAATTCCAGGGGGCAGTCTGTCGCTGCCTAGGGCCGTTTTGAGTTCTGTCCCCTCGGGGTAGGAGCTCTCCTGAGGGATGAACTTTAGCCAAATAGTGCCGTCGCCGTCGCCCACCATGACGCCCACATCCCGAAACTGCCCGACCACTACGGGAATATACAGAGAGGTGCTGGTGATCAGGCGAATCCAGGCCGCGTCGTTGCCTGCTGAAGTGACCATGCCGGCGAGATGGGAACCGTCCAGCATCGCTGTTCCAGCCTCGGGAAGGGGCTGACCATCAAGGCTGATTCGAATCTCATCCCACCATGCCGTAGGATCCCGAAAGGTCACCAAAAAGAGATTGCGCTGTCTGGCCTGGTCGGCAAAATTCTGAGCGCTGACCTGACCCAATTGAAGCCGCAGTTGGCGATTCTCGCTCTGCAGCAATTCCAGGGCCGAAACCATTCTGTCTCGCTCCAGAAACCATCGCCTTGTGGCGGAAAAACGCTGTTTCAGCAGGACTATGGGCATCTCGGGCCACCGCAGGAGCCGGGCCGTCCAATCCATGACGTTGCGGGTCCAGGGCTGCCCAGCGGAAAAGAGCAGCGCCGCGAGACAGAAGGCCGCCCATCCGAGGGCAAAAAGGCTCTCCCGTTCGGGACCGCGCCCTGTCATCTCATAGCCTTTCGCACCGTGACCAAAAGGCCTCCCATCTCACCGATGTTTTCCAAGGTGCGGCCTACGCCCAGGGCTACGGCGTGGACGGGGTCCTCGGCCAGCATCACCGGGGCGTTGAGCACCTTGGATAGCCTCTGGGGCAAGCCCCGAAGCTGGGCGGCCCCGCCGGTCAACACTATGCCGTTGTCCACGATGTCCCGGGCCAGCTCGGGAGGGGTCTGCTCCAGTGCCATCTTGACCATGTCCTCGATCCGCGAGACCATAGGCGACAGCACCTCCCGGATCTCCACCGAGGTGACCACTTCCACCTTGGGCAGACCGTCGGCCAGATCCCGGCCCTTGACCTCCATTTCTATCTCCTCCTGGAGAGGTAACACCGATCCTATCTGAATTTTGATGCTCTCAGCGGTGCTCTCGCCTATCAACAGGGCGTGTTTCTGCCGGAACATGGCGATAATGGCCTCGTCCATGTCGTCGCCGGCGGAGCGCAGTGAATTGGTCACCACTATGCCGCCCAGAGAGATCACTGCAACCTCGCTGGTACCACCGCCGATGTCCAGCACCATGCTCCCCTGAGGGGCATAGATGGGCAGACCAGCGCCAAGGGCCGCCGCTAAAGGTTCGTCGACGATATAGGCCTCTCCGGCCCCGGCGCTAAGAGCTGCGTCGATCACGGCCCGGCGTTCTACTTCGGTCACCTTGGCCGGTACCGACACCACCACCTGGGGATGGGAAAAGCGTCCGCCCACGCCAGCTTTTTGCAGAAAATGACGGAGTAGCGCTTCGGTCATGTTGAAATTGGCGATCACGCCGCCTCTAAGAGGAGATACCACCGATACTCCGACCGGAGTCTTGCCAGTCATCGCCTTGGCTTCTCGACCGAAGGCTATGACCTCATGGCCGCCGCGGCGCTGTTTGCGTATCGTCACGGCCGAAGGCTCGTTGAAGAGGATACCTTTGCCGCACTGATAGACTACGATGTTGGAGGTTCCCAGATCGATGCCGATGCCAGGACCCGAAAAGCCGCTAAACAAGCCCACGAACCTTCCTCCTCACATTTATGGCGCTCCCGTCGGCAACGGAAGCCAGCCGCGATAGCGCCTTCACGGCTACCCCAGGGGGGCGCCGGAAGTTCCCAAAGTTCCCAATCCGCCGTCACCGTCAATTCTGACCACCTGTGATCCGGCGGCGATGAAATGACCGTAGAACTCCAGCCCCAAAAGCCTCAGCCGACGGGCGAGCATCTCCGACAGCGCCCTATCGTCCTGGCTGGGCTGGATCGACCCGTCGGGGTGGTTGTGTACCAGCGCCACCGAGGTGCTGTCGAGCCTCAGGGCCCGCCTCAGCAGATAGGGGGCATCCAGGACCGCACCCTCCAGGCCGCCATAGGACAGGTAGCCGTCGTCGATCACCCGATCCTGGCCGTCCAGGTACAGAGCCACTATGAACTCCCGCTCCTCCAGGGCCAGCCGATCCCCCCAGGCCAAGAGACGCTGGACCAGATCGGAGCCTTCTCTGGCGTCGCCGGCGGCCCGGCGGCCCAGCTCCAGCGCCGCCAGCAGGGTAGTGGCCTTGGCGGGCCCCAGGCCCTTCAACGACGTCAGCTCCCGCACCGGCGCCCGAGCCAGGTGCTGCAGTCCCTTGTAATGGCTAAGCAGCTCCTGGGCCAAATCCAGGGAGCTTCGTCCCTGGCTGCCGGAGCCGAAGAGGATGGCCAAAAGCTCGGCGCTGCTCAGGGCCTGAGGGCCCAGCCGCACCATCCGCTCCCGGGGCCGGTCGCCCTCGGGGAGGCTCTGTATCCGCACGGCAGCTATTGCAGGAAGGGGTTGTGTAACCGCTCCCGTTCCAGCGTCGTCTCGGGGCCGTGGCCGGGCAGCACCGCCATGTCCCCTTCCAGCGCCTTGAGGCGCTCCAGCGACCGGTCCATGGCTGCAGGGTCACCACCAGGCAGATCGGTCCGGCCGATACTGCGGGAGAACAGGGTGTCGCCGGCCACCAGGAGCCTTTCGTCGCCCTGTTCAACCAGGTAGCAGCAGCTGCCGGGGGTGTGTCCTGGCGTGTGGACCGTAACGACAGCCAGGTCTCCTACGGTGAAGCCGTCACCATCGGCCAGGAGCCTATCCGGCGTCACGGCTTCCAGGGCCTCGTCGAAATGGCTGGAGAGGTTCAGCTCGGGGTCGGACAGCATGGGACCGTCCAGCTTGGCCATGTAGACCCTGGCGCCGGTGGTTCTTTTGAGGGGAGCCACCCCCAGGATGTGGTCCATGTGGCCGTGGGTCAGCAGGATCACCTCCAGCTTCAGACCTTCCTGCTTTAGATAGGACACCACGTCGGCGGGATCTCCGCCGGGATCCACGCAGAGGCAGCGGCCGTTGCCGTCGTCGATGACGTAGGAGTTGGTCCACAGAACGCCTAGGGGAATGCGCTTGTACTTCATCGTGTTTGTGCCTCCCGAGGGGATTGGACGATCAGCGTCACCGGACCGTCGTTGAGGATCGATACTGCCATGTGGGTCTGGAAAATCCCGGTGGCCACCGCCACGCCCCGTTCTCGGACGGCATCGACGAAGAGGTCGTAGAGCCTTTGGGCCTGCTCCGGCCTGGCGGCTTCTATGAACGACGGCCGTCGGCCCTTGCGGCAGTCCCCGTAGAGGGTGAACTGAGAGACGGCCAACAGAGAGCCGCCCACGTCGGCCAGGGACAGGTTCAGCTTGTCGTCGCTGTCCTCGAAGATCCTGAGGTTGACGATTTTATCGGCCATCCAGACGGCGTCGCTCTCGTCGTCGTCCTGGGACACCCCCAGGAGAACGCAGAGGCCGACGCCGATGGCTCCCACCTCTTGGCCGTCGACGGTGACGCTGGAACGGGCCACCCTTTGGACTACTGCTCTCATGGATTCTACCCCCTGTTGACGTCGATCACATTGGGAATCCCGCTGATCTTGGCCAGCAGCATATAGACCTGCTCCAAGTCTCGGACGGTGACGTCCATCTTCATTCGGGCGTTGCCCGATCCCAGCTTGGTGGCCTTGACGGCGACGATGTTGACCTCGGCGTTGGCGCAGGCCTGGGCCACGTCGGCGAAGAGGCCGGGTCGGTCCAAGGCGTCCAGGACCACCCGGGTTCCGTAGGTCTTCTTCTGGGTGTTGCCCCAGGAAAGGGGGATCGCCCGGTCGGGGGGGATGTCGGCCACCTGGGGGCAGTCCTCTCGGTGGACGGTGATGCCCCTGATCTTGGTGGTAAAACCAATAATTCCGTCACCGGGGACAGGGTGACAACAATGAGCCAGCTTTACCGACACACCGCTGGCCCCTTCCACCACCACGTCGGCGTCCTTTTCGGCGAAGCTTCCCTTGGGCGGGGACACCAGGCTGGCCAAGTCGTCGGCGGGCTCCTCGGTGGCGGTGGCCAGGGCGGCGATCTTCTGGGCCACAGCGCTGTGGTTGGCGCTGTTGGTTCCCAGGGCAGCCAGCAGGTCATCGCTGTTGTTGTGGCCATAGTCCCGGGCCACTCGGTTCACCACCGTAGCCAGCTCCGCCAGCCCGGGGAAGTCGGCCATTCGGTTTTTGAGGTCCCGTTCCAGGATCTCTCGACCCCGGGCGATGGTCTCGGCCTTCAGGGCCGAGTCGATATGCTTAAAGTAGGTCCGGATCTTGCTCTTGGCCTTGCTGCTTTTTACGTACTTCAACCAGTCCCGGGAGGGCTTGCCCTGGGGAGAGGTCATGATCTTGATGATGTCGCCGTTGCGGAGCTCGTAATCCGCCGAGACGATGCGGTTGTTCACCATGGCGCCGACGTACTGGTTGCCCACCTGGGTGTGGACGGCGTAGGCGAAGTCCACGGGGCAGGAGCCCTTGGGCAGGCTCTTCACGTCGCCCTCGGGGGTGAACACGAAGACGTCGGTGGTGAGCACATCGTTTTTCAGGCGCTCCATGAACTCCTCGGAGTCGGTCTCCTGGCCACCCTCCAGGGCTCGGCGGATCCACTCCAGCTTGGCGTCCATGTCGTCGATCTTTGTATCACCCTCTTTGTAGCGCCAGTGGGCGGCGATGCCGTATTCGGCCAACCAGTTCATCTCCCAGGTCCGGATCTGGACCTCCATGGGCTCTCCGGTAGAGGCCACCACGGTGGTGTGGAGGGACTGGTACATGTTGTTCTTGGGGTTGGCGATGTAGTCGTCAAACTGTCCCGGTATGGGCTTCCAGAGGGTGTGAACCAGCCCCAGCACGGTGTAACAGCTGGGAACGTCGGAGACGATGACCCTCATGGCCAGCAGGTCGTAGAGCTGGTCCACCGAGAGCTTTTTGCGGTTCATCTTCTCGAAGATACTGTAAAAGTGCTTGGCCCGGCCCTTGATAAAGGCCTCGATGCCGGCTTCCTTCAGCTTCTCCTGGAGCACCACCATGGACTGATTGATGGTCCCCTCCCGTTCGGGCAGCCGTTTTTTCACCTTCCGCTTGATGTCGTAATACATCGCGGGATCGCAGTACTTAAAGGCCAGGTCCTCCAAGGTGCGCTTGACCTGATAGATCCCCAGCCGATGGGCCAAGGGAGCGTAGATCTCCAGGGTCTCCTTGGCGATGCGCTGCTGCTTGTCCCGGCGCAGGGCTCCCAGGCTTCGCATGTTGTGGGTTCGGTCGGCCAGCTTGATCAGCACTACCCGGATGTCCTTGGCCATGACCAGGAACATCTTGCGCAGGTTCTCGGCCTGGTAGTCCTCGAAGGACTTAAAGGCCAGCTTCCCCAGCTTGGTGACGCCGTCCACCAGGGTCACCACCACAGGGCCAAAGCGCTTTTCCAGCTCCTCCGACGTGGCCGCCGTGTCCTCCAGCACGTCGTGGAGTAGCCCAGCCTGTAGCGTCGGCAGGTCCAGCTTCATGTCCGCCAGGATGGAGGACACGTAGATGGGATGGATTATATAGGGCTCGCCGCTGGCCCGCATCTGGTCACCGTGGGAGGCGGCGGCGTAGACCAGGGCCTCGCCCAGGCTCTTGAGCTCTGACCAAGACAGATAGCGAGCCACCTTGGACCACAGCTCCTGCCAGGCGAAGCTGACCGTCACCGACCGCTGGTTCTGGGGCAACCTGCCGATGTAGCTGTCCCGTAGGCTGTTGAGCTCCTTGCGGCTGGGGGCCTCCGGTGAAGGGGCAGAAAAGTCCCCTTCTTCGGCAGTGCGCTGCTGGAGCGTCGCCTCGGCGCTTGCCGTAGCCCCGGGAGCGTCAATGTGATTGGTCACGGTCTTGTCCCTCCCCTCGTCGTCGGTCCGTCGGTCTTCCAGGGCCTTAAGCTGCCCTGGAGGGTCAGCAGGAGACGATTTTATCGACGATAAACTGCAAGTTCACCTGGCCCCGCCAGGCGTTGAACCGGGGCTTGTAGACCCATCCGGCCAGGGAGTCCTGGGCCACCATCTGGGAGATCTGCCGGGCGCCGTTAAAAGCCAACAGAGAGGCCTCACCGAAGCGGATCTTTAGGTGAAGGCCCCGATTGCCCAGGGGAGCACAGCTTAGCGACGGGCTGTAGGCCACGAAAAAGCACGGCGCTGGGTTACCGTTGCCGAAGGGCCCCAGCCGCAACACGTCCCGCCAGCCCCTGGAGTCGATCCTCTGGGGATCGAAGGCGATCACCTCCTGGCGAAGGGCCTTGGTCTCCATCTGGGTCAGCATGGCGTTGAGCTCCGACGAGACCTTGGGCCACCGGAGCTGGTTCACCGAGAAGCCGGCGGCGTAGCGATGGCCGCCCCAAGCGTCTAACAGCCCGTCCAGCCGGGACAGAAGCTCCACGGCATTAGCCCCGTCAGGCACCCGCAGGGTCCCCCGAATGCCGCCGCCCGAGGGCCCGGCCAGGGCGAAGGCCTTGTGATGCTCGCAGCAAAGGCGGCTGGCGATGGCGCTCAAAATTCCCACAGGCCAGGTGTCGTCGTAGAGCACCTGGGCCTTGTCGTCGCCGTCGAGGCGGTGGTTGATGGCCGAGCAGATCGACGTGGAGATCTCCCGGCGGCGGCGGTTCAGCAGCAACAGCCGCTCCACGTTGGCCTGGAGATCGCCGATGCCGGCCAGCACGTCCACAGCCAAATCGGCCACGTAGAGCCGCCCGGCGGCGTTGAGGCAGGGGATCACCTTCATGGCCAGGTCGAACTCGTCCAGGATCTCCAGAGACAGGTCCAGGGCCCGAAAGAGCTCCATCAACCCCCGTCGGGGACGACGGCGCAGCCCCGACAGCCCAGCGCGGATCAGTTGCCGGTTCAGGGGCCCCAGGGGCATGCAGTCCGACACTGTGGCCAAAGCCGCCAGTTGGAGCCATTCCAGCAAGGCCTCCCGACGGGCTATACCGGCCTTCCAGGCCCAGCACCACACCACAGCGGCGGCGCATAGTCCCTTGGCCTCGGTATCGCCGTCCTGCTGGGGGTTGAGAAAGGTGGGGAGCGTCAGCACGTCGCCTTCCACAGAGTGATGGTCGAAGACCATCACCTCCATGCCGGCTCTTCGGGCCACGTCGATAGCCTCCACGTCCTTGGAGCCGCAGTCCACCACGATCATTGTGTCGAAGCGGCCTGCCAGGATCCTGCGGACGCCCTCCACGTGGAGGCCGTAGCCCTCGCTCTGGCGGTGGGGGATGTAGTAGCGCACCGACCTGGCGCCGCTGGCCTGGGCCAGTTCGATGGCCAGTACCGTGGCCGAGACGCCGTCGACGTCATAGTCGCCGTAGACCAGCACCTTTTTGCCTGGTATGGCCCGGCCCCAGAGTTCCCGGATCTCCTGGAGGCCTCGGCCCATGTCCAGGCGCTGCAGCAGCTCCTCCAGGCCGGCCTCGTTCCATGGCTCCTGGTTGGCCTCCGGCGTGGCGCGGCTATCCAGCACCGCGGCGGCCACGGGAGAACAAGAGAAGTCCTTGGCCAACTGCTCCGCCCGCTCTCCGGGGTGGTGAATTTCTAAATCCTCTAAAGAACAGACCGAAATCAACGACAGTGCATTCCTTCCTCACGACCACCGGCCCGGGGATTCCTCTGGCCCAGTGGCGTCTTTTAGAGCGACAGGGGACCTTCCTCGACGAAGGTGATCTCCTCCTGGGAGAGCCCCGCCGCCTTCATGGCCGCCAGCAGGGCCTCCTTTTCCTTCTCCAGAGCGGCGATGCGGCGGCGGCTCCGCTCCTGGTCCCGCCGGTTGTGGTAGCGGATCTCCCAGGTTGCGGCCAGGGAGATGATCCACATCAGGACGACGCCCACCACGAAGAGCACCACTTCCCAGATCCCCTGGGAGAGGGCGAAGTCCCAGACCAGGAACTTGACCGCCACGACGTCCTGGTTCTGCACAGCGAAGAGCGCCGAGAGAAGCGCCACCAATCCCAGTCCCAGTCCATAGCTCCGCATCCTCGGTTCCTCCCTTCCCTAGCGGCGACCTGGGCCGCGGCCCTTTCAAAAAGTCAGCCATTAACTTCCTTATTTTATAGCAGAAGTGGAAAACAGCAAACCTAAACGGGATAATTTTCTTCCGGGGTTACACGGAAACATCCGCCGCAATATCCGCCTAGCCCAGAGAATCACAGGGAAGCTATAAACGAAGGGGGTGCACCGAAGGATCGGCGCACCCCCTAAAGTCCAATGGCTCTCCAGAGCCCGAGGCACTTACTTTTCCGGGGCTCGCTGGTACCAGAGCAACAGCAGCGAGCCGGTGACGCAGACCGAGCTGTAGGCCCCGACGAGGATTCCC
>CAZCKP010000005.1:0-36687 GCA_964499295.1 uncultured Synergistaceae bacterium | reverse complement strand
GGACACCGCCCTTTCACGGCGGCGGCGCGGGTTCGAATCCCGCTGGGACCGCCATTTTTGGCCTTCTAGGCCCCGAGCCAGCTAGTTCTGGTTCGGGGCCTGTTCTGTTTGTGGGCGACTCCAGGTTCTTCGGTCTCTCTGAAGTCCCCAACCTGTACAAGCCCCAGCGGATTGGATTGGCCCGTTCTGTAGTCGCGGAATGGCCTCTGTGATCTTGGGAGATAAAAGACGAACTATTGCGAAAAAAATGTTCATCGACGCTATCCTGGTCTAGATACCGTGGGCGAAATCTGGCAGGATCCCTCGCCGAGAGGCTTTGCCCTGGCGTCTCTGAAAAAACGGGATCGTCCCTGATTCGGCCGGTTCCTTCGGGTTGATAACTGTTCTCCCCTGGCATACAATCGTTACTATCACGCGGAAGGCGAAGGAACTACAGGGGCCTTGGGGCTAGGAGCCCTTGGGCGGGGAAGCTAAAGGAGCTGGGGATCATGACGGTCAAAGAGATTGTGTTGCTCCGCCACGGTCAAACCGACTGGAACCGGGACTATCGCTTTCAAGGTCACAGCGACGTGGCCCTCAACGCCCAGGGGCAGCAGCAGGCCTTGGCTTGCCGGGAGCGCATAGAGGCCTGGGATCCCCAGGAGATCTGGGCCAGCTCCCTGGAACGGGCCCTGGTCACGGCCTGTTTGGCCACGGGCAGGGATCGGTCGTCGTTGCACGTCACCGACGACCTGAAGGAGCTCTCCTTTGGCTGTTGGGAGGGTCTGACGGTGGAGGAGATCCAAAGCCGCTACGGCGAGCAATATCGGCTGTGGATGGAGGATCCCTCGCTGGCCACGCCTCAGGGCGCCGAGACCTTCCGGCAGTGCATGGCCCGGGCTGGTCGCGCCATGGATCAGGTGTTGCAGTCGCCGGCCCGGCGGTGTCTCCTGGTGGCCCACGGCGGTATCTTTCGGGCCCTGTTGGCCCAGGTGCTGGCCATGGCGCCGGCGTCGGCCTGGCGGGTGAAGTTGGGCAACTGCAGTTTCACCGGCCTGGAGACCTGGCGGGGCAAGCTGTGGTTGTCCTTTCTAAACGACGATGCCCACCTGAGAGATGCCACTGGGCCTTTGCCTCTGGCTTTTTAGAGGCGGGGGCCGGTTTCAAAGGGGCCTGAAAGCTGGTAGAATAGGAGCCGGTCAGGAGGTGGTCCTTTGGACGATCAATCGAAAAGGGATTGGCAGGAGGAACTCCACCTCTGGCGTCGAGCCTCCCAGGGCGACGACGATGCCCGGGAGCAGCTGATTTTGGCCTATCGCCCCCTGGTCTACTGGTACGCTCACAAGATGAAGGCCCAGGGCGGCCGCTTCCACGACCTGGTCCAGGAGGGCATGGTGGCGCTGATTCGGGCTGTGGATCGCTTCGACCTGTCCCAGGATTGCCGGTTCACCACCTACGCCTGCTACCGCATCCGCGGCCACATGCTGAACTATCTCCAGAGGGTGGAGGCCAGGGCGCCGGTGCCCCTGGAGGTGGAGGACCGGGAGGAGGCTCCGGAATTTCAGGACCTGGAGGGAGTAGTAGCCCTGCGAGACGGGCTGCTCCGGTTGCCGTCTCGGGAGGCGGCGATCCTACGGGCCTTGGTGCTGGAGAGCCGGAGCGCCAAGGAGCTGGCCCAGGAGCAACGGCTGGACATCAGCCACGTTTACAGGCTCAAGCGCCGGGCCCTGGAGCGGTTGCGCCGTTGGTTTGGCTTGGGTGCCACTGTTGGCGCCGAAGGGGGATAATAGAGTACCAATACCCCTTTCGGAGGCGGCTTTATGATAGAGAGACAGTTCGACAGGATAACCCGATGGCTCGGCCGTTCCCGTAGCGCCTACCGGCGGGGAGAGTACGCCGAGGCTGCTGCCGACGCCCAGTGTGCCCAGGCGGAGTTGGAGCTGGCCAATCAGGAGCTGTTGCTGCACTGTCGCGGCGTCAGAAAATCCAGCCCCTTGGCCAAAGCCTTGGGGGCGGCGGTGCTCTCGGTGCCGCTGTTGGCGGCTCCTTTAGCGGTGTCTCTCCAGGAGCCTGGAGAGCTTTTGGTCCAGGCTGAATTGGCGCCGGTCCCCGACAAGATCGGCCCCGACATGGAGCTGACCTGGGTGACTCCCGACGAGCGAACGCTGTTGGCGTCGATCCGCAGGAGCCTAAGCGAGGCCAACGTGGCGGTGGTTCCCGAGGTAGCCCGGGAGCTAGAGCGCCCCCTGTCGGCCCAGCCGGCCCCAGGGCCTGCGCCGCGCCCTCGCCGAGCCGAGACCAGTCAGGAAGTCTCCGACGAAGAGATGTTCCGGCTCATGGAGGTAGGCCGTCGGGCCCTGCAAGGAGAGCCTTCGGCGCTGATTGTTAATCCCCATTGACGAGGATAGCCCTCAGTGCTCCAGGGTGTTCTTTGTGAAAACGAAAACACGTTGCACATACCGTAGTTTATATTAGTCTTAATTTAGAGAATTCCCTGGGCAGGTGGGATCAGGGAGGGAAGGGGCGTTTTGTTTTGAAAAACTTCCGCGCGTGTCTGTGGGCTCTCTTGGCCATGGTCCTTTGGGCTCTACCGGCTCTGGCGGAGCCGGTGATCACCGACATCACGGTGGAAGGCAACTCCCAGGTAGTGGCCTCCCACATCTTGGGTCCCGTGGGTAGCCGGGTGGGGGAGGAGTTAAATCAAGAACAGGTCAATGCCGATATCCAGGCCATCTACGACCTGGGATTTTTCTCCTACGTTGACGCCAGGATTTCGGCCGTCGGCAATGGCCTGGTGTTGACCTTCTTGGTGACGGAAAATCCCGTAGTTCGGGAGATCCACTTCCAGGGCAACACCGTCTACAAGGAAGAGAAGCTGATGTCGTTGCTGTTCACCCGTCCCGGCATGATCTTCAACCGGGTCTTTTTCCGCAACGACCTGCAGCGGCTGCGGGAGCAGTTCCAGGCCGACGGCTACGTGATGACCCGAATCAACGACGTACAGATCGAAAACGGCGTGGTGACGGTCTACCTGGTGGAGCCCCGGGTGGGCGAGATCGTCATCCAGGGCAACCGGCGCACCAAGTCCTACGTGATCGAGCGGGCTTTCCCGCTGAAGACCGGCGACCTGTTCAACTCCACGGTGTTACGTCACTCCATCGCCAGGCTGCGGAACCTGGGCTTTTTCAGCGACGTCAACGTGGGCTTTGAGCCCTCCGACGATCCCGATGCCATCAACCTGGTGGTAACGGTGGAGGAGCAAAAGAGCGCCAGCCTGCTCTTCTCGGTGAGCTACGGCTCCAGCAGCGGATTAGGCGGCGGCGTCTCCTATCGTGAGAGCAACCTGGGCGGCCGTGCTCGGGTCCTGGAAGTGGGCTTCGAGGAAGGCGACTACCAGAGCTATTGGCTTACCCTGTCGGATCCCTACATGGACGCCAAGACCTATTCCTGGAGAATGGGCGTCTACAAGCGGGAATACGAGGAGCTGACCTATCGGGACACGGTGGAGTACGGCGGCGTCCAGTACCGGCGTCAGGACTTCTTCGACTACGACGAGAGCCGCACCGGCGCCTTTATCGGCGTGGGCAAGCGCTTCGGCAAAAACGAGCAGTTCAGCTGGAACGTCACCGTGGACTGGCACAAGAGCAAGGTGGACTACTACGGCCCCGCCGGCGGCTTCTCCGACGAGGAGTCTCGGGCTTGGTTCCGAGACTTAACCGACGCCGACTCGCTGAACTCTAAGGTCTTCTCAGTCACGGCGGAGGTCTCCCGGAACAACATGAACAGCTACCTGAGCTATCCCCAGGGCGATCGCCAGACCATCGGCGTGGAACAGGCCTTCGAGGTGCTGGGCGGAGAATGGGACTACACCAAGTACTGGGCCGAGAGCTGCTTCTACATCCCCATCAAGGGCATCGAGAACTACATCGACCTTGGGTTGAAGGAGGACCGGCCGATTATCTTCGCGGCCCGTCTGAGGGTGGGTTTCTCCAGCGGAACCATTCCCCTGTCGGAGCGGTTCTCCCTGGGCGGAGCCAACTCCCTGCGGGGCTATGAGTCCGGCGACTTCAAGGGCCACGAGATGGCCCTGGGGAACTTCGAGCTGCGAATCCCCATCGACGAGAACTTCTCCATCGTGGGTTTCTACGACATCGGCAACGCCTGGAACACCAACTCCGGCAACGGCTTTGACCTTAGCGATCTGGAGGACAGCCCTGGCTTCGGCGTGCGGGTCCGGACGCCTCTGGGGAACATCCGCGTGGACGTGGCCAGCGGCGATGAAACGGAGTTCCATTTCGGCTTCGGCGAGATGTTCTAGTTTCCTTGTCAGGGCTTTGGCGGTCCTGGCGGCGGTTGCGGTGCTGGCCGTCGCTGGGACCGCCTGGGCCGCTTCGGCGCCGGTGAGCTGTCAGGCTCCGGGATGGCTTGACACTTCGGTTCGCCGAGGTCTCGACGCCGTATGGGCCGAGCTCCAGCGGGGTCAGCTCTCTCAGGGGGTAGCCCTGCGGACTCTGGAGCGGGTGGCCCAAAGGCTCTTTCCGGGCTTTCAGGTGGAGCTGTCCGGTGGGACCGTGGTCCTGACGCCGCTGGAGTCCTGGCAATGGACCCTTTCGGTGGCCATGCCCCTGGGCAACGACGGCCAGAGCCTAGCCCCTCCTCTGGGGCAGTGGATGGCCCAGGACGTAGCCCAGCTGGAGCGGGAGCTGTCGGTGCAGCTCCAGGAGGTCCCTCCCCAGGCCCTGAATTGGGCCAGTGATGCCTTTCGGGACCTCTTCGACCAGATCCTGGCCGAGGCTACGCCGGGATGGTACGGCAGCGCCGCGGTGCGAGAAGGTGAGGGAAACAGCCCGATCCTGGAGGTCCAGCTTTTCCCCAGGCAACCTTTGGTGCTGGCCATATCGCCGTCGGCCATCTCCACGTCGTTGCCCCAGCTGGCGATGGAGCACATCAATGACCAGGTGCTCTCTCAGTTGTCGCCGTTGGTGGGGTTGCCCGTGGCCTGGGTGAGCCGCCATCAGGAGGCTGTAGCCCAGTGGGTCGACAGTGCCCAAGGTCAAAAGGGACTGTTGAAACAGCTCCAGGCCGAGGTGCGCAGTCAGATCACCTCCAGGCCCATCCTGCGAGTCGACGCCTCGGTGGAGAGCCGGACCTACTCCTTCCGGGGCTGGCTGTCGGTCCACGCCGGCAGTGGTGATGCCCAGCCGGAAATAGGCGTCCATCTGGGGCGGCTGTTCCCCCTGGGCTCCGGAATCCGGGGAGAGTTCTACCTCCAGGGCCGGACCTTTCTCAGCGACTGGGAGGTCGAGGGCCGTCTGGGCTTTCGCTTTAGCCCTCTGCGGGAGCTCTGGCTGGGCTTGGAGCGGAGCACCGGCTCCGACGAGCACTGGTGGTACCATCTCTGGCTCGGCGGAGGTCGGATAGGCCCCTACGGTTGGGGTCGTTATAGCGACGACGACGACTTCGAAGGCGCCCTGGGGTACCGGTTGAACCGGACCTTTTCGCTGGAGCTGTTCTACGACAGCCGCCGGGAGGATCGGCTCAGCCTCAGGGCCGTCAGCGACCTGTGAGGCCGTCGGATTGGGGGCCAAGGATTTCCCTGGCCTCGCTGAATGGAGGTCCCTATGGACAGAGACTTTTCCCTTGAAGAACTGGCCCAGCTCGTCGGTGGCCAAGTTAGAGGGCGAGGAGACCGGAGAATCAAGGGCCTTTCGGGGCTCCAGGAGAGCAGCCCCGACCGGCTGAGCTTCCTGGCCGAAGCGTCGCTGGCGGAAAAGCTTCCTCCCCAGGTTCCTGTGGTGGCTACCGAGAAGGAGTTTCCCCAGGGCCGCGATGGCTTGGTGGTCCAGTCCTTTCGGGCCGGCATGGGGGCTCTGCTGGCGGTCTTTGAGCCCCATTATCCCCAGCCCGCTGGGATCTCGCCGGCGGCCTGGGTGTCACCCAGTGCCCAGGTGGCCGACGACGCCGTTATCGGTCCCAATTGCACCGTTCGAGAGAGAGCTAAGATCGGCCCCCGGGTCCAGCTGGTGGCCAACGTCTACGTGGGGCCCGAGGCGGAGATCGGCGCCGATTCGGTGATCGAGCCCATGGCGGTGATCGAGCAGCGCACCAAAATCGGCCAACGATGCCTGATCCACAGCTGTGCCGTCTTGGGCTCCGACGGTTTTGGCATAATCCCCGGCGGCCCCGAGGGCGTCAACGTCAAGATCCCCCAGATCGGCCGGGTGGTGCTAGGCGACGACGTGGAAATCGGCGCTGGTACCTGCATCGATCGGGGCACCATCGGCGATACCGTGGTTGACAGCGGCACCAAGGCCGACAACCAGGTCCAGATCGGCCACAACACCCGGGTCGGTCGCAATTGTATTGTGGCGAGCCAGAGCGGCATATCCGGCAGCGTGACCATCGAGGACGGCGTTATCTTGGCCGTCCGCAGCGGCGTCCAGGACCATCGCCGCATCGGCCGGGGCGCTGTGGTAGCGGCCTTGGCGGGAGTGACCAAGGACGTGGCGCCGGGCAAGACGGTGTCGGGCTTCCCCGCTCAGGACCACCGGGACCACTTCCGGTTGGAGGCCCAACTTCGCAGGGTGCCCGAGCTGATCCAGCGGCTGAAGGTCCTGGAAAAGGAGCTCAAAAAGTGACGCGACGGACCATTAAGGCCCCCTTGCACTTCCGGGGGGTGGGGCTCCACTCGGGCCAGGAGACCGCTGTCTCGCTCTATCCGGCCTCGCCAGGCCAGGGCTATCGAATGCGCTTCGGCGAGACCGATTACCCTTTGACCCAGGCTGCTGCTAGCGGCGACGGGCGCGGCACAGTGTTGGACTTCGACGGCCACAGGATCATGACGGTGGAGCACCTCCTGGGGACCCTTCGGGGCCTGGCCATTGACGACGTGGAGATCCAGCCCCAAGGCTTGGAGATCCCACTGCTGGACGGCGGCGCCCGGCCCTTCTGCGAGGCCATCGCCGAGGCCGGCACCCTGGAAGGGCCCGGCGATCCTGACCCGATCCGCATCAGCGCCCCCCTGGCCATCGAATCCCCCGACGGCAGGAAGTACGTGGCCGCCATGGCTAGCGACCGCCTGCGGTTCACCTACGTCATCGACTACCCCGGGACAGCCATCGGAACCCAGATCGCCACGGTGGAGCCTCATCCCGAGACCTTCGCCCAGGACCTGGGACAGTGCCGGACCTTTTGCCTGCTCCAGGAGGTAGAGCAGATGCGTTCTCAGGGGTTGGCTCTGGGAGGCACCCTGGAGACGGCGCTGGTGGTAGACGGCGATGCTGTCCTGACGCCTGGGGGATTGCGCCGCCCCGACGAGTTCGTGCGCCATAAGATCCTGGACATGATGGGAGACCTGGCGCTGTTGGGCCGGCCGGTGATAGGCCACTTCGTGGCAGTACGAGCAGGTCATAGCCTGCACCTGAAGTTGAAGGACCGCATCGCCCGGAGCCTTCTGGTCCTGTAAGGGCCTCAAACCGTTCCCCCTGGGAGGAGAAAGAACCGTGGTTTTTGACATCGTTTTTGACATCAAGGAGATCATGCAGTGCCTGCCCCATCGGTATCCCTTTTTGCTGGTGGATCGGATCGTCGAGCTGGTGCCGGAGGATAGGGTGGTGGGACTTAAGAACGTGACCATCAACGAGCCCTTTTTTCAGGGCCATTTCCCCGGCGAACCGGTGATGCCCGGCGTGCTGATCCTGGAGGCTATGGCTCAGACCGGTGCGATAATGCTGATGCAGAGCCCCCGGCTTCGGGGCACCATCTCCTATCTGACCTCGGTGGACAAGGCCAAGTTCCGCCGCCCCGTGCGCCCTGGCGACCAGCTGGTCATGGAGGCCAAGCTGGCTCGGTTCCGCAGCCGCATCGGCCGCATTGAGGCCGTCGCCAGGGTGGACGATCAGATTGCGGCCGAAGCGGTGATGGGCTTCATGTTGGCCGAGGCCGTGGAGGGGGTTCGAAAATAGCATGTCAGTCTTTATCCATCCCACGGCGGTGGTCTCTCCCCAAGCCCAGCTGGGCGATGGCGTCTCCATAGGCCCCTTTTGTTACGTCGACGGGGCGGTTTCCATAGGGGCTCGCACCGAGTTGAAGGCCTTCTGCAGGGTCTGTGACTACAGCACCATCGGCGAGGACTGCCAGATCTTCGAGCACGCCGTGATCGGATCGGTGCCCCAGGACCACGGATTCAAGGGTGAGACCAGTTACGTCCGTATTGGCAACGGCACGATCATCCGCGAGAGCGTCACCGTCCATCGGGCTTCCGGCGAGGGAGCCGTCACCGCCGTGGGCGATGGTTGCCTGATCATGGAGGGGGTTCATCTGGCCCACAACGTGCGACTGGGCAACGACGTGACCATCTCCAACAAGACGGGCCTGGCTGGTTACGTCACCGTAGGTGACGGCACCGTCATTAGCGGTCTGGCGGGGTTCCATCAGTTCGTCCGAATCGGCCGGTTCTGCATGGTCGGCGGCCTCTCGAAGAACATCCAAGACATTCCGCCCTTCACCTTGGTGGACGGCCATCCCGCCAGGATCTACGGCATTAACGTGGTGGGCCTGCGGCGCCATGGCTTTACGTCGGAACAGCGCCTGCTGATACGGAGGGTCTACAAGAGCCTCTACCGCTCGGGTCTGTCCCTGCGGGAGGCCGTGGCGGCGGCTCAGCAGCGCTTCCAGGGCGAGGCCTTGGCCGAGGAGATACTCCAGTTCTACAGCAGCGACGACGGCCAGCGGGGCATCTGCCCTTGGTCTTTGTCGGCCAAGGGACGATCCAAGAATCGGGATGAAGAGGCCTAGATGATCCGCCTGATCGCCATGGACGTGGACGGCACCTTGACCGATGGCGGCATCTACCTGGGAGCTGATTTGGAGTTGAAGCGCTTCGACGTCCAGGACGGCCTGGGACTGGTCCGGTTTAGGGCCCAGGGAGGCACCATCGCCATGATCAGCGGCCGTTTCTCGCCGGCCAGCCAGCGCCGGGCCCAGGAGCTGGGCTTCGATTTCGTCCGCAACGGCGTGAAGGACAAGCTCCCAGAGCTCCAGGAGATCGCCGCCCAGCTGGGAATCACCGCCCAGGAAACGGCCTATATCGGCGACGACCTCAACGACCGGGATTGCATCCTCTGGGCCGGACTGGGGGCTGCCGTGGCCAATGCCGTGGAGGAGGTCAAGGCTGTCGCCGACGTGGTGACCAGCCGCGGCGGCGGCCACGGAGCCGTTAGGGAACTGGTAGAGCTGGTGTTGCGCCACAACGAGGAGGCACGGCGATGAAGGCCTTTCGCATTCTCGACCGCTTTATCATCAAGGAACTCTTAGGGCCATTTCTCTTCGGAGTGATGGCCTTTACGTTGATCATGGTGGCCGGAGGATTGCTGTTCAAACTAGCCGACCTGATCATCGAGCGGGGGGTGTCGCTGAGCATCGCCGCCAAGCTCTTCGTCTATCAGTTGCCGTCGGTGGTGGTGTTGACGTTGCCCATGTCCTGCCTGTTGGCGGCGCTGCTGGGCTTCAGCAAAATGTCCTCCAACAGTGAGGTGGTGGCCCTCAAGGCCGCGGGGATATCCTTTGCCCGCATCAGCCGACCGGTGATCCTCAGCGCCGTGGTGGTGTCGCTGTTCTCGCTGCTCCTCAACGAGACGGTGGTCCCTCTGGGGCAGCAGGCGTCGGAAAACGTGATGCGTTACGAGGTGATCCGGGAGAAACCGGCGCTGCTGAAGGAACAGGTGTTCCTGCGGGAGGGCGGCCAGGGCAACGACAACAGCCGTATCGTCTATATCAACCGGCTGCTTCCCCGGTCGGGCAAGATGGAAAACGTGGTGGTCCAGGAGTTCCACAAGTCCCTGCTCTATCGCATCACCGTGGCCGAAAAGGGAGAGTGGGCCGACGGTGTGTGGTATCTCTCCAACGGCGACGTCTTCGAGATGGCCGCCGACGGCCAGGTGTCCAAGCTGATGCGATTTGCCCGCCAGAGCCTGCCGCTGCCTCTGTCGCCCCAGCAGGTGGAGCGGTCTTCCATCGATCCAGAGGAGCTCAACGCCCTGGAGCTGTTGCGCCATATAGAGCTGATGCGGGTCCAGGGAGCCAATTTGGATCCGTTGTGGGTGATCTTTCACCTGCGCCTGGCCGTGCCCTGGGCCTGCGTGATCCTGGCCCTGATCGGCACCTCCCTGGGCGTGCGGCCCCAGCGCCGGGGCGGTGCCAGCGTGGGCTTTGGTCAGAGCATCCTCATCGTCTTCGTCTACTACGTCTTCATGTCTATGGGCAAGGCCTTCGCCCAGGCCGGTTACATTCCCCCTATCTTCGGGGCCTGGCTTCCCAACCTGATCTTTTTGATCTGCGGCATGGCTCTGGCCCGGAGGGCAGACCGATGAGCCGGGACAAGCTGGCCCTGGTGGCCGGAGAGGGGACGCTGCCCTGGGAGATCCTCCAGGGCCTTCAGCGCCGGGGTGAGCCCGCTCCGCTGATCTACACCTTGGAGGGTCATGAAGAGCTCTACCGTTCCCGGGGCTACCAAGCCCAGAGGGTGGAAAATCCCCTGGCCTTTGGGCTGGTGTTGTCGAAGATGCGCCTTCGAGGGGTGCGGCGGCTGATGATGGCCGGCCGAGTTCCCAAGCGGCTGATGTACCGACGGGATCAGATGGACCCCCAGGCTCGGACGGCCTTGGAGGCCTCTAAGGATCGCAACGACCACGCCCTGTTGGGAGGGGTGGTCAAGGTCATCGAGAGCTTTGGGATCTCGGTGGTGGGTTACGAGGACGTAGTTCCGGAGATGCTGGCCCCCCAGGGTCCCATAGCCGGCCCCAGTCCCAGCCAGGCCGATCTGGAGGACTGTAGCTACGGTTGGCCGATCCTGCGCAGCCTTTTGCCGCTGTCCTTCGGCCAGTCCATTGTGGTGGCCGATCGGGCCGTGGTGGCAGTGGAGGCCATGGAGGGCACCGACGAGACGGTCCGCCGAGCCGGGGCCATAGTCCGCAAAGGGGCGCTGCTCAAGGGTATCCGCTCCGACCAGGACCGCCGGTTCGACCTGCCCGTGGTGGGGCGGTCCACCCTGGAGGCCATGGCCCAATCGGGGCTCAAGGCTCTCTTCGTCGAGGCCGGAAGCGTGCTGATCCTGGAACGGCCAGCCTTTGAGCGGGCCGCTGCCGATTGGGGCATTGCCGTCTGGGGGGTGGAGTCATGTCGATCTTCATAAGTACCGGCGAGGTCTCGGGAGATCTCCACGCTGCCAAGTTGGCCGCCGCTTTGGCCAGAAGGGGCTGCCAGGACCAGCTTTGGGGCATGACTGGCGACCTGGCCCAGGGGGTCCACCGGCTTTGGAACAACCGCCAACTCCAAGTGATGGGCCTTGTAAGCTGGTCGGTGCTGCGCAGGCTTATAAAGCTCCGGGACGATCTGGCCCAGGCGGTGGTGGCCCGTAACCCCAGGGCGGTGATCGTTGTGGACAGCCCGGACTTTCACCTTTCGTTGTTAGGACGGATCCGGTCCCTGGGCTACGGCGGGCCCGTGGTCTACGTGTCGCCCCCTACGGTCTGGGCCTGGCGGGCTGGGCGGATTAAGACCCTTAAAAAATACTGCCAGCTTTGTCTGACCCTTTTCGACTTCGAGGCCCAGATCCTTCGCCGCGCCGGAGTCCCCAGCTATTGGGGCGGCCATCCCATGGTGGAGGATTTCGGCCCTGGTGGCGATCTTGCCAGTTCCTTCCCCGAGGACCCGCGGCGGGTGGCCCTGTTGCCGGGGAGCCGGGGCATCGAGATCCGCATGCTCCTGACGGTGCTGGAGCGCTGTGGCCGGGAGTTGGTCCAGATGGGATTCCACCCGGTGCTCTCCATCGCCCCGGGCCTGGCGCCGGAGTATCGCCGGATGATCCAGGAAAACGGGGCTTCCCTGCCGGTGACGACCCTGCCGGGGCGGGAGCTCATGGCGGCATCGCGGTTCGTGGTGGGCGCCAGCGGCACCGCCGCCGTGGAAGCCCTGTTGCTGGACCGCTATATGGCAGTGCTCTATAAGGGCTCTTGGTTGGAGTGGAACATCTTCCAGCTGTTACGGCGCACCCGGTTCATCTCGATTCCCAACGTGTTGGCCCGCCGGGAAGTCTACCCTGAGCTCCTGCAGGACCGGGCCGACTCTAGCCAGGTGATACCCCTGGTTAGGCGCTACCTGGATGACCAGAGGTTCCAGGCCTGGGTCCATGGCCATCTGGACCACTGCCGCCGCCGCATGGGCTCGTCCGGCGTGGCCGATCGCTGGGCGGCGGCCATCGTCGCCCTGATGGAAGGCCGGAGATGAAGCTGGCTATTTTAGCCAACGGTCCCGGCGAGGTCTGGGGCTGGAGTCGGCCCCTTATCGGCGAAGCCTTGAAGCGCCAGTGGCGTCCCGAGCTCTGGCTGTTGCCCTGTCCCTTCGCCTCGGGTCGAGAATTTGAGGCTATGTCCCGGCTGGGTGTCCCTATCCATGGGCCCTGGAACGCCCTGAAAACGCTGCGCCATATGGCCCAGCGCCGGGGTTACGACGGGGTGTTGCAGCTGGGCGGCGACCTGCTGTTCGGCCGTTTTTTGGCGCTACGCAACGGCGCCCCTCTGGCCTGCTACTCCTACGGCCGCAAAGAGGGCTTTCAGAGCTGCGACGTGGTGATGACGGCCCGGCCCGGTATGATCCGAGGCGTTGACGCACTGGCGGTGGGGGACCTGGTGTTGGACAGTCTGGACCAGGGGACTCCCGGGCCCTGGAGGGCCCCCCAGGGCCAGCGGTTGTTGATGTTCCCCGGCAGCCGCCCGGCCATCCGTCGCAAGGCCCTGCCCTACATGAAGGCGCTTATGCCCCATCTGAAGCGGCGCTTCCCCGAGCTGGAGGCTCGAGTGCTGCTGTCACCCTTCGCCGAGGCCTCGGAGTCGGAACAGTGGCGAGCCGCCGGCTTTTCCACCTGGACAGGGCCCACGGCGGCGGCGCTGGTGGGGGGAGATCTGGCTCTGACCCAGCCGGGCACCAACACCATCGAGATGATCTATTGCCACCAGCCCATGGCTGTGGCGGTGCCCTTCGCCTTTTTGCGGGAGATCCCCGCCACGGGGGTGCCTGGGCTGTTGGCTCACTTTCCCCGGATGGGCGCGTTGCTGCGGGATCGGCTCTTGGCCCGCCGGGCTCCCCGCCAAAAAGGGCGCTTGGCCTGGCCCAACCGTCTGCTGGGCCGGGAGGAGGTCCCCGAGTGGGTCGGCGAGATCGCTCCGGCGGAGCTGGCCGAGAACCTGGCCCGACTGCTGGCCGACGGCGAGGCGTTGCAGCGCCAGAGGCAGGTCCTCAAGGCCCTGTCCGACGCCGTAGCTCCTGGGGCTCCGGGTCGGATCTGCGATATCATCGAAAGGTTGGTGGCGCTGCGGTGATGAGCCCTGGAATGTCGCTCTACCGCCGACTTTTGAACCTGATCAGGCCCTATTGGTTGAAGCTGTTGGCCGCCATGGCCTGCATGGCTGGCATGGCGCTCTGCGCCGTGATCCCGCCCTGGATGATGCAGAACGTCGTCGATGACGTGCTTATCCAGAAGGACGCCGGGCTGCTGAACCTCTTCGCGGTGGGGCTGGTGGCGCTGTTCGCCGCCAAGGGGCTGTTCTCCTATGGCCAAAAGTACCTGATGGGCTGGGTAGGCCAGAAGATAGTCATGGACCTGCGTGTGGCGGCCTATGCCCATCTGCAGACGCTGTCGTTGAAATTCATCCACGCCAAGAGGGTGGGGGAGCTGCTATCGCGGGTGACCAACGACGCCAACATGCTCCAGAACACGGTGACTAACGTGCTGGTGGATCTGGTGGTCCAGGGGGCTACCTGTCTGGGCATGCTGGCCTATCTGTTCTACCTGAACTGGAGGCTCATGGTCTATACCCTGCTGATTCTGCCCATCGTGGTGGCGGTGTTGCGGCTGGCTTCTAACGCCCTGCGGACGGTGGGCCACGAGATGCAGCAACGGGTGGCCGACCTCTCGGCGGTGGCCGAGGAGGCCTTGGCAGCGATCCGCATCGTCCGGGCCTTTGCCACCGAGGAGATGGAGCTGCAGCGGTTCAGCGAGAGCAACCATCAGAACTTCCAGGTCATTATCCGGGGTGTGAAGGTCAACGCCCTGTTGAACGGCGCTGTGGAGACGCTGTTGATCTCGGCTCTGGCCCTGATCCTGTGGCTGGGGGGCCAAACGGTGCTCCGAGGGGCCATGACTCCGGGAGAGCTCATTGCCTTTTTGGGATCCCTGGGGTTCCTGGCGGCTCCTATCAACAACTTCACACGGGCCGTGGGACAGCTTCAGTACGGTGTGGCGGCGGCAGAACGGATCTTCGAGCTACTGGACAACGACGACCGGGTGGTGTCGCCGCCCCGTCCTGTGGTCCTGGGACGGCTCACCGGCGAGGTCCGCTTCGATCGGGTATGGTTCGCCTACGAGCCCGACCTGTGGGTCCTAAAGGACCTGTCCCTGACGGTCCCCCCTGGCCAACGGGTGGCCATCGTGGGTTCCACCGGCGCGGGCAAGTCCACCCTGGTGGACCTGGTCCAGCGCTTTTACGATCCTCTTCAGGGCCAGGTGTTGATCGACGGCGTGGATCTGCGCCAGGTGGAGCTGACGGGATTGCGGCGCCAGATCGGCGTTGTCCCCCAGGAGCCCCTGTTGATGAAGGGTACCATGGCCTTTAACATCGCCTACGGTTGCAACGCCGGAGAGGCCCAGATACGTCAGGCCGCCGAGATCGCCGGCATCGCCGACTTCATCGAGAGCCTGCCCCAGGGCTACCAAACCGAGGTGGGCGTCCGGGGCGTGACCATCAGCGGTGGTCAGCGGCAGCGCATCGCCATCGCCCGGGCCATCGTGCGGGATCCCCGGATCATCATCTTGGACGAGGCCACGTCGTCGCTGGACGCGGCGGTGGAACATCAGATCCAGGAGGCCATGGACAAGGCCATGGAGGGCCGTACCTCCTTCGTCATAGCCCATCGCCTTTCGACGATCCGCACCGTGGACCGGATTCTCTATCTCGATGGCGGACGGATCGTCGAGGAGGGCACCCACGAGGAATTGCTGGCCCGTCGCGGCGCCTATTGGAAGCTCTTCTCGCTCCAGTACGGAACTCAACCATGAACGCCCTGGTCCGTTCCTATTTGGCCTACGCCAAGGGCGAAGGTTGCCTTTCTCCCTGGGCGCTGCTTCGGCCCCTGGGCTGGGTGGCCTCTGGGGTGGTGTCGCTGCGGGGCTTCTGTTACGACCACGGCCTTTTCGAGTCCCTGGAGCCGCCGCTGCCGGTGATAAGCGTGGGCAACCTCACTACCGGCGGGACCAATAAGACGCCCTTTGTGGAGATGTTGATCCTGGGACTGAGGGAGCGAGGGGTCCGCCCTGGCATCATTAGCCGAGGCTACGGCGGCAAGACCAAGTGTCCGGTGGTGCTCTTTCAGGGCCAGGGCAGTCGCGGCCTGGTGGGTGACGAGCCGCTGTTGCTGTCCAACCGCTTTCCCGACATCCCCATCGCCGTCTCCCGGGACCGGCTCCGGGACGTGGAGCTGCTGACCCACTACGGCGTGGACGTGGTGGTGGCCGACGACGCATTTCAGCATCGCCGACTTCACCGAGACGTCGACGTGGTGCTCATCGACGCCACTTGCCCCTTTGGCAACGGCAGTCAGATCCCCAGCGGCATCCTGAGGGAGCCGCCCAGAGCCCTGGAACGGGCCCACCTGGTGGCAATAACCAAGGCCGATCAGGTGTCGTCGCGCAATCTCCGGCGGCTGCAGCAACAGCTCCGCCGGTGGGTACCATCGGAACGGCTGTTCTGTTCCCGTCTGGACGCTCCGGAGTGGTTCCTCTGGGACGGCCAGGGCTTCGCGCCCTGGCGAGGCAAGGTGCGGGGCCTTCACGGCCTGATCTTCTCGGCCATCGGTAACCCGGCAAGCTTTCAGAGGACCGTGACCAAAGAGGGCCTGGCTATCGCCAGGGCCCTGCACTTCAAGGACCACCACCGCTTTACCCTGGAGGACATGGAAAAAATTTCCCAGGCCCTGAAGGCCTGTGGAGCCGACGGGGTGTGTTGCACCGAAAAGGACATCTATAATCTGCCCGAAGGCTGGGAGCCTCCCTTTCCCTTGTTGGTGCCCCGGATTCGAACCGATATCGACGACGAGTCTCGGTTTTGGCGGACCCTTACCCAATGTCTGCGGCCTCGGTTGGTGGTGGCCTCCAACGGCTATGGTGAGGACGCCATCGGCGCCGTGGTGGCCCAGAGGCTGCGGGACCGCTTTCCCAGCGCCCAGGTCCAGGCCTTTCCCCTGGTGGGCTTGGGTACTCCCTACCGAGAGCGGACCATCGAGATCGCCGCGCCCACAGCGGAGACTCCTTCAGGAGGGCTGATCAAGTACCGTTTTCGGGACCTGGTGACAGATCTTAGGTCGGGGTTGCTCTCGCTGATCCGCCGCCAGTTGGCGGCCTGGGGAGAGCTCCGGGGACGATGTCGTACCGTCGTTGCCGTCGGCGACGTCTACCTGCTCTGCCACGCCCTGTTGGGCCAGGGTTGCCGTCCTCTGATGGTGGCCACTGCCAAGACGGTGTTGCTCCACGGCCATTGGCGTCTGGAGAGTTTTCTCTACCGCCGCGGTGTCCGTTGCCTCTGGACCCGAGACGAAGCCACCGCCCAAGAGCTCCAGCGCTCCGGCGTGAGGGCCCTCTTTAGGGGCAATCCAATAATGGACCTGGCCTGGGATAATAAGGAGTCAACCCTGGAGCTTTGGGGCGAAGGCCGTCGGGTGTTGTTGCTTCCCGGAAGCCGCCTGAGGGCCTATAGAGACGTGGGACTGCTGTTGGATACCGTGGAGATCATGGGCCAGCGGGAAAGGCTCTCGCTGGTGTTGGTAGTGGCCCCCAGCATCTCGCTGGATCGGCTGATCCAGGCCGCCCAGGAACGCCATTGGACTCTGGAGGCCCAAGGTCCAGCGGGAGCTCTGTCGCTTCGGTCCCTGAAGGTGCTGTTGTACCACGGCGAGGTGGGCCAGGCCGCGCCTGGGGCGGAATTGCTGATCGGCCTTGGAGGGACGGCCAACCAGGTCTGCGCGGGCCTGGGGGTGCCAGTGCTGTCGGTGCTGGAAAAGGCCAAGCTGGTCCAAAAGAAACTGCTAGGCGACGCCGAGCTCCTGGTGGCGCCGGACCCCGCGGTCTTGGCTTCCGAGGCCCTGGCCCTTCTGGCCGATCCCCAGCGGCGGCAGAGGATGGCCCAGGCCGGCAGGGAGCGTCTGGGCGGCCCCGGCGCCGTGGAGTCGGTGGTGGACTACGCGGCTCGGGAGCTGGGATGGGAGACTCGTTGCCGTCTCTACCGGCAGCTTTCGGGGTACTGCGACGGATCCCGGCCCTAGGCCCGGCGAGAGGAGAGTCTGCAAGAGGAGTGAAGGAAACCATGGAACCGATAGACATGAAGGGCTTTACCATCGGGGGCCAGGAATCGGCGCTGACACTGATCGCCGGGCCCTGCGCCCTGGAGAGCTTGGAGCTGGGGCTGGAAGTGGCCCAGAGGGTTCGTGACCTCTGCAGCGCTCTGGGGTTCAACTACGTCTTCAAGGCCTCCTACGACAAAGCCAACAGGACGTCGATTCACAGCCGCCGGGGCCCTGGGATGGACAGGGGACTTCAGTGGCTCCAGGAGATCAAACAACGGCTCCAGGTGCCGGTGTTGACGGATATTCACGAGTCCTACCAGGCCGCTCCGGTGGCCCAGGTGGCCGACGTGCTGCAGATCCCGGCCTTTCTCTGCCGTCAGACCGACTTGCTGGTGGCCGCCGCGGCTACGGGACGGCCGGTCAACGTCAAAAAGGCCCAATTTCTGTCGCCCTGGGACATGAAATCGGTGGTGGAAAAGCTCCGTCAGGCCGGCTGCAACCAGGTTATGGTCTGCGAGCGAGGCACCACTATGGGCTACAATCAGCTGGTGGTGGACATGCGGTCTCTGGCGATCATGAGGACCCTGGGCTGCCCTGTGGTCTTCGACGGTACCCACAGCGTCCAGATGCCTGGCGGACAAGGTAACGCCTCGGGCGGCGACAGGCGCTTCACCCTGCCCCTGGCCAGGGCGGCGGTGGCTATCGGCATCGACGCCCTCTTTCTGGAGGTCCATCCCAATCCTGACGAGGCCCTCAGCGACGGCCCCAACATGGTGCCCCTGGACCTGTTGGAGCGGTTTCTCGGCGACGTGGCCGCCATCGACGGCCTGGTCCGCCGGGATCTGGGAGCCCTGGACCTGGACTGGTGCCAGCGATGACTACCCTGGTGACGTTACCGTCGGATCGCCAGCCCGAGGAGCTGGACGATCTGAAGTTGTTGGAGACCGGCCGGGCGGTGCTGCGCCATGAGGCCCGGGAGCTGGAGCGGGCGGCTGATCGCTTCGGCCCCGAGCTGGTGGCGGCAGCCAGGATGATCGAGTCCTGCAAGGGCCGCATCATCGTCTCGGGCATCGGCAAGGCCGGCCACATCGGCCGTAAGGTGTCGGCCACTTTGTCCTCGCTGGGCACGCCGTCGTTTTTCATCCACGCCAGCGAGGCGGCCCACGGCGACCTGGGTATGGTGCGCCATCAGGACGTAGCCCTGCTGATCAGCCACAGCGGCAAAACCGCCGAGGTGGTGGCCTTGGTGCCCTTTTTCCGCCGCATCGGCGCCCCGGTGATCGCCATTTCCGGCGACGCCGCCTCGCCTCTGGCTCAGGGCGCCGACATCTACCTTAGCTCGGCCATTGACCGCGAGGCCGATCCCCTGAACTTGGCCCCCACCAGCAGTACCACCCTCCAGCTGGCCATCGGCGACGCCCTGGGCAGCATGGTTACACTGCTTCGGGGCCTCCAAAAGGAGGATTTCGCCCTGCTTCATCCTGCTGGGACCCTGGGCAAAAAGCTGTTGCTCCGGGTGGCCGACGTCATGGGTTCGGGCCCCAAGGTCCCCATCGTGGAGGAGCACACCCTGATCCAGGACGCCCTCTTCGAGATCACCAGCAAAAACTACGGCGCCACCACGGTGGTGGACAGCCAGGGTCGACTGTCGGGCATCTTCACCGATGGGGACCTGCGGCGTCTCATTGCCAAGGAGGGCATCGGCTGCCTGACCTCGCCGGTGGGAAAGGTGATGGTGTCCCATCCCATCACCATCAGCCCCGAACGATTGGCCGCCGAGGCGGTGCGTATCATGGAGCAGAAGGAGATCTCGGTGATCGTAGCGGTCTGCAAGGGCCGTCCCGTGGGCATGGTCCACATCCACGAACTGCTCCAGCACGGCGTGGCCTGACCATGGACCTCTACGGGACTCTGGCCGAGGCGGCCTTCTTTCTGGGGCGACCGCTGTTGCAGCGCAAATACGGCCAACGGGGGGGCCAGCGCTGGGGCTACTTTTCCGAGGACGTCCCCCGGAGAAGCCTTTGGATTCACGCCGTGTCGGTAGGGGAGGTCCAGTCGGCCTTTCCCTTCATACGGGCCCTTTTCGAGGGCTCCTTTCAGGGGCCGGTGTTGCTTTCCACTACCACCGCCACGGGGCGCACCATGGCCAACCAGCTCCTGGAGCCCTACGGCGATAGAGTCCAGACCATCTACTATCCCTGGGATGCCCCTTCGGTGGTGCGCCGGGCCCTGGATGCCCTGGAGCCCCGTTGTTACGTCAACATGGAAACCGAGATTTGGCCGGAGATGGTGAACCAGCTGGCCCAGCGGGAGATCCCTTTGTTTTTGGTGAACGGGCGTCTCTCGGAGAGCAGTTTTCAAAAGTACCGCCGCCTGAAAGGCTTCTGGAAAAGGGTAATCAACCGCTACAGCCTGGTGTTGGTGCGCAACGACGACGACCGACGGCGCTTTGCCGATCTGGGGGTAGATCCCCGGAAGCTTCACGTCACCGGCGATTGCAAGGTTGACGCCCTGATAGAGCGCCGCGACAGCGCCGTCAGCCAGACCGAGGAGCTTAAAAAAGTCCTGGGCCCCGGGCCTATTGTCCTGGCCGGAAGCACCCACCAGGGCGAGGAGACTCTGGTCCTCCAGGCCTATGGACAGGTACGGCGGTTCTTTCCCCAGGTCCGCTTGGTTTTGGCGCCTCGCCACCCCGATCGAGCCCAGTCGTTGCTGGCCCAGGCCCAGGCGGTGGCGCCCTGTTGCCTCCTGTCCCAGCTGAGGCCTGAGTGGGAGATACTGGTGGTGGATCGCATTGGCGTGCTCTTTCCCCTTTATGGCCTGGCCCAGTGCGCCTTTATCGGCGGTTCCCTGGTCCCCAAGGGCGGCCAGAACATCATGGAACCGGCCATCTGGGGAGTGCCCTTCTGCCAGGGCACCGATTTTCGGGATTTTCAGGAGCCTACGGAACTGCTGCGAAGGACCGGCCTCTGCACCATCGTCCAGGACGGCCAACAGATGGCCGAATTTTTCCTGAAGTCCCTGAGCGAGGCCAAGGCCCCCATCGCCCAGGGCAGCGTAGGACTCCTGGAGGCCAGCGCCGGGGCGTCGCGGCGCAGTTGGGCTCTGATCGATGGATATATCAGGTCAAACCAGGTCAAGCTAGACTAAACGTAGGATAGGGGAGATGAGATCATGGCTGGGATCAACCGAGAGCTGATAGAGAGCTTCTACCAGCGCCAGGACGACCGAACTCGTGAGGCCCTGGACCGGGCCATCGAGGAGATGACGGCGGTCAAGTCCAGAGGCGGCAAGATCGTGGTGGCCTGCGGCAGCGGCCCCAATATCCACGAAGGCGTTACCACCCTCATCGCCGAACTGATGGACCAGGGCGTCATCGACGGCGTCACCACCAGCTCGGCGGTGATCGGCCACGAGATGGCCGGGTCCCTAGACAAGGTGAAGATGTGTGACTCCGATGCCCTGGGCTTCGCCGAGGAGGATATGCCCCGAGGCAACGTCTTCGAGTTCACCTGTATGGACGGTCCCGGCCTGGACGCCCTTCGCCGAGAGATGGTGCTAGACGAGGACCTGTTGGCCCGAGGCGCCCAGGCCGAAGGCAACGAGGTCATCAAGGCCGCCGGTAACATGGCCTATCCCATGGGTTACTGGAACGAACGGCTTGCCGAGGAAATCACCGTGATCGCCCGGACCTACGGCATCCCCTTCGAGGAAGTCGCGGGTTGGGGCGCCGATCGGCGTACCATGATCGGCATCGGAGCGGAAAAGGGCCTTCCTGTGCTGGTCTGCATCCCCCAGCTGGTGGGCGGCGGCGCCATAGGCCTGGGCATCGGCGACAGCATCGCCATCTCCCAGCGATCCATGCGCATCGCCAGGATGTTGGAAGACGCCGACATCATCATAGAATCGGCCATCGCCCTTTCCCAGGAGCTTCACGACGGCCCCTTTGAGAAGTACACCGGCCACGGCATCTGGGCCTGGTGGAAGGGCCTCCACACCTACCACCTCAGGGAGAAAAAGCTGATCCGTCTGGACCTGGACGAGAACCTGCGCAGGGCCTGTGACGCCCAAGAGGCGATGCAGCAGGCCATCGCTAAGGGACTGCCCAAGACCAAGGTGTCGGGCATCCCCTTCCGCATGGAGATGTCGGCCTTCGCCCGCCCCGAAGGCAGTATCCCTCTGATCGGCGACATCGGCGAGCTGTGGCCAGTGCTGGCCCTGGGCGTGGCCGATCGCCTGGGACTGGAACTGAAGTTCATGAGCTACAAACAGGAGACCCCCGAGGGCCAGGCCATGAGGCAGTGGATGGTGGACCACATCGCTCCCATCGATCCCGTCAAGATGCGCCAGCGGGCCCGGCAATACCGGATTGGGCAATGAAAGTTCTGGGCGTGATCCCGGCGCGGTGGGCCTCTACGCGGTTGCCAGGAAAGCCCCTGCTGGATCTTTGCGGCAAGCCGGTGATCCAACACGTCTACGAGCGCTGCTGTCGTTCCCGTAGCCTCGACGCCGTGGTGGTGGCCACCGACGACGACCGTATCGCCCAGGCCGTGGAGGCCTTCGGCGGCCAGGCGGTGATGACGTCGCCGGACCATCCCAACGGTACCAGCCGCGTGGCCCAGGTGGCCGAGGGCTTCGACTGCTCCTGGGTGGTCAACGTCCAGGGCGACGAGCCGCTGATCGATCCGGGCTGGATCGATAGGCTGGTGGAGACTTTGGAGGAGACCAGCGCTCCCTGCGCCACCCTAGCAGTGCCCCTATCGGCCCAGGAGGCCCAGGATCCCAACGCCGTCAAGGTTGTGCTGGCCCTGGACGGCAAGGCCCTGTACTTCAGCCGCAGTGCCATCCCCTACGGTCGTTGTGGCACGCCGACGCTGCTGCGCCATCTGGGCATCTACGGATACCGACGGGATTTTCTGCCGGTCTACCTGGCCCTGGCTCCTACGCCCCTTTCATTGACCGAGAGTCTGGAACAGCTTCGGATCCTGGAGCAGGGCTATCAGATCGCCGTGGCCGTCGTCGAGGCCTCGGCCCCTGTGGTGGGCATCGACGTGATGGAGGACCTGGAGCGGGCCCGGGTGATCCTAGCCGGCTCAGAGGAGCCCTAGAGCGGTTGGGGTTTTATTCAAGTCCCGGTCTCCTGTCGCTTTTGCCCCGTCGAGGGCTGCCGTAAAGCCGTAAAGAGGAGACAAAAGGAGGTGGCCCATGAAAGTTCTCTACCTGGATTGCTCCTGGGGGCTCACGGCCCAAGGGCTGTTGGAGGCCCTGGGAGCCCTGGGCGACCTTCCCCCCTGTCTTGGCGATTGCCTGGATAGCCTGGCGCTGTTCGAGATGACCGACCACAGCTTGTTGGAGTTTTGGCGAGGCGTCGACCAGGGAATTCAGGATTCGGACCTCCCCGCCGACGTCAAGGCCCTGACGTTGGCCCTCTCCAAGGCCTGGGCGAAAGTTGTTCTGCCGAGCCCTCAGCGGCCCCAAATAGTACAGGGGATTACCCTGGCAGCGGAGGTCTTTCTGCGTCTGCAGAGCCTGGAAGTCCAGCTGGTGCGGTGTTCTTCCGTGGCCCTCCAATCCAGCCGCTGGGGAGCACCCCAAGCCTCGGCAGCCATGATTCCGCTGCTTCAGGGGCTATCGCTCTGTCCCGGCGGCAAGGGCACCGACGTGCTGGGCCTTTTGGTGTTGCGCCAGCTGTCTCCTTCTTTTGGTCCCATGCCCGAGGGCACCTTTTTGGCCCTGGGCTCGGCCCAGGGGAGCCCCCTAAAGGCCTGGCTCTTTTCCGACGGCGTCCAGGGGACCTACCCCTATCTGCCGGGAAAAGTGGCGGTGCTGGAGTCCAACCTGGACGATATGAACCCTCAGGACTACGGCCCTTTGATGGCCCGGCTCTTCGACGGCGGTGCCCTGGACGTCTTTTTAACGCCGGTGATCATGAAAAAGAACCGCCCCGGCGTCAGGCTGACCTGCATCGGGCCGCCGGAGCTGAAGGAGGACCTCGCCCGGATCGTCCTGAAGTTCAGCACCACCATCGGCCTGCGGTGGCGGCTGGAGGACCGGATCACCCTGCGCCGGGTCCAGTCGGTGTTTCCCAGTTCCTGGGGCGACGTGTCCTTTAAGACGTCGCTGTGGGGTTCCGAGGTCTTGCAGGAGACGCCGGAATTCGAGGACCTCCAGAGACTCTCGATCAAGACCGGCATCCCCCTGCCATCCCTGAGAAACCAGGTAATGGCGGAGTATCTACAGGCAAAAGGACAAGGGAGGGAAGGGAGATCATGAATCGTCCCCCGGTGGTGTTTCGTCTCAGCGACGGTATCCGGGGCCATTTTTTCCAGACCGAGGGCATTCGGGACCGCATGAAAGAACTGGCCGAACTGGAGTGCCACGACCTGGAAGTGCCCTACCTGGAGGGGTGGCAGCGTCTGGTGGCCCTGAAGCTTCGGGCCCGGAGGCTCCCCTCGGCGTCGAAACGGCAGCTCCAGCGGTGGCTTGCGGACAGCCGCGGCGAGGCCCTGGCCAAGGCCGTGGCCGACGCCGATCCCTCGGGCCGCCCGGCGCTGTTCCTGTCGGCTGGCAGCCGAGCGGCGCCCTATTGCCTGGCCCTGTCGCGGCTCTTCGGCGGCAAGAGCTGCGTCGTCATGACGCCGTCGCGGCTGGGCACGGCTCCCTTTGACATGGCCGTAGTGCCCAAACACGACGGCTACAGCGCCGACAACGTGTTGCTGACCCTGGGAGCGCCCAACGCCATCTCCCGGCAGCGGCTGCAGGCCCAGGCCCAGGAGCTCTGTTGCGACTATCCCCCCCAGAGGAAAAGGGCCTGGGCGATCCTGGTGGGCGGCGACGATCAGAACCACTCCATAGCGCCGCTGTGGGCCGAAAAGGTCTTTCCCGTGGTTTTCCAGGCCGCCGAGAGGGCTGACGTGGACCTCTACGTCACCACGTCTCGGCGGACCCGCGGCGACACCGAGCAGACCATCGCCGAGCTGTGCCGCCACAATCCCAGGGTCCGGATGCTGTTGCTGGCCTCCCAGGATCCCCGCAATCCCGTGCCGGGCCTTTTGGGCCATTGTTGCCGGGTCTTCTGTACCGAGGACTCGGTGTCCATGATCTCCGAATCGGTCACCTCCGGCCTTTGGGTCAGCGTCTTCACCGTGGGCCACTGTCACGGGATCCGAAGATGGATGCAACAGCTCACCGAGGCCATGGTCTACGCCAAGGTGATCTCGCCGGAACGGCTATGGGGCGTCCCCCGTTTCACTAGGATGTTGGAGGAGTTCGAATCCCAGGGATACCTGGAGATCCTCTCGCCCCGGCGGCTGGCCGAGGATCTGTCGATCCAGCCCCCCCACCGCGATGTACCGCCCTTTAACGAGGCCGCTCGGGCGGCCCGCTGGATCCTTGACCGTTGGCTGGGTGAGGGTTCCTGGAGCGACCGTCCATAAGAGCCCCTAGGCGAGCGCTATGCGAATCCTCCACTACGTAGACGAAGGGGACCTGTCCTGGGCGGTGTCCTGGCTTCAGCTTCTCAAGGCCCTGGAAGGCCTGGGAGTAGAGAACCAAGTGGTCTGTAAGGGCGGCGGGAGTCTTTTAAGGATGCTGGAAAACCAAGGCATCCCCGTCCATGGCTATGCCCCTCCGGTCCAGTGGTGTCCACCTCTGGCAAGAGGCTTGAAGGCGCTGATAGAAAAGCTATCTCCTCATATCGTCCACACCCGGCTTTCTGCCGCGGCCTTTCTGGGAGGTTACTGGGGAAAGAAGCTGAATTTGCCGGTGTTGCAGACCGTGGACAAATTTCCCAAGGCCAAATATCACCGCGACGCCACGGCGCTATTGCCCTGTTCCAGCGCTGTGGCCGATCACATGGCCCGGCAGGGCTTCCCAGCAGAGCGGATCCAGGTGGTGCCCAACGGCATCGACAGGGCCCATTTCCGAAGGGATTCCGCCGCCGGCCAATCCTGGCGCCAATCCCTGGGGTTGGGCCAGGAGGCCTTGGTGGTGCTGGGAGCTGGCCGCTTCGTAGACTGGAAGGGCTTTGACGATCTGATCGCCGCCTTTGCCTTGGCCCTGGCTTCGCCGGACTTTGCCGCCGCCGATCCCTGGCTGGTGTTGGTGGGAGGCGGCGAGGAGGAAAAGGCCCTGCGCCGACTGGCCGCTGGATCGGCCGCCGCTGGTCGGATCAAGTTCTTTTCCTTTGCCCAGGACGTTCGCCCCTTTATGTGGGCCGCCGACGTTTTCGTCCAGCCCTCCCGGATGGAGCCCTTTGGCGTTGTGCTCCTGGAGGCCATGGCGTCGTCGTTGGCCTGTATCGGCTGCTGCAGAGGTGGAACTACGGACCTGATCGAGGACCAGGTCTCGGGGCTGCTGGTGCCCGTCGGCTCGCCCGAGGCCATGGCGGAACGAATCAAAGACTGCTGCCTAACCCCAGGCCTTCGCCAGCGATTGGCCCAGGCGGCCTGGGAACGTAGCGCCCTTTTCGACATCTCCGCTGTGGCGGCGCGGACCCTGGAAGTCTACCGCTCGGCCTTGGCCGGGGACTACATTGGCCGCTCTGGCGAGAGAATCGCGCCGCGTCAGAACTGGCTAGGGAGATCGATACCATGAAGATCCTGCAACTGCTGCCCCAGCTGGACCTGGGAGGGGTGGAGCGCCACGTCATCGACCTGTCCAACCAACTGGTCTCCCGAGGTCACCAGGTGCTGGTGGTCTCGGCGGGAGGACAGATGGAATCCCAGATGGATCCCAGGGTGCAGCTCCGGCACCTGGCGGTGCACAGGAAAAATCCCCTGACGGGATACCGTTGCAGCCTGGCTATTGCCCGATGGATCAGGAAAGAGGGCTGGCAGTTGATCCACGCCCATTCCCGAGTCCCCGCCTGGATAGCCCTCTGGGCCAGTCGGCGAGCCAAGGTGCCCTACCTGGTGACGGCCCACGTGGATTTCGGCAACAAAAGCCCCTGGATCTACCGGCCCTACCGGGAGGCCGCCAGGGTGATCTGCGTCAGCTTCGCCGTCCAGGAGGCCATGAAGGGCTGTTTCTCCGACAACACCACGGTGGTAATCAACGGCCTGGACGAGCCGAAGGCTTGCTGGGATCCCCAAAATCTCCAGGGGCCGGTGAAGTTCCTCTTCGCCGGCCGGCTGTCGCCGGTCAAGGGCCTTCAGGACCTGTTGCGAGCCCTGCCGGCGGAACTGCTCTGGACCCTGGACGTGGTAGGCGATGGTCCCATGAGGCTGGAGCTGGAGGCCTTAGCCAGGGACCAGGGCATTGCCGATAGGGTGGTCTTCCATGGTTACTGCGATGATGTGGACCCATTCATGGCCCAGGCTTCCTGCCTGCTCTTCCCGTCCTACAACGAGGGGTTCGGGCTGGTGCTGGCCCGGGCGGTGCAGATGGGCCTTCCCGTCATTGCCTCGGATATCGCCCCGGTGGCCGAGGTGGCCTGCTCTCGCCAGGGTCTGCTACCCCCTGGCGATCTGGAAGCCTGGCGGAAGGCCCTGGTGGACTTTTTGAACCGTCGTCGGGCCGTGGCCTGCTTCGACAGGACCAAGGTCCCCAGGCTGGAGGACATGGTGGACCGTAATCTGGAGATCTATCGGTCCTTGCAGGACGGCTCCGGCCAGGAAGCTTTGGAGATGAGACCGTGAATCGCTACGAGACTGTGGCTCTCTGGAGCTACGTGGTGGCCGTGGCCTTTAGCGCCTGCGGCCCCGTGATCCACTACACCGGTTGGAGCCTCTGCCTATTGGCCCTGGTGGCCAATAGGCTTATCGCCAAGGAGCCCTTTTTGCCCCGTCAATGGGGTAGCGGGGCTATTTTTAAGCTGCTGCTGGCCCTTTTTTTGTGGAGCTGTTTCTGCCTGACCCTAGGAGCGCCGAGCTTCTACAGCTGGGGTAAGGAGGCCTCGGTCTTCCTGGAGATGTTGCTGGGAGTCTTTTTCGCCATCAGGCTGCTGAACAGTCCCCAGCGGCGGCGGCTTTTCGGCTCGGTGCTGCTGGGGGCCTCGGTGGTCCTGACGATCCACAGCCTGTTGATGTACTTCCACCTGGTGGCGCCGCTGAACCGTACCCTGGAAAACGGCAACGTGCTGGGCTTTTTCGGGCTGTTCCTCTCGGCGCTGCTGCCCTGCGGCGCCCTCTGGGCCGTCAAAAGACCTCTGATAGCCCTGGTGATGCTCTGTTGCGCCCCGCTGCTGACGATATTGTCCTTTTCCTCGGGGGCCTGGATCGGCTCCGCCGTTCAGGCCGTGGTGATTCTCCTATGGGCGATCAGGGCCAAGAAAATATCTCTCAGGGCAGTGGCGACGGTGGTGCTGGCCGTCGGCGTCTTCCTGGTAGGGGCCAACGAGCTAAGCCGGGGCGTCATCGGGCTGCGCTTCCAGGAGGAGGTGGCGGCACTGTCGGCCATCGACGACCTGGATCGTTTCACCACGCTGCGCAACAAAATATGGGAGCAGAGTTGGGTGGCCATCAAGGAGCGGCCCTGGTTAGGCCACGGCGAGCCCTTCCAGGACTTCTCGGCCAGATTGGTGGCCCGGCGGGGCCACGGCGACGTCCATGGTTCTCCCCATACCGCCTATCTATATCTGCTCTACGTGGCTGGCATCCCGGGGCTGGTGCTGTTCTGCCTGGCCGGACTGGCGACGCTGAAAAAATGTCTGGCCCTGATTCCCAACGAGATGGAGCGCTGCCAGCGCAACGCTGATATGCCCTGGGCCCTGCTGACGGGGGCTCTTATGATCGGCCAGGCGGTCTACTCCGTCAGCGGCGACATCTTCCAGGCCCGCCGGGACCTGGCGGTGCCCTTTTGGGCTCTCTGGGGTCTGGTGATCCTGTTGGACTATCCCGAGACCCCAGTCCGGGAGAGGGAGCTCCAGGACGCCTGCTCCGACGTGGAATCCTGAGGCGTTGCGGCAGGATCCCCTGAGGGAAGAGGTCGCTGGTTTAGCAGAAGCCGCGACAGAACCAGTAAAACCCCCTTTTTTCTGGGGGGCGATCCCCTATAATAGGGGAAAGCCAGCGACGATTTCTCGCTTCAGATTTCTTACTTCAGGAGGTTGACTGCCTTGTTCTCACGTAAAACCCTTCTCGCTCTGATGCTGTTGGCGTCACTTCTCTCTGGAGGCTCCGCCTTTGGTGCCTCTTGGCGTCAGAAAAAGTCCTTCCGCAACGACATGGGCTCCACTCTGGAGGTGGAGATGACCTACTACGCCGCCCAGTACGTGGAACAATCGGTGATGGAAGAGGCCGAGAAAAACCTCTGGACCCAGGACGAAGCCGAAAACTATCGTTATCGGCTGCTGCAACAGCTGAAGCTGGAGGACAGCATCCCCATTTTCATCCGTTTTAACAACAATGGTCCGGCCCTGCGAATGGCGCCCTTCGACGCCCAATTGACGTTAATCGTTGGCCGTCACCGCTTGGCGCCTACCGACTACGACCGCCGGTTCAACTTCAAGGTCACCGATACTCGCGAGGGCTTCGTCTACTTTCCCCGCTACGACGAAAAGGGCAATCCCTACCTGACCGACAAGGTCCGGTCGGTGCGGCTCACCATGAACGGCAGCGTGACGCCGGTGACCATGGGGCGCACCATTGACTTCATCTGGGACGTGATAGACGACGATCCCTCGAAGTTGCTCCAGGGCCGGGCGGGAGCTCGCATGGAGATGGACCGGTTGCTGAAGCGCCTGGAAAACCTGACCAAACAGGGCAAGGACCTCCAGGGCCAGCTGGACGACCTGGAGTCGGAGATCCGGACCATCAACAAGCGGATGATGGAGCTGCAGACCCAGTAGCTGGATCAAGGGAAGGGAAACCTTCCCTTTTTTCGTACCCTCAAAGGGTCTATAATGAGCGGGTTTCCATGGGAACCCTGGGAGGCGATGGGAGCCATGAAACGCTTGGCAGTACTGACCAGCGGTGGAGACGCGCCGGGGATGAACGCCGCTATTCGGGCGGTGGTACGCTGCGCTAGCTACCACGGTCTGGAGGTCCTGGGGGTCCAACAGGGCTACGAAGGTCTGATGGACGGGGCTTTCTGTCCCATGGCCTCCCGGACCGTGGGGGCCATCATCCACCGAGGCGGCACGGTGTTACGGACGGCCCGAAGCGAGGCCTTTAAGACCCCCCAGGGCCAGGAAAGGGCGATCAATCACCTCCGGTCCCAGGTTGTCGACGGATTGGTGGTGATCGGCGGAGACGGCTCCTTCCGAGGCGCTTGGGCTCTCCATCAAAGGGGATTTCCCGTCGTCGGCGTGCCGGGCACCATCGACAACGACGTAGGCGGTACCGACAGCACCGTGGGCTACGACACGGCGTTGAACACCGCCCTTGATGCGGTGCGGCGACTCCGGGACACTGCTTCCAGCCACGACCGGCTCTTTATCGTGGAGGTCATGGGACGGCACAGCGGCTTTATCGCCCTGAACACCGCCGTGGCCGGAGGAGCCGAGGCAGTGCTGGTGCCCGAGCGGCCCTTCCAGCTGGAGGAGCTCTGTCGGCGCCTCCGGGCCTCCCGGCTCAGCGGAAAAAGCTATTCCCTGGTGATCGTGGCCGAAGGGGTCATGTCCGGCCAGGCCCTGAGGGATCAGCTGGCTACCCAGGGCCTGGAGGGCAAGGTGACAGTGCTGGGGTATATCCAGCGGGGCGGCTCTCCCAGCAGCTACGACGCTACTTTGGCCTCTCGCATGGGAGCCTTCGCCGTGGAGGCCCTGATGGCCGGCCATAGCGGCGTCATGACGGCGCTTCAAAACGGCCAGATCAAGGCGGTGGCCCTGTCCGAGGCATGGGAGCGAAAAAAAGAGCTGGATCTCGAGCTGATCGACCTGGTGGAAAAGCTCAGCATCTGACCTGCCCCTTGAGTCGGCCCAGTTGGTATCCCTGGTCGGCTAGAGATTGGCCAGAATTGGCTGGAGGAGTCAGCTAGATCGGTTAAATTGGTTAGATTTGGTTAGGTTGGCTAGAAAGGAAAGGATTTTGGAGGACAGAAGAGTTGTGGTGGGCCTAAGCGGCGGCGTCGACAGTACGGCGACTTTCCTGCTGTTGCGTCGTCAGGGCTTTGACCCTCTGGGCGTCCATTTGGCCATGGGCAGAGACCCTGACGACCTGGACCGCCGCCGTCTTCAGGCCCTGGAGGAGCGGTTGGACGCCCGGATCCATCGGATCGACTGCCACCAGGAGTTTTGCCAGAGGGTGACGGCTCCCTTTTTGGAGGCCTATGGCCGCTGCGAGACCCCCAATCCCTGCGTGATCTGCAACGAACAGCTGAAGATCCGGCTGTTGGTGGAGGCAGCCGACGACCTGGGTTGCCGCTGGATCGCCACGGGCCACTACGCCCGCACCGTCGAAACTCCCCAGGGATGGGCTATCGCCCGGAGCCGCTCCAGCAAGGACCAGAGCTACATGCTCTATCGGTTGCTGCCGCAGTGGATCCCCCGGCTGATCTTTCCTCTGGCGGACATGGAAAAGTCCCAGACCCGCCAGATTAGCGCCGAGGCCCTGGGCGACGACTTCGCCGGAGGCGATAGCCAGGACATCTGTTTTCTCGAGGGTCAGAGCCTGGCCCAGTACCTGGAGGACCGGCTTCCCCAGGAGTCGCTCCGGCCCGGCGAGATGGTCTGCTGCGGTCAGGTGGTGGGACGCCACAGGGGATTGGCCTTCTATACCGAGGGCCAGCGCAAGGGCCTGGGCCTTTCGGGAGGGCCCTGGTTCGTCAAAGCTAAAGACCGAGACCACAACCGGCTGGTGTTGAGCCACCGCCAGGACAGCGCCGTCTCGGAGATATTTTTCAAAAGCCCGCGGTGGCAGAGGACGCCCCAGGTGGGACAGAGCTATCTGGCCCAGCACCGTTACCGATCGACGCCGGTACCGGCCCGATTGGCGGAATGGGACGGATGCCGGGGCAGGGTGGTCCCAGAGGTGCCGCTGACCGGTGTTGCCCTGGGCCAGTCCCTGGTGCTCTACTGCGGCAATCTATTGGTGGGCGGCGGGATCATCTGTCGCCGAGGGGAGGTCGAACCGTGAAAATCCGAGCACAGGAGCTCACTCCAGCACAGATCCGGCGCCGCACCGACGGCGCTTTGCTCAGTTGCCGTTCCACCGAGGAGTTGTGCTCCCTGGAGGCTTTTATCGGTCAGGAAAGGGCGGTCCGGGCCATGGAGTTTGGCCTGTCCATGACCAGTAAGGGCTACAACGTCTTTATCGTGGGGTTGCCGGGCTGCGGCCGCAGTTCCTACGCCCGACAGAGCGTGGTACAGAAGGCAGCTACCATGGCGGCACCCCAGGATTGGGTTTACGTGTACAATTTCACCGACCCCACCAGCCCCATCGCCTTGAGCCTACCGGCGGGCCAGGGCAGAGAGCTGGAAGGGGCCTTCTCCAAGCTCCTGGACGAGCTGAAATCGGCCATCAGCAGCGCCTTCGAAAAGAGCGCCTACGAGGACGCCAAGACCCAGGAGATCAGCGCCTTCCAGGATCGGGTGGCCAACCTGATGAACCAGGTTAAGGAGGAGGCGGAGAAGCAGGGCTTTCTGGTAAAGCGCACTCCCCAGGGCTTTATCAATATCCCCCTGAAGGAGATCACCAACGACCAGGGCGAGACCGAAAAGGTGGAGCTCCAGACCGAGGAGTACGAGGCCCTGACCGAAGAGGAGAAGAAGCATCTGAAGGGTCTCTCCGACGGGATCACCTCGATGACCCTCAACGCCCTACGCCAGATCCGGGAGCAGGAACGGGAGCTGAAGGCCAAGGTCTCGGGCATGGAGGCCGAGATATGCCGCAACGCCGTGGCCCCCTACGTGGAGGAGCTGCGGGAGCGTTTTGGCAGCTCCGAAAAGTTCCGGCAATGGCTAGATTCCATGGTGGATCACGTGGTGTCCAATTTCGGCGTCTTTTTGGCCGCCGCCAGGGACGAAAACGCCGAGGTAGACCTGACGCCCTACAGCGTCAACGTGCTGGTCAGCCACGATCCCCAGGGCGGCGCTCCGGCGGTGGTGGAGACCAACCCCACCTTTTATAATCTCTCGGGCAAGTTGGAGTACGAAAGCCGCCAGGGCTACTACTACACCGACTTCAGTCGTATCGTCCCCGGCGCCCTCCATCGCGCCAACGGCGGCTTCTTGATGATCGACGCCGAGGAGCTGCTGCGGAACTACATGTCCTACGACCTGCTGAAGCGGGTGCTCCGCTCAGGCTCCCTGACGGTAGAAAACCTGGGAGACCAGTACGGCATCATGCCCGTGGCCTCGCCCCGTCCCGAGGCCATCCCCATGGACGTGAAAGTGATCCTAGTGGGGAGTTATTACATATACTATCTGTTGCAACGCTACGACCCCGAGTTCCAGAAGCTCTTCAAGCTGGTGGCCGAGTTCGACTACGAGATGGACCGGACGCCGGAAGGCGAGTTGGAGATGGCCCGGTTCGTCAAGACCGTGGTGGAACGGGAAGGCTGCCTGCCCTTCCAGGTCTCGGCCATCACCGAGGTCATCGACTGGGCGGCCCGGCTGGCGGGGGACCAGGAAAAGCTGTCGCTCCAGTTCAACCGGCTTCAGGAGATCATCGTCGAGGCCTCGGCCTGGGCCCGAGCCCAGGGGGCCCAAGAGGTGGACCGGGACCACGTAGACCGGGCCATCGCCGAGAAGCGCCACCGCTCCAGCATGGCCGAGGAGAAGATCCGCCAGGACTTCGCCTCGGAGGTGGTGCGCATCGACACCCAGGGATCCCAGATCGGCCAGATCAACGGCCTGGCGGTAGTAAGCTTCGCCGACGTGGCCTTTGGCCATCCCACTAGGATCACCGCCAACACCTTTATGGGCCAGGAGGGTGTGGTCAATATCGAGCGGGAGACCAACATGGCCGGCCCGATCCACAACAAGGGACTGCTGACGCTGAGCAGCTACCTGGGCCGGATCTACGCCCAGGACATGCCTTTGACCCTGTCGGCCCGATTGGCCTTTGAGCAGAACTACGGCGGCATCGACGGCGACAGCGCCTCGTCGGCGGAGCTCTACTGTCTGCTGTCGTCGCTGGCCGAGGTGCCCATCCGCCAGGGTATCGCCGTCACCGGCTCGGTGGACCAGTTTGGTAACATCCAGCCCATCGGCGGCGTCAACGAAAAGGTGGAGGGCTTTTTCAGCTACTGTCTGGAAAAGGGCTTGACCGGCGATCAGGGCGTGATGATCCCCTGGCAGAACGTTCGCCACCTCATGTTGAGCCGCCAGGTGGAGGAGGCGGTGATCCAGGGCAAGTTCCACCTCTGGTCGGTGCGGACCATCGACGAAGGCATCGAACTGCTGACGGGCATGGCAGCCGGAGCTCGCAACGCCAGGGGCGGCTATCCCCGCAACAGCGTCCACGGTCGAGTGATGGCCAAGCTGAAGCGCTGGATCAAAAAGAGCATGGCCCTGACCGAGAAGAAAGGCTCCCCCGAGACCTCGCGGGAAAGCAGCTGCGAGGCCTCGTCATGAGCCGCCTAGTTGGCGATGCCGGAAAAACTGTCCAGCGAAAAAAGGCCCCGCCCCAGGAGGCTCCGGCTAAAGCCCAGACTCCTCCGGATCTGGAGATGGTCTTGGACATCCTGGAGCGTCAGTGGGGCCAGGAAGCCAAGGCCGATGTGGTGGCCTTCGACGAGCCTCTGGACGGACTGATCCTGACGGTGCTCTCCCAGAACACCAACGACAAAAACAGGGATATGGGCTACCAGCAGCTCCGACAACGTCACGGCAGCTGGGACCAGATCGCCGCTTTAGACCTGGAAACCCTAGCCGACGCCATCCGACCGGCGGGAATCAGCAACGTCAAATCCGCCACCATCCTTAGAGTCCTTAAAGAAGTCAAGGACCGCTTCGGTGGCTATTCCTTGAAGGCCCTAAGGGAGGGGCCTAGGCAAGAGGCCTGGGAGTTTTTGACGAACCTCCAGGGCGTAGGGCCCAAGACTGCGGCGGTGGTGCTGGTCTTCGACCTGGGTTTTCCCGCCTTTCCGGTGGACACCCACGTGGCCCGGCTCTGTCGCCGCTTGGGCTGGGCCCAGGAGAAGGACTCTCCGGCGGCCATTCAGGAGCGGATGGAGCAGTTGGTGCCAGACCGGCGCAAAGGCGGAGCCCATCTGAACATGATCTACCACGGTCGAGGGATCTGCAAAGCCCGCGCACCCCAGTGCCAGCTCTGTCCCCTACGGGGACTTTGCCCCTCCAGCCTTTGTTAAAAGCGTTTCTCAGGGCTTGTGCTGGCGGGATCCTGAGAATTCGAAAAACCTGGGGCTCCCCAAAGGGAGCCATAGTGAGAGGACAATCAGCGGAACCATGATGACAGCGAAGGGAGAAAGGGTTATGGCACCGACGCCGAAGACCATCGATCATCTGGGCAAGCGTCTAGCGCTGCTCTGTCTGGGATTGGCCGTGATGGCCTTTGGTATCGCCTTTTCCATCAAGGCCGGCTTGGGGATCACGGCGGTGTCCAGCCTACCCTACGTCGCTGCAGAGATCCTGGGCCTCACCGTGGGGCTGACCACCGTAGCGGCCAACGGGATCTTCGTGGTGTTGCAGATGGTCATGCTGGGCAGGAATTACCAGTGGTTCCAGGTCCTTCAGCTTCCGGCAGGGGCCCTCTTCGGGCTGATCATTGACCTTGCCCTGGTGGTGCTGCGCCCCCTGGGCTATTCCAACGCCCTTCAGCAGTGGGCCCTTTGCGGCATTGGCATCTTCCTGTTGGCTCTGGGCATCAGCGTCCAAATCGCGGCGAAGTTGGTGCCCACCGCCGGCGAGGGCTTGGTGCTGGCCATCTGCCAAGTCCGGCCCATGAAGTTCGGCAACGCCAAGATGGCCCTGGACCTGGTCCTGGTGGCTCTGTCGGTGGTCCTGAGCCTGGCCTGTCTGGGCCGCATCAGCGGCGTCGGCCTGGGAACCCTTGCGGCGGCGCTGCTGGTGGGACAGATCACCAAGGTGACCAGCCGAGCCGTCGCCAAGGTCGAGGCGGCCCTGTTCTGAGCAAAATTTTAGAGCTAGGAGAAGGGCAATGACTCGCGAAAATATTAAAAAGTTTGCCAGGATGCGGTTACGGGGTTATCCTATGTGATTCCGGTCCGAGGCGATGAAATTCGCATGTCCACGGGAAGAGAAGCGCTGGAGTATCTTGACTATTGCATTGCTAAAGAAGGCACGTAGCACCCCGAACAAGGCAAGCGTTCGTCACGGATATGGATCGGTGTATTAAGTCGCGAGTCCGCGATAACTTGAGATCTATCGGAATATCGGTGTGATTAACCAGCGACTTCCTCCTAGGGGGGGCGCTGTTTTATGTTGGAGAGGCGATGTTATAGAAGAAACCCCGTCGAGCGATCTGGGGCGAATCCCAGGGGTCGACGGGGTTTCTAACGATAGCACCGCTACCGTTGTCGATAATGTATCCACTTTCTTGGAAGTTGTCAACCTTCACTTTGCCGGAGAGCACCTTTAGTTGAAGGAGGATGAAATGCCCACAAAAGAGGCACCGCTGGTCGATCTGATATTGGGGCCGGGCCAGCATCCGAGGCGGGCTGCCTTTTGCCTTAGCGTTGGGAACAAATCTTCTCCGCCGTATGACCCGAAAGGCGCGGCGAGGGTGGCGTCAAGCAGAGCCTCGTCGCGAAGCCCCGGCTCGCTGCCTGTTTCGGTGACAAGCTGGGCCTGCAGCGCCATAACTTGCCGTTTGTCCAGAACCTTTACCGGGCAAGTATTTTGTACGCTTTGCGGTTGCAGCGGCAAGTCGTGCAGAAACTTGTATAACATCCTCGTCAGCGGCTTTTTGCGCCTGCTCTGCCAGGCCGAACTCTATGACCAAATAGCGCGGCGCGTTATTTTTCAAAATGACCACCGCGCCTTTTTCTTCGACCATTCGTGCGATTTTTGAAAAGTTGCGGTTAGCTTCTGTTATTGATATGAGATTGTCAGTATTCACTTTCATGGCAAATCACTCCTAATCGTTGCCCTTTGGGGCATTATAACAAAAATAGGACAAATATAACCTACATAAAGGGCTAAGGCTGTGGTTCCTCTCACTGGGCGACATCGGCGGTGCCATCATATGGGCCTACAATTAATAAAAAGCCCCATTCTCAGGACAATCTAGGGAGGTTTTTTGTTTTGAGGCATAGGAAGCTCTAATTAAGAAATCTAGAGTGGATATATACACTCTATTGCTTAACTAATCCCACTGTAAGTTGTATAATAAGAGTCAGAGAAGGAGGTGAGTTGGTGTTCTTGAATGAGGAAAAACAAAAGCTTCTTAGGCTTGCCCTGGAGATGATCGATACGGCTGTCACCGTTTTAACCTTCATCTACATGACAAAGCC
>CAZCKP010000004.1:29894-38027 GCA_964499295.1 uncultured Synergistaceae bacterium | reverse complement strand
TGCCTCCAGACCAAAGTGGATAGTAGGATTGGTAGGCAGATCTGTAGCGGCAGGCACGGCCATAGCCGAGGCGGCGTCCAGAGCCGTCGATCAGCGGCGCCCTAGCCCAGTATGGACAGCCGGGCCAGCGCCTCGGCTAATGTCGCGGTTCGGTACACTTTCAGGGGCAACTCCTCGGAGAGCTTCTCCCTGGCGCTGACCAGGGCGCGGCGAAAGCCCAGGCGGTGGGCCTCCCGAAGCCGTTGGGACGCTGCTGCCACGGGGCGCAGCTCCCCAGCCAGGCCGATCTCGCCCAGGAGACAACAGTCGGGACCGATGGGCCGCTGAGTCAGGGCCGAGGCCAAGGCCGCGGCCAGGGCCAGGTCGGCGGCGGGGTCTCGAATCTCCAGCCCCCCGGCGACGTTGCAGTACAGATCCCGATCCAGCGAGGCCAAACCGCAACGGCTCTGGAGCACCGCCAGCAGCAGATGGAGCTTGTTGACGCCCACGCCGAGGCCGGCCCTTTTGGGATAGGCCAAGGGGGTCGGGCTGGCCAGGGCTTGGATCTCGGCCATCAGGGGGCGGCTGCCTTCCATGACCACCGTCATGGCCACGCCGGGAACGGTGCTGTCCTGACGGTTCCAGTAGAGGCAGCTGGGGTCGGCCACCTCCAGGAGGCCCTGGCGGGTCATCTCGAAAATCCCCAGCTCCTCGGTGCCACCGTAGCGGTTTTTACTGGCCCTTAGGGTACGATAGAGCGAGGAGCTCTCGCCGGCAAACATCACCACGGCGTCGACCATGTGCTCCAGCAACATGGGGCCGGCGATGCGTCCTTCCTTGGTGATGTGCCCCACCAACACCATGGGCACCGCCAGCTCCTTGGCCCTGTCCAGGCAGAGCTGGGCCACAGCCCGGACCTGGCTGGGCGTGCCGGCCCATCCCGTCTCGGACTGGGTCTTCATGGCCTGGACGCTGTCCACCACCACCAGGCTGTGGCCGTCGATGAGCTCCAGCAGGGGGTCGATCTCGCTGTGACAGCAGATCTCCAGGCCCTGGTGGACCACCCCCAGCCGCTGGCCCCTGAGGCCCAACTGGGAGGGCGATTCCTCGCCGGAGAGGTACAGCACCCTGTGGCCCCCCTGGGCCAGGCGGCCGCAGACCTGGAGCAACAGCGTGGACTTGCCTATGCCGGGCTGGCCCCCCAGCAAGACCACGCCGCCAGGAACCCAACCGCCGCCTAGCACCCTATCCAGCTCATCGAAACCGCTGGGCAACCGCTGGGGAGGCTGAATCTGGCCGATGGCCTCGGGCTTTAGGAGCCGTCCCGGGTGCGGCGCTGCAGAGGGGCGCTGCTGTTCCTCCTCCATGGCTCCCCAGGCGCTGCAGCGGGGGCAACGGCCCAGGGGCTGCAGCGCCACGGCGCCGCAGTGGCTACAGACGTATCGGCTGGCCCCTCGTTTCGCCATGGCCCCAGATCAGCGCTTGTAGCCGATGATGGACCTCAAAAGGTCCTTGCGGGCCTGGACGTCGTTCTGGTCCTCTACGCCCCGGGGAGCGAAGCCGTCCACCACTCCGGCGATGCCCCTGCCCTGATCGGTCTGGCAGACCAGGACCTGCAGAGGGTTGGCCGTGGCGGCGAAGATACGGCAAACCTCCTGACAGTTCTTGATCTGGTTCAGCACGTTAATGGGATAGCCCCGGCGGAGCACCACGATAAAGCTGTGGCCGCAGGCGATGGCCTGGGCGTTGTCCAGGGCGCACTGGACCAGGTCCTGGGCGTTGCCGTCGTGGCGGATCTTGCAGTCCCCCGAGGCCTCGCAGAAGGCTATGCCGAACTCCATCCCCGGCACCGAGGTGACCAGGATCTCGTAGAGGTCCTCTACGGTCTTGATGAAATGGCTCTGGCCCAGGATGACGTTGCAGTCCTGGGGAAAATTGACGGACACCACATGCCACTGCTGGATCTCTGCCATGGCTCTCTTCCTCCTTTTTACTTCCTTCTTCGTTTACTCCCTTAACTTCCTTGTTCACGATCCTATAACGCTTATTTGCCGTCGAATCCGTCTGAAAAGACGGGGTTAGCGACGACAGAAAACGCCCCTTCCAGCCGATGCTGGAGGGGGCGTGGGAATCCAAGGATCAGCTGCCGGTATTGCGCTTCTTCAGCTCTTGGATCACGTCGTCGGTCAAATCGATGCCGCCGTAGTAGATGGCGGTCTTGTCCAGCACCACGGTGATCTTCTTCCGCTGGGCCACGGTCCGGATGGCCACGTTGATCTCCCGGAACAGCGGCGCCATGAGGTTCTGCTCTTCCCTGGCGGCCTCCTGCTTTTTGGTGTTGTAGATCTCGGCCTTTTTCTGGTTGTCCGAGGTCTTTTCGATCTCGCTCTGGGCCTCTTTCTGCTTGGCCTCGATCACCGATTGGACCCGCCGCTGCACCTCGTTGAACCGGGGATGTTCAAAGAGCACCCGCTGGGGCTCGATGGCCCCGATGACGTCCTGGGCGAGGGCCGCCGGCGCCGAAAGGATCGTCGCCAGGACCGCCACCGCGAAGAGCTTGGCCTTTCTCATCATCAACCTACCTCCTAAAGCACTAGTACCCTAGATTGTACTGCTTCCAGGGCGGTACGTCCAGATTGCCGAGACCAAATCGCCGCTAAAGGCCGACAGCTCAGAGGGGAGAACTATTCCGGTCAACTCTCCTGAGCGGCCTCGGTGATCCGCACCTTTTGGATCCTCTGGCCTCCCACCTTGACGATCTCGAAGCAGAAGTTCCTCCACTGGAACCGGGCGCCCTCATCGGGGAAAACCTTGAACTCCTCGATGAGCCATCCGCTGAGGGTGGGCATGTCGGTGTCAGGCATCTCCATACAGTGCAGGTATTTGAAGAACAGATCCTCCATGTAGACGTCACCGAAGGTCAGGTAGACCCGGTCCTCGATCTGGGTGAAATTTTCCTTGATGTCGTCCAGCTCGTCGAAGATCTCCCCCAACAGCTCCTCCATCAGGTCCTCCAGGGTGACGATGCCCGAGGTGCCGCCGTAGTCGTCCAGCACCACGGCCATGTGAGTCCGGTTGGTCTTCAGGATCCGAAAGGCGTCCATCAGGCTGGTGCTGCCCGACACCAGCAGGGGCTTGAGTAGACAGCTCCTCAGGTCCGCCGGCTGGCCGTTGACCAGCCGCTCCAGGTAGAGCTTTTCGTTGAGGATGCCGATGATGTTATCGGTGGTGCCGTCGTAGACCGGCACTCGGGTGTAGTGGTTTTTGAGGATCAGGTTCTTGGCCGTCTCGGGATTTTCGTTGACGTTCAGCGCGAAGATGTCGATCCGCGGCGTCTGGACCTCCCAGACCTCCAACTCGTTGAAGTTGATGGCACTCTCGATGAGCTCCCGCTCGGCGTGGGGCAGCACACCCTGGGAGCCCATGTCCTCGACGATGCTCAACAGCTCGTCGTGGGTCACACTAGGGGTCTCGTTGCCCTGGCTGTCTCTTTTGAAGCGCCGTAGCCACTGGGTCACCGCCGTGGAGGCCCAGACCAGGGGACGCAATACCACCATAGAGGCCTTGAGCACCGGTGCCGAGGCCAACATAAAGGGCTCAGCACAATCCTTAACGAAGGCCTTGGGCAGGATCTCGCCGAAGAGGATCAGCAACACCGTCATCAGCACCATGGCGTAGATGGCGCCGATGGGCCCAAAGGCCGCGGCCAACACCGTGGTAAGGATAGAGGTGTTCAATATGTCTACCATGTTGCCGGCGATGAGAATCGTGGAGATGGTCCGGTTAAAGTCTTTCTCCAGGGCCATGGCGCTGGCGGCGCCCGGCCGGCCCTCCTCGACGAAGCGCTTGAGCCGGATCTTGTTGGCGCAGGAAAAAGCCATGTCGGCCGCCGAGAAAAAGGCCGACAGGACCAGCAAAATCAACAGCAACGTCACTAAGCCCACGTACATGCTACGTCTCCTCTCTAAAAAAGGCCCCAACCGGTTCCTTCTCCCGATATTGTAGCATCTCCGGCGAGGCCGAGCCGATCCAGAGGTCTTCAAGCCAGGGCCCAAGCCTTGGCCTTAAAGAGGTTTGTACGACTTTTAAGAATTTTATCATTGACTTCGGGGTCAGGGGTGGTACAATTTCATTTTATTGAAGTCCGCCCTGGATGGGGCGCCGGAAGCCTTGTCGAGGAGGTAGCCATGGCACTGGATACTCTGGCGGTGATCCCCGCCCGTTACGGCAGTTCCCGCCTTCCTGGAAAGCCCTTGATCGCCATCGCCGGAGTGCCCCTGGTGCTCCGGGTGCTTCGAGGCGTCCAGCGGTGCCGGTCCGTGGACCGAGTCATCGTGGCCACCGACGACCAGCGCATCGCCGACCTGGTCCGCAACGCCGGCGGCGAGGCCCAGATGACGCCAGAGCTGCCCAGCGGTGGGGACCGGGTGGCCTGGGTGGCTCGTCAGTACCCCTGCCAGGTGGTGCTCAACGTCCAGGGCGACGACCCTCTGGTAGGTCCCGACATGATCGATCCCCTGGTGGAAGCCCTCCGGGCTGACCCTTCGATCTCTCTGGCCCTCTGTGTCAAAGAGATCCAGCGGGATCAAGAGGTGTCGGATCCTAACATCGTCAAGGCAGTCTTCTCCCAGTCAGGGCGAGCTCTCTATTTCAGCCGCTCCCCGATTCCCTACCCCCGAGAAAGCCAGCAGGCCCGTTGGTTCAAGCACATCGGACCCTACGGCTGGCGACGGGATCTGTTGCTCCAGTTCGCCCAGTGGCCCCAGACTCCCCTGGAGCGGACCGAGAGTCTGGAGATGTTGCGAGTACTAGAGCGGGGCTATCCCATCCAATGCCTGGCCGTCCATAGGGACACCATCGAGGTGGACACTCCCGAGGACCTGGCCCGCTTGGAGGCCCTGCTGGCAAAGGACCCTTGTTAGCAAAGGGCCCCAGGCCTCAAACGGCGGCTCCATCGAGGGCCGCCGTTGCCTGTGGGCCCTCTGTTTATTTTAGCGTTTATCTATTAGGGAGGCTCGAGACACTATGGTTCAAGCGCCTAAAGACCTGGAGACCTTTACAGGGCTTTCGCCCTGGTGGAGGACCGACGTGCCCACCCAGATCGTCCTATCCGACGACGGCATCGCTACGGTGCTGGCCCTGGCCGAGGAACGGCAGGCCAAGCCCTTTTTTATCGTCGACAGCGCCCTGGCGGATCAGGTTCCCTTCCAGAGGGTGATGGTCCAGGAGGAGAAGTTCCTCTTCGACGCTACTCTGTCGGAGCCTCGCACCGGCGACGTGGACGCCTTGGTCCAGGAGATCCATCGGTCCCACAGCGACTGTGACCTCTTGATCGGCATCGGCGGAGGCAGCACTATGGACCTGGCCAAGGCCACGTCGATCTGCCTCAACAACCCCTTGCAGGCCCAGGACTACCAGGGCTACGGCATGGATATGAACCGGGGCCTCGAGATCTGGGCGGTGCCGACGCTGATCGGCACCGGCGCCGAGATCACGCCCATCGCGGTGTTGCGGGGGCCCGAGAAGAAGCTGGGCATCAACAACGCCTACGTGGAGCCCTCGTTGACGGTGGTGGATCCCCAGCTGTCGGCGGGAGCTCCCAAGTTCAACCGCTTCTTCACCATGATGGACTGCTACTTCCATCACTACGAGATCTCCAAGAGCAAGACCAGCTGTCCCAAGGCCGTGGCCGATGCCCTGGACGGGTTGGAACTAGCTCGGGAGGTGCTCTCCCAGGACTTGACCCAGTTTCGCCTAGACCTGGCCCTGAAATCGGCCATGGCCTCGATCCTGGGCGGTAGCAGCACCATCGGTGGCCGAGTGGGCATCCCCCACGCCATCTCCTACGGCCTCAGCAACTCGGCTCCAAAGCTGCCCCACAGCGTGGCGGTGACCTTGGCCATGTTGGCCCTGGAGGAGATCTACCCCGACGGCTATGCCGACACTCTGCGCTTCCTGGAGATCAACGACATGACACCGCCGCGGGCCGCCGACTACGGCATCGGCGCCAAGGACCTGGACAAAATGACCCAGACCGCTCTGGCCATGGACAAGCTGTGGCAGAGCTGTTTCGGCATGGAATCCTGGAAGGAGCACGCCACCGTCGACTATATCCAGGAGATCTACCGCCGCATCGTCGACCGGTAAGTCGGGGATCCGAAACGCCGGATATAGCGATCGATCGTCTTTTTTGAAAATCCATCGAAATCTATCTACACAATAATTTTAAGGAGGCTTGGAGAAGATGGCCGGCACAGAGCTTTTTGATCAGATGGAACTGGACGCCGTCGCCGACGTGATCCGACGCAAGATGGTCCACCGCTACTCCTCCCATAGCGCCCGCCAGGGCGTCTATCGGGTTTCGGAGTTCGAGGCAGCCATGGCCAAGAGAGTGGGGAGCAAACACGCCCTGGCGGTAAGCAACGGCACTTCGGCGCTCTTCGTGGCCCTCAAGGCCATGGGGATAAAGCCCGGCGACGAGGTGATCACCTCGGCCTTTACCTTCATCGCCACCGTAGAGGCCATTGTGGCCTGTGGCGCCGTACCAGTGCTGGCCGACGTGGACGAGAGCCTGGGCATGGATCCCCGTTCGGTGGAGTCCAAGATCTCGGCCAAGACGGCGGCCATCATGGCGGTACATATGTTCGGCTCCGCCGTGGACATGGACCCCATCCTGGAACTGGGAAGGCGCAAAGGCCTGCCCGTCGTCGAAGACGCCTGCGAGGTCACCGGCGGTACCTATAAGGGCCGCCACCTGGGCACTCTGGGGCTCTGGGGCACCTACAGCTTCGACCCCAATAAATACCTCACCGTCGGCGAGGGCGGCGTCATCGTCACCGACGACGACCAGCTGGCCCGGCGCATGGAGTACTACCACGACCACGGCCACGTCCATAGCCTGGAAGTGGAACGGGGAGCTGAGGACAAAAGTGGCCTGGGACTGAACTTCCGGATGAGCGAGCTGGAAGGCGCCCTGGGGCTGGTGGCGTTGCAGAAGATGGACCGGGGCCTGGAACTGCTGCGGACCACCAAGAAAAAGGTTCTCCAGGCCGTGGCCGACCTGGCCCCTCGCGGGCTGAAGCCCCGGCCCGTGGCCGATCCCGAGGGCGATATCGCCACCCACATCGCCTTCCTGCTGCCCTGCGCCGATTCGGCCCTGGCCTTCCAAAAGGCCACGGAACTGGCCGGTTGCCCCGTCAACGTCCTGAGCCAAAACACCTGGCACTACGCCAAGCACTGGCAGGCCCTGCGGGATCTAGGCGGCCAGGATATCTTCGGGACCAAGGCTCCCAGCTACGAACCCGAGACCATGGCCCAGACCGAGGGCATCCTGAGCCGCACCGTCTTCTACACCCCCAACCTGCTGGCCGACGACGCCGCAGTGGAACAGATGGTCCAGGCCCTGCGGGCCGGGGCCCAGGCGGCTCTGTAAAGCCGGGCCTCCTAGCAAAGATCAAGGACCTCCTTCGCCCGAGGGAGGTCCTTTTTCGTGGTCGCCCTAGGGCCCCCCTAGGGGCCCTAGGTTTCAGCTGTTTTGACGGTTGTACTGCTCCAGCTCCTGGACGGCGGCGACGATCATCTCCTGGGTGACAGGGTAGGGGTAGACCCTCACGTCGATGCCCTTCAAGGCCTTTTCGGCCACCAGAGGGATCCGGTCCTCGGTGGTGTCCAGGTCGGCCAGCTTCGTAGGCAGTCCCATGGCTTTATTGAAGCTATAGATCTTCTGGAACTCGTCGTAGCGCTGGTCCATCAGCAGCAATATTAGGATACCGTAGGCCACGATCTCACCGTGAAGGTGGTGGTTCTCCTCTATCTCCGGCAGCACCGTGAAGCCGTTGTAGACGGCGTGGGCCGCCCCGGTAGTGTAGTCCACCTGGACGAAGTTAGACACCAGGCCGGTAGTGACGATGATCCCCAGGATCACCTCCGTCAGCTCCGTAGTCACCCGGTTTTCGTCGCAGGCCTTCATGGCCTCCACTCCCCAGCGGACCATGGGCTCGGCACAGAGGGAGCTCAGGGTTATCCCCATAGCGTCGGAATGGACCGGCACGTGGCCCCGCGACGATGTGGTGCTCTCGTAGTGCTTGGCCATGGTGTCGCCAATACCCGCCCAGAGGTACTGCCGTGGCGCCTGGGCGATGATTTGGCTGTCGA
>CAZCKP010000004.1:0-29884 GCA_964499295.1 uncultured Synergistaceae bacterium | reverse complement strand
CTGTCGATGAAGATGTGCCGGGGCGGCACCTTGGAGAAGGAATACTCCCGCAGCGATCCATCGGGATGGTAAAGAATGCCCAGGCTAGTGCAGGCAGCACAGGTCGAGGCGATGGTGGGAAAGGTGAAAAAGGGCCGCCCCGTGGTCTGGGCCAGGACCTTGCAAGCGTCAATGGCCTTGCCGCCGCCGACGGCGAAGATCATATCGGCCTGTTCCACCGTGGCCATAGCCTTCAGCCGTTCTATGTTCTCCACCGAGGCCTCTCCACCGTACCACTGCTGATCCACCACCTCGATGGCCGATCCTTCCAGGGCCTGGCGGATCTTTTGGGAAGCCGCCTCCAGGGCTCTGTGGCCGCCGATCATCACGGCCTTGGTGCCATAGGGGGCGCAGATCGAGGCCACGTCGTCGTAGGCATCGACGCCGATGGAATAGCCAGGGAAAAGCATCCGTTCCATAGGATTGTCGTCCTTCTTTCTCTATCTTAGTATTTATTTTCTATGTTTTTTATTTTTGTTTTTATTTTATCGATGGGAATCGGCGATATCCAGGAGAATTCTCCCCTGTCGGCCTACCGGCTGCCCTCGGAAAAGGCCGGCGCTCCGGTAGCCATCGATGCGGTCCCCTCCTGGCGCTGCTCCTGATCCCTGATAAAACGGCGATTCTTGTAGACTCCCACCGTCAGGAAGGGCAGGATGATCACTCCGATGGCCAGGTACCCGCAGTAGCCGTAGCCGTACTTGATGATGTTGGTCAGTCCTACCATGGAGACCGTCATGGCCAGCAGGATGATCCCCGCCGAGACGACGGCGCAACGGACCGAGGAGTTTTTAATGGGGCTGAAGATCTTCATCTTTTCAAACCGGGCCGTGAAGCCGAACACCGTGGTGACGCCGGTGGAGATCAGACACAGCAACAGGCAGACGGTGTAGACCACCGACAGCCAGGGTATGCCCATTTCCCGACAGGACGTCAGTGTGGGAATCACTGTGCCCTGGGGGATGGCCGTGAAAATTGGGGCCCAGCCGGTCAGCATGATCACCGACAGTATCAGGGCCACGGCGTTAAGGCCGAAGGAGATAGCCATCGAGCGCCCGCAGGCCTGGAGAGTGCGCAGCGGCTGGCCGCAGACGATCATGGTGGGAATTACCACGCACTGAAATCCAGCGTAGGTGAAGGCCGTAACGATGGCCCCCGGCACCTTGGTAAATCTCTCGGCCTGGTAGCTGGCGACGAAAACTCCCGTCAGGTCCGGAGCCTTGGCGATGCCAACGACGAAGATGGTAATGGCCGTCACCAGGATCCCCAGGCCCATCACCGTCGAGGCCTGGCGCACCAGCCCCTCTCCAAAGATGGTGAAGAACAGCACCACCACCGAGACCAGGACCACGTAGAAATAGTAGCTGTAGGCCCCTATGGGAAAGTAGATGTGCAGCGTCGACGCCGCCGCTGCCACCGCCGCCCCGACTGCCATGAGGACCATGATGTAGAAAAAGACCTCGAAGAGGATCTCCAGCTTCTCGTAGGGATGGAAGAGGGTCTCAAAGAGCTGCTTGTAGCTGGTCAGGCCGCGACTGTTGTAGAGAAACATGGCCTCTTTGATGGTCAACGTGAACAGGGCCATGCAGATCCCCGCGGCGATGGGGCCGAACCAACCCGCGGACACGAAGTTTTGATAGGCCTGATTTCCCGAGGCAAATCCCCCGCCGGCGTGGGAACTGAAGAGCACCGAGGCCACGGAGAAACAGGTAGCCCAAGAAATCCCCTGAATTGCTTTGGATCGATCCTTCATGATGCCATCTCCTTTGTGATCAAACGAAAATTTTAATCTCCCATGGGAATGGAAAAGCCGCTTTGTCCTCGATAAATAATATAATCAAATTAAATACTGGGCACACAAAAAAACCGAGACCTTTCCTTGGTAGAAAGATCTCGGCTGGAAGGCTGTAGAAGCCCTTTAAGGCGTCAATGACACCTCAGAAAAAGGCCATAACACAGCGACGACTCCGGCAGAGATCCGCAGTCGCTAGCGCTAGCATCAGCCCGTTCCGAAGGCTTATCGTGGTGTTGATGCAAAAGGTCATAACTGCGGATCCCCCTCTCCCATGAAGTGAAGCCTATTAAACCAGAGGCCTCGAAACCTGTCAAGGCACAATATTTATAATTAGCCCAATTGACCAAAATTTCCCCGAGGGACTCCTAGCGCTGGATCGCCGAGGAGATAGGGCTCCGGAGCGAATCCTTGACGGCGTCGCAGCTGGCCTATAGGCTGCCTCGAAAGCCGCCACTGTCGAAGATGGGATGGCCGGAGCTGGGGGCCTTCAGTACAGCGGTGATGGTCTGGATCATGGCCGAGAAAACCGGGGCCAGCTCACCCAGATCCACCCCCAGGGAGCCGCACCAGGCGGCTCGATAGGGCTCCCCTGCCAGGCCAGGAGCCAACAGGACCGAGAAACGCTCTCCCCATAGCTGTTCCCGCTCCAGGGACAGGGCGTAGGGCAACAGGCCCTCGAAGAGCTCCGCGGTCTTCTGGAGTCCCCCCTCGGGATCGGGGAACTTTCGGTCCTCCATGGCCAGGGCCAGGCCCTCCAGTTGGACCCACAATTTTTGCCCCTCCTCGGTGGGCGCATCCATGAGGACTATGAAGACACCGGCCACTACCCCGATCAAGGCAGCCAGGGCGAAATCCAAAGCCGGCAGGGCCCAGGGGCTTCCCAATTCCCGAAGCGCCGTCCAGCTACCGCAGCCCAACAGGGTCAACAGCACCGCTACGGCGCCCCATCGAGTCCTTTCGCTCAGCGAGGACTCCATCAGACGGCCAAAAAGGCCCGTCACCGCCGTAGAAAGGACCATCACCAGCAACAACGGCCGAGCCCTCTCGGGGTTCCCCAGGTTATGGAACACCACCGCCAAGGGGAAAAGGGTCATCATAAGGCCCACGGCGCTGGCCATCAGGTTGCGGCGATAGAGCGATCCGTAACATCTTTCCAGGGCGGCCCGACAGGCCTCTCGGGCCTGGAGGAGCTCTCTACTGGCGTTGGGGCCCAGTTCCAGCTTTTTCCGGGAGGAACCCATCAGGGCGTCGAAAAGCCTGGCCTCGTCGGGGGACATCTGGTCCCTGTTCCCGTCGTCGCGACGCTCCAGCCAATAGGCGCTAGAGCCCTGGCCTCGATCGCAACGGACCCGGATCATGCCCTTGACGGCCAAGGAGACCACGCCCGAGGCCAGACAACGGCCATCTACCCGGTGTTTTACCAGAAACCGGGCGCCTGCCGGCGACAGCCCCGGGGGCGGTTCCAAACGGGAGACTACGGCACCCTTTTGGGGATCCCGTCCGTAGTGGCTCCAGAGCAGAAAAAACACGAAGGCCGTCCAGGCCAATCCGCCTAGCAGCATCAGCAACCAGGCCTCTGTGGACAAGGGAGCCATCCCCGAGGCCTGGGTCCCTTCCTGGGCCAGCAGAGCCCCGGGACTGGTCAACAAGGCCAGAGCCGCTACCAAGGCCCCCAGGAGTCTCCATAGGTATCCTGGGCGCAACGGCAAATCTTTTCCCATCGACGACACCTCTACGACAAAGTACCGGCCACCGTGGCCGGCGTTTCCCTATTCTAGACCTTGGAAGGGCGATGTCAATTTAGGGAAGCCTTTCTCCAAGTGGCCTAAAAAAGGGCCTCGGTTTCGGCTCCGGTGACTTTTCTGGAGCATCCCGGCCCCTCCAGGGTGCTCCAGCCCTGGGGTCCTGGCCGGATCTGGATCTTCACGGCGATGCGCTCCCGCAGCGCCGCCACGTGGGAGATCACACCGATCTGTCGCCCCTGCTGGCGCAGCGCTGCCAGACAGTCCATCACCGTCTCCAGGCTTTGGTCGTCCAGGGAACCGAAGCCTTCGTCTAGGAATAGCGACTGCACCTTCATGCCCTGGGCGCTGCCAGCCAACCCCAGGGCCAGGGCCAAGCTGATCAGAAAAGACTCCCCTCCCGAGAGGTTTCGCACCGATCGGATCGCGCCACCCTGGAAGAGATCCCGAACGTTCAGGTCCAGTGGGTCCTGGTCGCTGGCCGCCAGCTGATAGCGACCACTAATCTCCATGAGGTGGCTATTGGCCCGATCGATCAGTCTCCGGAAGGTCAGGGCCTGGGCGTAGAGGCGAAATTTCTTCCCGTCGGCCGACCCGACCAGTCCCTCCAGCCGCTCCCAGCGCCGGCACAGGGCCAGACGCTGGCTCTGCTCCTGTTGGAACTGGGCCAGCCGCTGTTTCAGCTCCTCCTGCTGGGCCAGTTCCTGCTTCAGCCCTCCCAAGCGCTCGTCGTTGTGGCGGCGCTGGTCCTCCAGATCCTGAATCAGGCCTTCCAGGGTCTCCTGGTCTTCCTCAGGCTCAGGTCCTAGCTGGCCCAGCCGCTGCACCTCGGCGTTGCGCAGCTCCCAATCCTGTTCCCGCCGCTTCAGGGCCTCCCGCTGCTGTCTCAACTCCTGGAGCTCTTGGGAGGGCAGGCGGCTGGTCTGCCAAGCCGCCACGTCAGCGAAGGCCTCCTGGTCCAATCGCTGGGAAAATCGGGCCTCGGCCTGGGTGGCCTCGGCCTCGATCCTCTGGGCCAACGGCGACAGCTCCTCCCGGAGCCGTTCCAGGGCAGCCCAGGCCTGTTGGGCTTCGCTGTGGCGTCGCTGGGCCTGGCGGCTGAGCTCCTCGGCCTGGTCCAGGGAAGCCTTCCAGCGACGTTCCTCCTGGTCGGGGTCGTCGTCGCCCAGGAGCTCCTGGCGTTGTGCCGCCAGAGCGGCTACCTTGGCTTGGTAGCCCTCCAAGGCTCGGGCCATCAGGTCCCGGCGTTGGCGAATCAGCGCCAGGGAAGCCTGAAGCTGGGCCCTCTGCTGTTCCGCCTCGAGGGCTTCCTGGCTGAGACGTTCCAGCCTCTCCTCCAGCTGCTGCCACCGACTACTGCGTTGGCGCAGGTCCTGGAAGAGCTCCTCCAGGCCCTCCAGGGCCGGCTCTCGGGTCTCCCAGGGCTCAAGGGCAGCTATAAAGCTCCGGCGGGCGTCGTCGCAGCGCTGTCGGGCCCGGTCCAGTTGTTCCCCGGCGTCGGCCAGGGCCTGGCGCTGCAACTCCACCAGGGCCTTCAGCTGGGCCTCCTGGTTTTGCCGTTCCACCAGGGCCTGGCGGCTCCGTTCCGACAGCTCCAGGGCCTCCTGAAGGCGGCGTTCAGCCTCGCCTCGACGACGTCGTAGCTCCTCCAGGCCGTCGGCGGCCTTCTGTAGGTCCTCTGCCATGACTCCATCGGGAGGGGGCAGACCCAGGGCGGCCATGGCAGCGCGGAGCTGTCCCCACAGCTCTTCCAGATTGCGTTCCCTCTGGCGCTGCAGGTCCCTGGCGACATCCTGCCGGGCCTGAAGGCTCTGGAGGGCCGAAGCCACCTGATCCCGGCAGCGGCGTCTTTCCTGGAACACTGCCTCGGCCTCGTCCAGGCGCTGGCGGGCCTGGGAGTCGTCGTCGCCCTGCCACGGCGAGGGATGGTGAAGGGATCCGCAGAGTGGACAGGGCCGTCCCGGCTGGAGTTCCTGCCGGAGGGGCTGCAGCGACGCCAGGGCCAGGGCCTTGAGCTCTCCGGCTCGGGTCGCCTCGGCCTGGTCCAGCTCCGATGTGGCCGCTGCCAGAGTGCGCTCCAACTCCTTCAGCTCTCCGTCCTGGAGCAGCCGGGATCTTAATTCATCCAGGGCCTGAGCTTCCACATCTATTCTCTGGACAGCCAGATCGGCCTCGGCCAGAGGCCGCTCCAGCCGGGAGCTCTGGGGCACCTGGCCGCGGTGGCGTTCCGCCTCCTCATGGGCCTCCTGGGCCGCGATCTGAGCCAGCGACGACGCCGAGACCGCCTGGGCTAGCTGGGACTCCCCTTCGGCCAGGGACCGCTGGATCTCCTCCCAGCGGTCCTGGGCCGCTTGGCAGGCCTTCCAAAGATCCTCCCAAAGTCGGCCCTGCTGCTCCAAGGCGCCCAGGGAATGCTCCAGCAGTCCGTCGCCTTCGAGGTCTCGCCAAAGCTCCAGGGCTTCGGATTTCTGTCGTCCCAGCTCCTCCAGCTGGCCCTCCCAAGCCTTGAGGTCCTCCTCCAGGGCCTGGCCTTGGGATTCCAGTTCTGCCAGCTCTTGGTCGGTTTTTTGACGCTCTTCCTGGACCTCGCCCAGGCTCTGGTCCAGCTTTCGCGCCTGAGCCCACAGAGCCGTCATCTCCAACACCCGAGATCTCAGGGCCTCGGCCTGCTCCGAGGCCTGGCGATCCTGGTCTCGGCTCTGGGCCAGCTCGAGTTGAGCCTCCTGGCCCTGTAGCTCCAGCTGGGTCAGCTGTTGCCGCTGTTCCTGGAGACGGTTTCGCAGCGACTCCAGATGGTTCCAAAGGTCCTCCAGCTTGGCGGCGCCTTCGCCTTGAGCCAATCGAAGCTCCAGCGGAGCGAAGGCCTGCTGGTCCCGGGACAGATTGGCTCGAAGCTGTTCCACCTCCTGGAGCCCCTGGAGGTAGCTCTGTCGTCGACGGTACCACTGCAATTTTTCCTCCAGGGCCTGGCGCTGAACCTCCAGATCCCCTCGGGCTTTCTCGCAGGCTCCTATCTGGTCCTTCAGCTCCTGATACTGGGGCTCCGACAGCAGCTTAAGGTCACCCATTCGGGCCTCCAGCTGCTGCAGCGACGCCCTCTCGTCGCGACACCGGCTGTGGACTTTTTTGGAGATCTCTCCGTAGATCTCGGTGCCTGATAGTCCTTCCAGCAACAGCGCCCGATCGGCGCCCTTGGCCCTCAGAAAGGCCGCCACCTCGCCCTGGGGCAGCAGCGTAGTCCTGATGAACTGTTTGAAGTCCATGGCGTTGACCGAGGCTACCCGACCCGGCACCTGGCCGGGCTTTTCCTCCAGGATCCGATATTGGCCATCCTGGAGTTCCGACAGCTGATGCCGATAGGGCGCGAGGCCGGAACCCCGGCGCTTTCGCTGCTGGGACCAGGTGGCCAAAAAGCGGCGAGGCCCCACCTGAAATACCACCTCGGCCAGGCAGTCCCCGGCGCCACGGGATAGGATCTCGTTGTCCGAGGCGATCTTGCCCAGCCGGGGAGTGGCACCGTAGAGGGCCAGGCAGATGCCGTCCAGTATGGTGGTTTTGCCCGATCCCGTGGGGCCGGTGATAGCGAAAATGCCCTGGCTGTAGCATCGATCCTCGAAATCGATGACCCACTCCCCTGCCAGGGAATTGAGGTTTCGCAACCGGAGCCTGCAGATTTTCACGGCAACTCCTCCCCTCGCAGCTCCTCCAAGACCTGCTGGTACAGCGTCGTCAGCTCCTGGTCTTCGGGAGGATGGACCTGGCGCTCCTGCAGCAACGCCTGGAAGACCTCCAGCGGCGACCACTCCTCGGCCAGGTCGCCCTCCTGGATCCAGCCTTCAAGGGCCTCGCCGCCGCGAAGCCTCAGGATCTCGGCGGGGCTCCCCTGAAGGATTCCGCTAAAGCGCTCCCAAAGGCCGCCGTCGATGGGATCCTGGCAGGTCAACTCCAACCACAGGGCCTCGCCGCTCTGGCCGATCTCCTCCAGCCGTTGCTCCAGCTCCAGGGCGGTGCCGCTGAGCCTGGCCAACCTCTGGAAGCAGGGCACCGCCAGGGCCTGGACCTGGGGAGTCGCGCCGTCGAAATCCACCAACAGCACCTCTTTGACCTGGTCGGACTCGCTGAAGCCCAGGGCTAGCGGCGAGCCGGCGTAACGCCAGTTATCCCGCTGGCCGATCCTCTGGGACCGGTGGATATGGCCCAGGGCCAGGTAGTCGGCCTCGGATGGGAACAGATCCAGGGGGACCGCGTCCAGGGACCCCACCGACAGGTCCCGCTCCTCTCCACCGGTTAGGCCGCCGGCGGCGAAGAGGTGGCCCATCACCACCGTTGGCACCGCACTGGAGCCTCGCAAAGCCGACATGGCCTCGGCGGCCTGGCGGTACCGCAGTCCCATGGCCTCCAGGGCCCGCTGACGCTGCTGCTGGGGATCCTCGTCCAGACGGGCCGAGGCCAGATCCCGAAGCCGCAAAAAGGGGTCAGCGTAGACCAATAGCTCCAGCTCTCCCTGGCGATCCCGGAGGGCCAACACCTGCTGAGGCGGCAGGTCGGGCAGGCCCCGGACGTGGATATCCAGATAGGCCAACAGCTCCCGGGGCCCGTCCAGCAACGCCGGAGCGTCGTGGTTGCCGGCGATGACCACGGCGTGACGGCAGGGAGTCTCCTTGAGCCTCCAGAGAAAGTCGAAATAGAGTCTCTGGGCCCAAAGCGGCGGCGTGGCGCTGTCGAAGACGTCGCCAGCCACCAGCAGACAGTCCACGGCCTGGCTCTGGAGGACCTCCAGGAGCCATTGGAGAAAGGCCTGGAATTCCTCCCGGCGCTCCCGTCCGTAGAGCCGCCGTCCAAGATGCCAATCGCCGGTATGAAGCAACCTCACGGCCTCGTCTCCTCTCTAAAGAAAGGACCTCCGATTTCCAGGCGGCCATCGCTGCCCGAAGACGGAAAGGCCCGGCAGGAGCGCTGCCGGGCCGGTACGCTATTCTACGGTGACGCTCTTGGCCAGGTTTCGGGGCTGGTCGATGTCGCAGCCCCGGAGCACCGCCGACTCGTAGGCGAAAAGCTGCAGCGGTACCACGGTGACGAAGGGCGTCAACTCCGGCTCCGTGGCGGCCAATTCCACCACCACCTCGGCGATACCCTCGGGCAGGGCGCCCTGGGTGCCCAAAATCATCACCGGAGCCTGGCGGGCCCGGGTCTCCTCCACGTTAGACAGGGTCTTCTCCAGCAGGTCATCCCGAGGCGCCAGGGCTACCACTGGGACCTGGGAGTCCAGCAACGCGATGGGGCCGTGCTTCATCTCCCCGGCGGCGTAGGCCTCGGCGTGGATGTAGGAGATCTCCTTGAGCTTCAGCGCCCCTTCCAAGGCCACGGGGAAAGAGATTCCCCGACCCAAAAAGAGGAAGTCCCGAGCCTGGGCGAAGCGCTGAGCCGCCTGCTTCATGGCCTCCCGGAGCTCCAGCGTCGATTCCACTTTGTAGGGCAACTTCTGGAGCTCCGAGGCCAAGCGTTTCTCGTCCTGGGGCGGCAATTCGCCCCGGAGCTTGGCCAGGTGAAACCCCGCCAATATCAGCGTAGCCAGCTGGGCCATAAAGGTCTTGGTGGCGGCCACGCCGATTTCGATGCCGGCCTTGAGCAACAGTTTTTCCTTGGCCTCTCGGGCCAGCGAAGAGTTGCCGTTGTTGGTCACTGCAACAGTCCAAGCTCCCTGATCGATGGCGTGACGAGCCGCCGCCAGAGTATCGCTGGTCTCGCCAGACTGGGAGACCAGCAGGACCAGGGTGGATCGGTCCACCTTCAGAGGCCGGTAGCGGTATTCCGAGGCGATGTCCACGGTGATGGCCAGCCCCAGATAGCGCTCCAGCACCCGCTCTGCAGCCAGGGCGGCATAGTAGGAAGTTCCGCAGGCCACCAGGTGGAGCCTCTGGAAGGACCGGGCCTCCTGGGGCGACAGGCCCCACTCGTCGCTCAGGTCGATGGCCTCGGAGCCACAGCGGCCGAAAAGGGCCTGGCGCAACACCGTCCCCTGCTCGTTGATCTCCTTGAGCATAAAGTGTGGATAGCCGGCCTTGTCTATCATGGCCGGGTCCACGTCGATAGCCATGGTCTCCCGGCTATGGGGCACCCCCTGGAGATCCCAGAAGGAGGCACCCTCCCGGGTGAGCCGGCAGATCTCCCCCTCCTCCAGGAAGATCACCCGATCAGCGTATTCCACTATGGCCGGCACGTCGGAGGCACAGAGCCCCTCGCCGTCGCCCAGGGCAACCACCAAGGGCGCCCCCCGGCGGAGGCAATAGAGCTCGTCGGGGCGGTCGTCGAAGGCCATCACCAGGGCGAAGGCCCCTCGAAAGCGCTGGTAGAGCTGGCAGATTGCCTGGATGGGGTCGCCGGTGTAGAGCTGGGCCAACAGCTGGGCCCCCACCTCAGTGTCGGTATCGGACTGGAACTCTACGCCCTGGGCCTGCAGTTCCTGGCGAACCTGGACGAAGTTCTCGAAGATACCGTTGTGGATCATCACCACCCGTCCCTGCTGATCCCTGTGGGGATGGGCGTTAGCCTCGGTCACTCCGCCGTGGGTGGCCCAACGGGTATGCCCTATGGCCAGCGTCCCCTCCAGAGGGTGCTGGGCTTCCAGGGCCTCCAACTGGGCCACCTTGCCGACGGTCTTGAGGATCTGAAAGCCCTGGCCCGAGAAGACGGCCATGCCCGCCGAGTCGTAGCCCCGATATTCTAGCCGTTTCAGCCCCCTGAGGACGATGTCGCTGGCCCTCTTGCTGCCGATGTATCCCACGATTCCGCACACGCAGAAAAGACCTCCTCGCTTCGTTGAAGGGTCCGGCTCCCTTTGTCCCGGCAGTCGCCTGCCGTCTTTGTGAAACCGGCTCCGGGCGGCCCTTCGCCGTCCCCGAAAGCATCCGCCGACGTTCGATGACTTTCGACCTCGTCAACTGGAAAACCCAGTCCTGGCGCTGACCTTTGCGCTATTCTATGACCATCGAAAGATCTCTCGCGGCCACCTCCTAGGACCAGGTTTCGACCTCCCGGGCCTGTACTATCATACAACAATAAAGGGTCCCCTGCACCGTTTTTTCAGGGGACCCCTTTACAGCTTATTCCTGAGCCGGCCCTATAGGACCTTCCAGGACCTTTTCCAGGATGGGATGATAGCGAGGGGACTTGATGGCCTTGCGGAGGTTGGCCTCCAGCCATCCCTCGATGGTGCCGCAGTCGTAGCGTTCTCCCCGGTAGACCACGCCGTAGAGAGGTTCCTCCGCGGCCAGGGCTCTCAGGGCATCGGTGAGCTGGATCTCCCCCCCTGCTCCCTTGGGAGTGGTCCTGAGAAGGTCGAAGATCCGCCGAGACAACACGTAGCGTCCCATCACGGCCATGGAGCTGGGAGCCTGACCGGCCGGGGGCTTTTCCACCAAGCCGTCGATGCGCCACAGCCCAGCCTCGATCTCCCGGCCCGAGACGACGCCGTAACGGCTTATCTGGTCGCCGGAGACCTGTTCCAGGGCGACGCAGGAGCCGCCGAGGCGCTGGTGGACCTGGATCAGCTGGGCCAGCACCGGCGGAGTCCCCTCCATGACGTCGTCGGGCAGGATCACAGCGAAGAAATCGCCGGTGCACAGGGCCTCGCCGCAAAGCACGGCGTGTCCCAATCCCAGAGGTTCCTTCTGGCGGATCGATGCCACCTGGACCGAGGCCGCTATGGCTTGGATCTGCTGCAACAGCTCCTCCTTGCCCCCTTTGGCAAGCAGCGCCTCCAACTCCGGCGAGCGGTCGAAGTAGTCCTCAATGCTGGACTTGTTCCGGCCGGTGATCAGCACCATCTCCTGACAGCCCGAGGCCAGAGCCTCCTGGACGCCATATTGGATCGCCGGTTGGTCCAGCAGGGGCATCATCTCCTTGGGCACCGACTTGGTAGCCGGAAGAAAGCGGGTTCCCAGGCCTGCCACGGGAAACAGGCATTGGCGGATCACAGTCATACCTCCCTGATCATGGTCTCAAAGCGCTGGGACAGTTCTTCCAGCTCCTGGCCGTCCTGGCACTCCACCAGCAACCGGATCAGCGGCTCGGTGCCCGAGGCCCGAAGGAAGATCCGCCCCTCCAGGCCCAATCGGCGGTTTTCCTGGTCGATGGCTGCCTTGAGGACGCTGTGTTGCAGCACCCTGTCCCGATCGTCCACGACGATGTTGGTCAACTTCTGGGGCAGAGGGCCAAAGCGGTCCCTCAACGTCGAGGGGTTTTCACCCAGCTCCCGGCAGGCCCTGAGAAAGGCGAAGCCGGTGGTCAGCCCGTCGCCGGTGCGCACGTAGTGATCGATGATGACGTGGCCCGACTGCTCGCCTCCCAGCCGGGAGGCAGTGTTTTTCATCATCTCCAGCACGTAGCGGTCGCCTACGGCGCAGCGGAACACCTCGATGCCGTCTCGGCTGAGGTTGCGCTCCAGGGCGCCGTTGCTCATCACCGTGGCCACCACACCGCTGCCCAAAATGCCCTCCCTCTGGAGGAACCGGGCCAGGATCCAGAGGATCATGTCGCCGTCGATAACCCGCTTCTTGCGGTCCACCATCAGGACCCGATCGGCGTCGCCGTCGTAGGCGATGCCCAGGTCGGCGTCGTGGTCCTCCACGGCCTTGGCCAGGGGCTCCAGGTGCATCACACCGGCCTTTTCGTTGATGTTCAACCCGTCGGGACTGGCGCCGATGAGGACGCTCTCGCAGCTCAGACACTGGAGCAGGCTGGGCATCACCCGGGAGGCGGCGCCGTGGGCACAGTCGAAGACGATCCTCATCCCCGACAATCCGTCGCCGTCCAGGACCTGCAGCACCTTTTGGGCGTAATCCCGGTAGAAATCCCTCTCGGGGAGGATCTCGCCTATAGAAGCTCCCGAGGGCCGCCACTGGTCCAGCAAATCGTCGCCCAGGTAGTCCTCGATCTCTATCTCCTCGTCGTCGCTGAGCTTCTGGCCCAGGCTGTTGAGGAACTTGATACCGTTGTACTCCGGGGGGTTGTGGGAGGCGCTGACCACCGCTCCGCCCTGGGCCCTGAAGGCACCCACACCGTAGCTTACCGCCGGCGTGGGGACTACTCCCAGGGCCAGCACCTCGGCCCCAGCCGAGGACATGCCGGCCATCAGGGCCGATTCCAACATCTTGCCGGAGCGCCTGGTATCGCGGCCCACTACGATGCGGGGCCTGGGAGCGCCCCGTTCCACCAGAAAGAGCACGTAGGCCCGCCCGAGCCGCAGGGCCATCTCAGGGGTCATAGCGCCACGATTGGCGATATCCCGAACGCCGTCGGTGCCGAAAAGGCAGCGACAGCGGTGGTGCTGTGGGGCTTTGTTTTCCATCCTTAGTCTCCTATAAGCCTTCTCTACTTAACAAGGGTCATCCCGCTAGGGGGCCAGGGCCCTAACTTGGACCGTCGAGGGATCGGCCTCGGCCAGCTCCACGCCCGAGGATTCGTCGTAATGGATTCGCACCGGCAACCGGAGGGAGCGGCTCACCACGTTGGTCACGTCCAGGTAGGCCCGAAGGCCCAACCTATTCGGATCCAGTCGGTCCATCGCCTCGACGGGACCGTAGACTCGCACCATCACCGTGGAGGGGCTGGCTCGCCACCGATCAGGATCGGCAGTGCCCTGGATCTCCAGGGGCACCTCCTCGAAGACCCGACTGGCCCGCTGGGATTCCAGGGTCAGATGGACCTGGACCTGGGGCGAATCCAGCAGCGACAGCTCCGGCGGAAGCGATAGGATCCGGCGGCGGTAGGTGCCACTGTGGCGAAGCGTCGAGAGGTCCAGAGGCTCCGTCTCCAGGACCTGCAGTTCCTCCAGGGCCTGGACGGGGCCTTCCACGGACATCTCCGAGGGCACTATCTCCACCGACTTCAGCGTCAGCCCCGATGGGAGCTCTCCCTGCCAGCTCACCCGGACGGGCAGGGACTTGCGGGGCTGGCCCTGGAAGAAGCTGGCCGATACGGTGACTTCAGCGGGGCGGAAAGTGACGTGATCCTCGGCGGCTCCCGATGGAAGGTGAAGCGCCATGGTCCAGGCCCCGCCCTGGGACAGCTGTTGCACCGTAGGCCTCACCGTCAGGACATCCAGGCGGTTCAGCACGTCCTCCCGGCCCAGGACGGTCACCGTATCGGGGGTCACCGTGGTGCCGTCCATGACGTAGCCCTCGGGCATGTCAGCAGGAGGCACCACCTGGACGGGCAGCTGCTTCTCCAGGACCCTGAAGAGCTCCACCTCCACGGTGGAAGGCGTCATCTGGGTGACCACGGTGCGGTGGGGCGTGACGAATCTCACCGGCAGCTGATAGCGCCCCGCCGCCAGGCCCCGGAGATCCACGTCCGAGGCCAGAGCCAGGCTGTCCAGCGATGCGATAACCCGACGCTCGCCCATGAGGGTTACCGAGACGGACCGGGCCGATGGCGACACCACCAACCCCGTGGGCGGATTGAGGAACTCCAGGCGGACGTCAAAGTTGGCCATCATTTCCTCGTTGCGATCGCCCACCACGTAGCCCCAGAGGGCCAGCGCCAAGACCAGCGCCAAGGCCTTCAAAAAGAACTTAGAGGAGAACCACCTCTCCAGATCGGTGTAGTTTTTCAGTCCCATGGCCGTCACCTCCTACCGGGAATCATTCAAGGACCGGAGCTCGTCCCGCAGCCCCTCCAGCGAGGACTGCTGCCCCTGGCCTTCGCCGGAGAAGTAGCGGATCAGCAGTTTCTTGACCTGGTCTTCCTTAAGGTCCTGGGAGAGGCGGCCGCCCACAGCCATGGAGATCTCCCCCCGTTCCTCGGAGACCACCAGGGAGATGCAGTCCGACACCTCGGTGACGCCAATGGCGGCTCTGTGACGGGTCCCCAGCCAGCGGGATAGGTCGGCGTCCTCGGTCAGAGGCAGGTAGCATCCCGCGGCGATTACCTTCTCGGTGTCGATGATCACAGCGCCGTCGTGGAGGGGGTTGTTGGGCCAGAAGAGGGCGATGATCAGCTCCTGGGTCAGCTCCGCGTTGAGAGTCACCGCCGTGCGCCAAAAGTCCTTCAGCCCCGTTTCGCGCTGCAGCACCAGCAAGGTGCCGATCTTGTGAGACCGCAGGTACAACAGGGCCTTATAGACCTCGTCGCTGACCAGTTCCACCCGCTTGATGGACCGGCTCCGACGCCAGAGATTGCCCCGCCCCAGGGCTTCTAGGATCTTACGGAGCTCCGGCTGGAAGACTATGGGGATGGCGATCAGCAGTACACTGGTCAACCGGGCCAAGAGCCAGGAAAATACCTCCAGGTTCAGCACCCGGGCCACGCCGGCCAAAAAGGCGATGAGCAACAGCCCCTTAACCAGCTGAAGGGCCCGGGTGCCGATGAGCAACAGCAGGACTCGGTAGATCACCAGGGACACCACGGCGATATCGATAAAATCCTGCCATCGGAAGGAACTGATCAGGTTGTTGAACATTCCAGCGCCATTCCTTTCGGTTGAGATCGGCCTGAGATCGGTCCCGGCTCGGCCAGTCCGGAGGCAATACCACAGCCTGCGACAAAAGCCGAGGCACCGAGGTCAGTCGCGGCTGCCCACGTTGACGGTGCCCTGGTAGACCCGGCCCTCCCGGGAGTCCAGAGTGATCACCATGCCGGTGTTCAGGGCTTCCACAACGCCCCGGGCGTCGACAATGCAGGGGATACCCAGCTCCAGCGAAAGGATAGCGCCGTGGCTGGTCAGGCCTCCCTCGGCGGTCACCAGCGCCGAGGCCTTGGCCATGTGGGGCACAAAGGTCTTGTCTGTCTGGCGGGCCACCAGGATATCGCCCTGCTGAAGCTCCAGCAGGGCCTGGGGCTCCCTGACCACGCAGGCCCGGGCAGTCACCACCCCGGGCAACACCGACAACCCGGTAGCCACGATTTTGCCCACGGTGTGGACCCGGATCATGTTGGTAGTGCCGGGCACGTCCAGGGGCAAGCCGGCGGTGATCACCACCAGGTCACCCTCCTGCACCAACCCCTGGGCCACGGGTGTATCCAGGGCCCCGCGGAAGGCCTGATCCTCCGATGATACCCGGCTCTGATAGAGCGGCACCAGGCCCCAAGTGAGGCTCAGCTCCCTCATTACCTTTTCCGAAGGGGTCAGAGCGATGATGGGACAGCGGGGACGGTACTTGCTGACCATTCGGGCCGTGGAACCGCTGCGGGTTAGGGATATGATGGCCTTGGCATCCAGCTTTTCAGCGATCTCCACGGCGGCCATGCTGATGCCGTCGGCCACGTTGTAGCGAGACGTAGGCACGGTAAAGGGGCGCTGCCATTGATCCAGACCCTCCTGGGCCTTCAGGACAATGCGGGCCATGGTCTCCAGGGAGCGAAGAGGGTACTTGCCGGCGGCGGACTCTCCCGAGAGCATGACGGCGTCGGCGCCGTCTAAGACTGCGTTGGCCACGTCGTTGGCCTCGGCCCGGGTTGGCCTGGGATTGCGGATCATGGAATCCAGCATCTGGGTGGCCACGATGGTGGGTTTGCCTCGGAGGCGGCAGAGGTCGATGATCCGCTTCTGCACCAGCGGGACCTCCTCGGTGGCGATCTCCACCCCCAGGTCTCCCCGGGCGATCATCATGCCGTCGGCGGCGTCGGCAATGGATTCCAGCTCTTTAACGGCCTTGCGGGTCTCGATCTTGGCGATCAGCTTGATGTCGCCGCCGGCCTCCTCGACGACCTGGCGCACCGCCAACACGTCGCGGCGGTCCCGGACGAAGGAGATAGCCAGGAAGTCCACGCCGTTTTGGACACCCCAGAGGATGTCGGCACGGTCCTTCTCGGACATCGACGGCAGCGACAGCTCGGCGTCGGGAATGTTGATGCCCTTGCGGTTGGACAGGATCCCTCCCACCAGGACCCGACAGACCAGAGTGGTCCCCTCGATAGCCTCCACCTGCAGCTGGATGGTGCCGTCGTCAATAAAGACCTCCTGGCCCAGGCGACATTCCTGGGCCAAGGTGGGATGGGTCACGCAGACCCCGGCGGCGTCGCCCAGAGAGCCGTCGTCTCGGCGCAGCTCGAAGAGCTCGCCCTGGCGCAGCTCCACCGGCTGGTCGCCCTGAAGCAGCGTAGTCCGGATCTCGGGGCCCTTGGTGTCCAACATGACCGCCACGGTACGGCCCCGCTGAGCCGCTAAACGGCGGACCATGGCCAGGGCCTGGAGGTGTTCCTGATGGGTGCCATGGCTGAAGTTGAGCCGTGCCACGTTGAGCCCAGCGTCTATCATGGCTCCCAGGGTCTCCTCGTTGAGGCTAGCGGGGCCCAGGGTAGCCACGATCTTTACCTTTCGCTCCATTGCCTTTAAACCTCCCTGACCTGGGATCCTAGGCTCCCAGGCGGACTTCCTTGCCAGAACACAGAGCCTCCAGGTCCCTCTGCAGCTCCGGACAGGGCCTGACCTTGAGCTGGGAGAAGGACACAGCCGCGGTCTCGCCCTCGTCGGAGATCTTCAGGATCACCGTCCTGTCGCCGGGATAGGCCTTCAGGGTCCGCAGGAGTTCCCGAGACGACAGGCCCTGCAGGGCCTCGGCGCTCAGAGCCACCTCCAGGAATCGCTGGCCCTGGATTTCCCCCTCCAGGGGGACCAAGTCCGTGGCGATCAGCGAGGTGCCTCCCCGTTCGTCCATATGACCCCGGATCAGATAGGCCTTACCCTCGAAGAGCAGAGGCTTGATCTCCGCCCAGGGCTTGCTGCCTCGGCCCTTGGCGAAGCAGATCACCTCAATTTCCCTCTCGCCGTCCTCCATAACCAGCACCCCCATGGCGTCGCCTCGGCGGGTGGTCTTCTCGGTCCAGCGGCTCAGCAGGGCGGCGAAACAGGGACCTTGGCGCTGGCTGCGCCAATGGGGCAGATCGGCGATAGCGGCGTTGACGTGGGGCTGGATCTGGTCCCGGTAGCGGTCCAAGGGATGGCCGGAGATGTACATCCCCAGGACCTCCCGTTCCATCTCCAGCTTCTGATCCCTGTCGAAGTCCTCTACCTGGACCAGCTCGGGGCGGTCCTGGGCGATCTGCTCGCCAAACAGCGATCCCTGGCCGCTGTCGTCGTGCAAGCGCTGGGCGAAGTCGGCCATGTCACCCAGCGACTCCAGCAGCTGCCGCCGGTTCTGGTGGAGGCTGTCGAAGGCTCCTGCCTTGACCAGGTTCTCCACCACGGCTTTGCCCACCACGTGGAGGTCCACCCGTCTGAGGAAGTCCCAGAAGTCCTGGAAGGGTCCTCCTTCTTTTCTGGCGCCCAAAATGGCCGAAAGGGCGCTATCGCCCAGCCTGGTCACTGCGCCCAAACCGAAGCGGATCACGTTGCCGGCAGCGGTGAAGGCCGATCGGGATTGGTTGATGTCCGGCGGCAGCACCGGAATGCCCGAGCTCCGGACCTCCCGGACGTAACCGGCCATGACCTCTTTTTTCGTCCCAATCTTGCTGGACAGGTAGGCAGCCATGAACTCCGTGGGGAAATGAGCCTTCAACCAGGCCGTCTGATAGGAGATCATGGCGTAGGCGGCACTGTGGGACTTGTTAAAGCCGTAGCCAGCGAACTTTTGGATAATGTCAAAGATTTCCTGGGCACTGCGCTGGTCGATGCCGTTGTTCAAGCAGCCCTCCACGAAGGTGGCCCGCTGCTGGTTCATGGCCTCCACCTTTTTCTTGCCCATGGCCCGACGCAGCAGGTCGGCGCCGCCCAGGGTGTAGCCTGCCAAGACGGAGGCGCACTTCATGACCTGCTCCTGGTAGAGGATCACTCCGTAGGTCTCCTTCAGCACCGGTTCCAGCTTGGGGTGGAGGTAGTGCACCGCCTTGCCGTGCTTGCACTCCACGTACTGGTCCACCATGCCACTTTCCAGGGGGCCGGGGCGATAGAGGGCCAAAATCGCCACCACGTCGGCGAAACAGTCCGGGGCCATCCGCTTGATCAGCCGCCGCATGCCGGCGGACTCCAACTGAAAGATCCCCAGGGTGTCGGCCCTCTGGAGCATCCTGTAGGTGTCGCCGTCGTCCAGGGCGATGGCGTTTATGTCAGGGGCGACTTTTCCGTTTTCCCGGATGTTCTCAAGGGCGTCTTCGATGATCGAAAGAGTCTGGAGGCCCAGAAAGTCCATCTTCACCAGCCCCAGGTTCTCCACCGGTTCCATGGAGTACTGGGTGACCACCTGGTTCTCGCCGATCTTCCGCACCGGCACCAGGTCGGTCATGGCCATGGGGGTGATCACCACGCCAGCGGCGTGCTGGGAGCAGTGCCGAGCCAGGCCCTCCATGCTGGCGGCAGAGTTGAGCAGCTCCCGGATCTGAGCGTCATCGTCCCGCAGTTCCTGAAGCTGGGGCGTCTGCTCCACCCCCTGGGCGATGGACGACACACCATCGGGGATCAGCTTGGCGATGCGGTCCACGTCGGCATAGGCCATGCCCATGGCCCGGCCCACGTCCTTGATAGCCTGCTTGGATTTCATGCGGCCAAAGGTGATGATCTGGGAGACGTTCTCTACGCCGTACTTGTCCACCACGTAGCGCAGCAGCTCCTCCCGGCCCTTATCGGAGACGTCGGTGTCGATATCGGGCATGGAGATCCGCTCGGGGTTCAAAAAGCGCTCGAAGATCAGGCCGAACTCCAGGGGGTCCAGCTCGGTGATCCTCATGGCGTAGGCCACCAAGGAACCGGCAGCCGATCCTCTGCCGGGACCGATGGGGATCTGCCGCTCCTTGCAGTTGCGGATCACGTCGGCGATGATCAGAAAATAGCCAGAAAAGCCCATCTGCTGGATCGTGGCCAGCTCATAGTCCAGCCGTTGCCGATATTCCTGGGGAATCTTATCGGTGCTCAGCCGGCTCTGGAGCCCTTCCAGGGCGCAGCGGCTCAGATAGGAATCCAGGGTCTCCCCTGGGGGGATGTCGAAGTTGGGTAAGGCGTAGTGGCCGGTTTTGAGCTTGAACTCGAAGGAGCACCGCTCGGCGATGCGCATCGTGTTCTCCAGGGAGTCCGGCAGCTCGTCGCCGAAGTAGGACCACATCTCCTCGGGAGAGCGCAGGTAAAAGTCGTTGGTCTCGAAGGACATCCGCTTGGGATCGGTGATCACCGAGTTGGTACCCACGCAGAGCAACAGCTCGTGCCAGTGGAAGTCCTCCTTTTTGAGGTAGTGGGCGTCGTTGGTAGCCACCAGGGGAAAGCCGTGGCGGCGGGACATCTCCACCAACAGCCGGTTGACCACCGCCTGCTCGGCCAACTGGTTGTACTGGATCTCCAGATAGAAGTTCTCGGGGCCGAAGATGTCCCGGTACAGCTGGGCCCGGGCCAGGGCCTCCTCTTCCTTGCCTTCCCGGAGCAGACAGGGGATCTCCCCGGCTAGGCAGGCCGACGTGGCGATAAGACCCTTGCTGTAGCGGGCCAGCAGGTGATGGTCCACCCTGGGCTTGTAGTAGAAGCCCTCGGTATTGGCGATGGACACCAGCTTGACCAGGTTGTGATAGCCCTGGTCGTCGGCAGCCAGCAGCACCAGATGGTGACTCTTTTTGTTCTTCTGGGCGATGCCGTCAGGATCGACGTAGATCTCGCAGCCGATGATGGGCTTGACGCCGGCGGCTTTGCACTGCTGGTAAAACTCCACGGCGCCGTACATCACGCCGTGATCGGTCAAGGCGATGGCCGGCATGTTCCAGGCCGCGGCGCTCTGAGCCAGCTCGGAACACCGGATCGAACCGTCCAATAGGCTGTATTCGCTGTGGACGTGGAGGTGGACGAAGCTCTTTTCCAAGGCCTTCTTTATGCTCCTTTCAGGATCCCTCGGATCCGTCGTGGATCTCCTCGGGCTCGGACCGGCGATAGTACAGCAATTCCCCCTGGCCCAGGGTATTCACCAACCTCAGCAGGGAATCGCGGTGCTCCTGAGGCGCCCCTTCCTCGAGAGGCTCTTCGGGGGCGGCGATCCCGGGCCGCGGCGATACCGCCTCCGCTGGGACAGGAGCCTGGGGCTTGGCCGCCGGGGCTGGAGGCTCTGGCGTAGGAACCTCTGACGTGAGAACCTCCGTCGCTGGAACCTTAGGTGTGGGAGCCTCCAGCGAGGGCAACCCTATGGGCCGATAGCGCCGGATCTCCTGGCCCCAGCGCAGCTCTAGACTCTCCAGGCCAGGCACGAATTCGGACAGGACCTCACAGGCTTCTTCCATGGCTCTGTCGTTGGCCAGGGCCTCGAAGGCCCCACGCTCCTCAGGGGAGAAGGCCACGATGGCCCCTCGATCCTGGCGATAGACGTCGGCCAGGGTCAAGGTCACAGCGATGTGGGGTTCCTGGGCCATCAGGGCATCCAGTCGAGCCTCCAGAGCACCGTCCTTGGGCTGGGCTCCCTGGGGTAGCTCCATCGGCAGCTGATCCGACGGCTCCTCTCCGGCAGTCCGCGGGACCTCGTCGGGCTCTCTCGAAGCCTGGGGGACAGCCCCGGTGCCGGGCTCCGGCTCGGGCTGAGCCACCGGGACCGATGGGCTGATCGGCTCCCTGGTCCTGGCCCGGTGCTCCGTGGCGGTGATCCACTGCAACAACAGGCCGCTCAAAAGCTCCGGCGACAGCCCCCGCCGAAGTTGGGGCAACGCCGAGGCCACTTGGGCCATCAGGTCCTCCAGAAAGGGGGCCTCCCACAGAGCGACCTCGGACTGGATCCAGCTCTGCACTTCCTGGGACAGGGCCAGGCCCTCCAGGGCTCCGCCCCCCCATCGGACAGCCACCCAGAGATCCCGCAGTGCCCCGAAGAGGCCGTTTAAAAACCGCTCCGGTGAGGCCCCTTCCCGAAAGAGCCCTTCCAAAAAGGGCAGGGCTTTGGCGGGGTCCTGACGGGTCAAGGTGATCCACTGCCGGACCTTGGCGGAGCTGCCGCCTCCCAGGAGGCGGTCGATGGATTGCTGGGTCAGAGGCTGTTCTCCCAGCGACAGGGCCTGCTCCATCAGCGACAGGGCGTCTCTCATACCGCCGTCGGAGTTGCGGGCGATTTCCCACAGGGCTTCCTCCTGGGCCTGGACGCCCTCCTGGGATGCCACAAAGGTCAGGCGGTCCACGATCTGCTGGGGCGCCATGCCGTGAAAGGGAATGTGCTGGCACCGGGAACGGATCGTCACGGGGACCTTGTGGGGCTCCGTGGTAGCCAGGATGAACAGTACCCCCTCAGGGGGCTCCTCCAGGGTCTTCAGCAGGGCGTTAAAGGCCCCCAGCGACAGCATGTGGACCTCGTCGATGATGTAGACCTTGTAGGTGCAGCCAAAGGAGGCCAGGGCCACGTGGTCCTTCAGCTCCCGGATCTCGTCGACGCGGTTGTTAGAGGCGCCGTCGATTTCCACCACGTCCAGGCAACTGCCCTGACCGATGGCTCGGCAGTTGTCGCAGCGGTTACAGGGCTCCGAGCCATGGCGGTCGGTGCAGTTCACCGCCTTGGCGAAGAGCCGCGCCACCGTGGTCTTGCCGCAGCCCCGGGGCCCTGAGAAAAGGTAGGCATGGCTCACCGATCCCTGGGCCACGGCCCGGGAAATCACCGCCACCGCCGCAGCCTGGCCCATCACGTCGCCAAAGGCCTGGGGCCGGTAGCGCCTGTAAAGAGATCTATACACCCTAGGCCTCCTCCTTAGGTCTCCGCCGATTTCCCGCCTGGGCTCCGTGGAACCTCAGCCGAGGTAGTCGGCGATAGGATGTTTTTTCAGGGCGTTGCCCTGGGCCGTCAGCAACCGCGAGCGAATCTCCTCCAGATCCAGCTCGGCCTCCTGGCCCGGCGGAGGACCGCTGAAGATCTCCGCCAGCCCCATGTAAAGGCCCCGTTCTCCCTGATAGTCGGTTATGACCCGAATGTCGTAGGGTGACAGCTCCATGTGAAAGTCCCGGTCCAGCCTCAGCGCCACCTCCTGGAGCCAGGCCAGGCTTTCTGGGCCCGAGGGCAGATCCAGGATGGCCACGTCGTCGACGCTGAGCTGGATCCGCTCTCCCTGGTGGGACACCGAGGATTTCAGCAACCCCAACACTCGCTTGCGCTGGACGGGATGGCCCATGGCCACGATCTGCTCCTGGATGTAGCGGATCCGCTCGGCCAGGCTGGGGTGGTCGGCGTAGATTCCCGGGTCGTACCAGGGCATGGTCAACTCCTCGGCAGCCATGCCCTCCAGCACCGTCAGGGCGGCCACCGCCGGGTATCCAGCGTCGACCAGCAGTTTTAGACCCTTCTGGTCGGCCTGTTGCTCCAGGTCGCGGCTGTAGGAGCTGGACATGGCCACCTGGGCCAGGCTGGAGAGGATCACGGCGGCACCCTGGCCCCGGCTGGCGATGGCTATGGCCAAGGCCGCCAGGGAAAGCTTTTGGTTGCGCTCCATCTGGATAATGCCGTGCTTGCCCTCGGCATGAATCAGCTCGTGGGCCAGTACCGACGCCAGCTCGGCGTCACCGTGGACGAAATCCAAAAGGCCGGTGGTGACGTAGACATTGCCCCCGGGGATGCAAAAGGCGTTGATCATCCCCAACCGCAGCACCTGGACGTTGTAGGGCAAAGGGCGCTGGAGCCCCGGCGTCAGCTTGTCGAAGATCATCCGAACCCGGGTGGTCACCCTGGGATCCTGGATCAGCTCCATGTTCTGGGCGATCTCGTCGGCCACCCTCTGGCCGATTTTGACCTCTCGGGCCACTGAAGCCGCTTCGGCGGCCTTCGCCTTGTCCTGCTCTTGGTCTTCCTGAGCCCAGGCTGGAGCTCCGAGGGCCAGCGTCACCAGAAGAGCCAGCGCTATCATAGGCTGTCGCTTCATCGTCCTATCCCCTTTTGGGCCTCACAGTAAGGGCCTTCACAGGCGCTGGATGTTCACCCAGGCCAGACAGCGCTCCACGGCCTCGCGGCTACTTACGCCCTTGAGGGCGTGGGAGCTCTCCTCGACGGCGCAGGCCATGCTGAAGCGCACGGCGTCCTCGGCGTCCATGGCCTCGCTGTGAGCAGCCACCAGTCCCGCCACCAAGGCGTCGCTGGCGCCGAAGAGGGACCGAGCGTACTCTCGGTCGGAGAGGCTGGCCAAAAAGAGACCCTTCGGCGTCAGGTAGACGTCGCCGTAGACGTGGTAGGATGCCGCCGCCCACTGGACACCCAGGTCGTGGACGTACTGCAGCGCCGCAACCAGTGAGTCCAGGGAGTCCACGACCTGGCCCGCCAGGGCCGAGATAAAGCGGTGGTCCACCTTGGCGAAGAAGGGGCTGCCGTCCATCGCTGCCAGACACTGGGGGCCCAGGGCGTCGACGTAGACCGGCAGGCCCACCTTCCGGGCGATAACGCAGAGGTCCCGGTAGATGTCCTGGGGCACCCCCGGCGGCAGGGAGCCGCCGATGACCACCGCCGAAGCCCGGGAGGTCATGCGCTTGTAGTTGTCCAGAAAACGCTCCAGGGCCTCCTGGGCTATTGAGGGCCCCTCCTCGGATATGCCCGTTTCCACCTGTCCGAGTCCGTCGAGGATGTGGACGTTGGTGCGGGTCTCGCCGGTCACGTGGACGAAGTTGGTGGTGATCCTGCGCCGCGCTAGTGCGTCGCGGATGTAGTCGCCGTTGAAGCCCGCTAAAAAGCCCATGGCCGCCACGTCATAGCCCAGCTGAGACAGCGTCAGAGCCACGTTGATCCCCACTCCGCCGGGGGTGCGCCGAGACGACTGGGCGCGGCTCCAGCTGCCCAGCTCGAACTGGGGCAAGAGGTACTGCTCGTCCACCGCCGGGTTGAGGGTCACCGTCAGGATCATGGTCTCGCCTCCCCTTCTTTTATCCCGTTCTTTCCTATCCTATTCTTCAGGTTCTTCTGGTCCCTTGAAAAGTCTATCAAAAAAGGCGGGGCGGTCAAACGACCGGATCCCGCCTCCGAACTCCGTCCGAGGTCGAGTATACCTCTATTGGAAGTTCTCTGCAATATATTTATAGGCCGCCTGACCGGCCACCGCGCCGTCGGCGGCGGCGGTGATGACCTGGCGCAGCGGCGTCTCCCGGACGTCGCCAACGGCGAAAATCCCCGGCACGCTGGTCTCCATGTTGGCGTTTACCTTGATCCATCCCCCTGGAGCGGTCTCCACCAGGTCCTTGACCAGTTGGTTGTTGGGCACGTTGCCAACGAACATAAACACGCCCTCCACCGGCAGCTCGCTGATCTCGCCGGTCTTAACGTTTTTCAGCACCAGCTTCTCCACGAAGACGCTGCCCTGGATGGACTCCACCACCGTCGAATAGACGGGCACCACCTTGGGATTGTTCTTCATCCGCTCCACGGCGATCTCGTCGGCCCGGAACTGGTCGCGACGGTGGATGACGTAGACCTTGGAGGCGAACTGGGTGAGATAGCATCCCTCCTCGACGGCGGTATTGCCGCCGCCCACCACGGCCACCTCGCAGCCCTGGAAAAAAGCGCCGTCACAGGTGGCGCAGTAGCAGACGCCCTTGCCGGTGAACTCCTCCTCGCCGGGACAGCCCAGCTTGCGGAACTCCGATCCCGTGGCGATGACCACCGCCTTGGCCAGGAAGTCGCCCCTGGTAGTGGCGACCCGCTTCATAACCCCCTCCAGCTCCAAGCCCTGGACGGTGCAGTCCAGAAACTCCGCGCCCAGCCCCTGGGCATGCTGATGAAACATCTTGCCCAGTTCCAAGCCGGAGCTGTGGCTGATGCCGGGGTAGTTCTCAATCTCATCGGTGCGGGTGATAGCGCCGCCGAGATTGCCCTTTTCTAGGACGACGGTGCTTAGGCCGGACCGCCTGCCGTAGATCGCCGCGGCGAGGCCGCCGGGGCCGCCGCCGATGATGACCAGATCTCTCGTTTCCATAGTTCATCGTCTCCTTAGTTAGGTGGGTGCATCAAATAAGGTGGTTCACGTCGCCTCGAACCGGCCGGCTCGAGGCCTCGATGAAATTATACCAAAAAAGTCGGATCTTCAGCAGCACCCGCCGTAGCGCCAGACTAGGACCCTATCGTCGCCGGAGCAGTCCCGTATCAGGGCCTGTTCTTGATAGCCCTCCGGCGCCAGTCGCCGCAGCGCTTCGGTCTGATGGTTCCCGCCAAACTCGACGCACAAAAAGGCCCCGGCTTTGAGGGTCCTCTGGCCCAGCTCAAAAAGCCATCGATAGGGCTCCAGGCCGTCGGCGCCACCGTCCAGGGCCATCAAGGGCTCGTAGTCCCGCACCTCGGCCATCAAGCCCTCGATCCAGCCGCTGGGTATATAAGGAGGATTGCTGACGATCATGTCCAGTTCCATCGGCGGCAGGTCCCTGGGATGGTCGCTGGAGACCAGGGCAGCGCGATCTGACAGGTCCAGGGCTGCCAGGTTCTTTTGGGCCCAGTTGAGGCTCTGGGGGTTCTTCTCGACCAGCACCGCCCGGCTCTGGGGACGCTCCTTCAGGATAGCCGCGGCGATGCAGCCGCTGCCACAGCCCCAGTCCATAAAGAGGCCTCCCGAAAAGACCTCCAGGGCGGCCTGGATCAGGTATTCCGTCTCGGGCCGCGGCACCAGACAGCCAGGCCCCACCTGGATCGACAGGCCCCAAAAGGTACACCGGCCCAGGATGTACTGAATAGGCTCGTGGGCCAACCGGCGACGACAGGCCGCCTCCAGAGCCGCGACCTCCTGTTCCGATAAAGTCGCCTCGGGATGGCCGTGGATCCAACTTCGCTCCAACCCCAAGAGACCCTGCAACAGCAGATCCACTTCCAGGGCAGGATCGTCAAAAACCGACAAAAGAGCCTGGGCCCGGCGCCGCACCGAACCCAGGCGAAGCTCAGGCCTCATCCAGGGCCTGGAGCTTGGCGGCCTGATCGGCCATGATCAGGCCGTTGATCATCTCGTAAAGGTCGCCGTCCATCATGTACTCCAGCTTGTAGAGGGTCAGGCCGATGCGGTGATCGGTCACCCGGTTCTGGGGGTAATTGTAAGTCCTGATCCGCTCGGACCGATCGCCGCTGCCGATCTGCCCCTTCCGGGTAGCCGCCTCGGCGGACTGCTGTTTCTGCAGCTCCATGTCGTAGAGCTTGGATTTCAGCACCATCATGGCCTTGGCCCTGTTTTTGATCTGGGACCGCTCGTCCTGACAGGTCACCACCAGCCCTGTGGGACGGTGGGTGATCCGCACTGCCGAATCGGTCATGTTCACGTGCTGGCCACCGGCGCCGCTGGAGCGGTAGGTGTCAATATCCAAGTCCTCGAGCCGCAGTTCCACGTCCACGTCCTCGGCCTCGGGCAACACCGCCACCGTGGCCGCCGAGGTGTGGATCCGCCCTCCCGCCTCGGTCTCTGGCACTCGCTGCACCCGGTGGACGCCGCTCTCGTATTTCATCTGGCTGTAGGCGCCGTGGCCGTTGATCTTGAAGACGATCTCCTTGTAGCCGCCCACCTCGGTCTCGTTGGCATCGATGAGCTCCATCCGCCAGCCCTGACGCTCCACAAAGCGGCTGTACATCCGATAGAGGTCGCCGGCGAAGAGGCTGGCCTCGTCGCCGCCGGTACCAGCCCGGATCTCGACGATCACGTTTTTATCGTCGTTGGGGTCCTTGGGCAACAACAGCAGCCGCAGCTGCTCCTCGATGGTCCCCAACAGGGGTTCCTTCTCCTGGAGCTCCTCCTTGGCCAGCTCGGCCAGTTCGGGATCGCCGCTGTTTTGGAGCTCTCGGGCCTGGTCGATCTCGCCTCGGACCTGGCAATAGCGGCGATAGTGGTTCACCAGGTCCTGGAGGTCGGCGTGTTTCCGGGCCAGGGCCTGCATTTTCTTGATGTCGCCGCTGATGGAGGGGTCTCCCATCTTCTGCTCCAGCTCAACGTAGGTCCCCTCCAAGTCCTTCAGTTTAGCTTCTATGTCCATCGTCGCCCTCCTGGGAAAACGTCCTGTCCAGGGCCTCTTCGAGAGACTGGAGCGCCACCGCCAGCTGATCCTCCGAGGGCTCCCGGGTGGTCAGGTACTGGAGCCACAGGGCGGGCTTCATCAGAGCTCCGCCCCAATCGCTGACGCTGGCGGCCCGGATGATCTCGTAGGAAAGGCCCACCACCACCGGCAAAAGCAGCACCCGCGACCCCAGACGCCACAACAGGCCCCCGTCGCCGACCAAGGAGAAGACCAGGATGCTGACCATCACCACGACCAGCAGAAAAGAGGTACCGCAGCGGCGGTGGATCCGCGAGGCCGCCTTGAGCTGGTCCATGGCCATGGATCCCCCGGCCTCGTAGGCGTTGATGACCTTGTGCTCCGCCCCGTGGTAAGCCAACACCCGCTGGATGTCGCCCCAGCAGCCTATCAGAACCAGGTAGGCCAGGAATACGACAGCCCGCAGCAGCCCCTCCATCAGGGGACCGCTCCAGGCCGGAACCAGTCCCAGCCCCACCAGCCTATCGGCGCCCCAAACTGGCAGGACGATAAAAAGGCCCAGCACCAACAGAGCCGCCACGACCACGGTGACCAAGAGATCCCAGGCCGTCATCTGCTCCTGCTCGCCCAGAGCCAGCTCGGTGGATCGGGAAAGGCCTCGAAAGCCCTCCCGTAGCATCTCCACCATCGTCGAAAAGCCCCGGATCACGGGAAACCGCGCCAGACCCCAGAGCTTGAAGGGCCGAAGGGGCCAGTGCTCCCGAAGGATCCGGCCGTCCTGGAGCCGCACCGCCATGGCCCAGCGCTGATAGCCCTTGATCATCACCCCTTCGATAACGGCCTGGCCTCCCACCGGCAAAGCCTTGGCCGCCTTGGCAGCGGCCAGGAGGCAAGAGAACCACCGGGCCAGGGCAGTCATCGAGCCCCTTCCTCACCGGATGGGAAAAAGGGCGCCAACCAGGGCTCGGCCTCCACCACCAGCGCCGCCATCTCCTGGATCATCTGGCGAATTTCCCACTGGGCGCCCTTGACCAGCACCCGCTTCTCGTAGAGGTCCATCAGGGAGCGCAGGTTCAAGGTGGTGGTGAAGTTGGTGCAGATGCCACCAGGCAGCACGAACCGGGCGTCCTCCATAGCCACACCCAGGGCGATGAGGCTGTCGTAGGCCCCCTGGGCCGCCTCCATGGCCTCCAGATAGGCCCTGTGGCGCTCCGGCGTAGCCGCCACCGACGGCGGCTCCACGAAGTCGAAGCAGCCCCCTGTCCTGGAAGACTTCTCGGAGACGTAACGCTGGCTCTGCACCGACAGGCTGACGCCGATGCGGTGACGGCTGTACTGGGCCAGCAGGGTCCGAGAGACCCCGGCCACGCCGAAGGTCATGGAGCAGTGTTCCAGGGTGCTCAGGTGCCTCTGGCCGATGAGATAGCGCACCAGCTTGACCATGGCCGCCTGGTCCATAACCATGGCGAAAAGCTCCTGGGGAGTGTCCTCGCTGTGGCAGGTCCTACCGGCGCACCAGATGGTGCGGAGGAAGTCGGGAGTTTTATTCAACAGTTGGATCTTCACTGGGTCAAGCTCCTTTCGGTTCCGTCAAAACATCGCCTTGACACCTCGCCCGCCGGGGCGGCATCGCTCCATCGAAAAAAACGGGGCATCCCAAAGATGCCCCGTTCTCCTCAGTTGGAATCCGTTTCTTTTTGACCGTAGTTGATACCAGCGTATTTCCTGTTGAACTTCTCCAGCCGTCCGGCTTCGGAAATGACGTGGCCCTTCTTGCCGGTAAAAAAGGGATGGCAGGTAGAGCAGACACCAACCTTGATCTCAGGAACGGTAGCCTGAGTCTCGAACTGATTCCCACACGCGCAGGTCACTTTACAGGGACCATATGCGGGATGAATGTCCTTCTTCACGATATGCACCTCCCCGCTGTAGGCGTAGTCAAAGGCTTCCAGTGGGACAGAATAGCACATTCCGCCGGCAGTGACAAGGGCCAGACCGGAACCAAAGACCACCCCAAAGCGTCCGAAAGATAGGCTCCGCCAGGGCTTGGCCGACCTGCCTGGACATCGGCCCCAGCTACTCCCGGTTGGACCTCAAATCCTCCAGATCTCGCTACGAAAGGCCGGCGTAGGCCATGATCTTAATCGATGGGCAGGCTGTCTTTTCAGTATGGTTCGAGCTATGGCCTTGGCCTTTTGCCTCTCCCCTTCCTGACGGCCTTTTTCCAATCCCTTTGCCCCTCCAGCGCGAACACATTGTATGACCTTCGCCCTGGCAAAATTGAACCAGCACTGCAGGAGATACAAGGGAAGCATGATCTCAAAATTGATAGCCTTAAAGCTCTTGCAAAATTCCAGGCTCTGGGTTAAAGTAACAAACTATGCTCATCTTAGTAGGGTTTTATCTCTCAAGCTCAGTTGGATAAGCTCCAACGGAAAGGACCGTCATGACTAGCCACTA
>CAZCKP010000003.1:1221-41400 GCA_964499295.1 uncultured Synergistaceae bacterium | reverse complement strand
TTCAGAATGTGATCGCATCGGCTCGCTATCGAAGGACGCTAGAGGCCATAATGGACAAGATCACGGTGGTGGACGTGGTCAAGGCCCTGCCGGAGCAGAACGCCCAGGAGGAGCTGGAGGATAGCCAGGAGGCCCAGAACTGACGGGGTTCGAGCCCTAGCTAGAGGAGTTTTAGCATGTATATTCCCTTTGTCATCGAACAGACCGGGAGAGGGGAGCGTTCCTACGACATCTACTCCCGTCTGCTGAAGGATCGCATTATTTTTCTCGGCGACGAGATCGACGACGTGGTGGCCAACTCGGTGGTGGCCCAGCTCCTGTTCTTGGAGAGTGAGGGGCCCGATAGGGACGTGAGCATCTACGTGAACTCTCCCGGTGGCTCGGTATCGGCGGGTTTGGCGATCTACGACACCATGCAGTACATCAAGTGTGACATCTCGACGATCGTCGTGGGCATGGCCGCCAGCATGGCTGCGGTACTGCTGGCGGCGGGAACGCCGGGAAAGCGCATCGCTCTGCCCAACGCCAGGATCATGATCCATCAGCCCCTGGGCGGTGCCCGGGGCCAGGCCAGCGACATCGAGATCCAGGCCAGGGAGATCCTGAAGACCAAGGACCTGCTGACCAACCTGTTGGCTCAGCACACCGGTCAGAGCCTGCGTCGCCTGAAGTCGGACATGGACCGGGACCACTATCTGTCCGCCCAGGAGGCTATGGCCTACGGCTTGGTCGATAAAGTGATCGACCGCCGTTAGCATGGGCGCTGTTTCAGCACTTTTAAGGGACGATTTTGGGGAATAAGGGACGCCTCCGGGGCGATCCCTTATTCTTGCATTTTGAAATTGGACTCCAGCGGTCCTATGTGAAATAATCGGAAGGAATGGGGAACGTGGCACGGTCAGACCAGAAAGGACGGGGAGGCGTGCGTTGCTCCTTCTGCGGAAGAAGCGGCGAGGACGGCGTGCAGTTAATCGCCGGCCCCCAGGGCGTCAATATCTGCAGCGAGTGTGTCAAGCTCTGTAACATGTACCTCCGGGACACGGCTCCAGCCGAGGCCACGGAGGCCCCCGAGGCTAGCGACGGAGCCACCGGTCCCGGAGATCCGCCCAAGCCCGTGGAGATCAAGGCCTATCTCGACGAGTACGTGATCGGCCAGGACCACGCCAAAAAGGCCATGTCCGTGGCGGTCTACAACCATTACAAGCGTATCAAGTACGGCAGCCTCCAGAGCGACGACGCCGTGGAGCTCCACAAGAGCAATCTGTTGTTGCTGGGTCCCACGGGCTGCGGCAAGACGCTGTTGGCCCAGACCTTGGCGAAAAAGCTCCAGGTCCCTTTCGCCATGTCCGACGCCACGACTCTGACCGAGGCGGGCTACGTCGGCGAGGACGTGGAGAACATCCTGACCCGGCTGGTCCAGGCTGCCAACTACGATGTGGCGGCAGCGGAGCGGGGCATCATATACCTCGACGAGGTAGACAAGATCTCCCGCAAGTCTGAGTCCACGTCGATCACACGCGACGTCTCCGGCGAAGGGGTCCAGCAGGCGCTGCTGAAGATCCTGGAGGGCACCGTGGCCAACATCCCCCCCAAGGGTGGCCGCAAGCACCCCCAGCAGGAGTTCATCCAGATCAACACCTCCAACATCCTGTTCATCTGCGGCGGCGCCTTTGACGGCCTGGAAGACATAGTGGCCCGCAGGGTCAATAAAAAGGTCATCGGCTTCGGCGGCGACGTGACCAAGCGCAGCGGTATGGACAAGTACGAACTGCTGGAGCAAACCGAGCCCGAGGACCTGGTGGCCTACGGCTTTATCCCCGAACTGGTGGGCCGATTGCCGCTGATTGTGCCCCTCCAGAGCCTGGACGTGGACGATCTGGTCCGGGTCTTGACGGAGCCTCGGAACTCCCTGATTCGGCAGTATCAGAAGAACTTCGAGCTCGAGGACATCCAGCTGGAGTACCAGCCCGAGGCTCTGAGGGCCATCGCTGAGAAGGCGGCCAGCAAAAACACCGGTGCCCGGGGTCTGCGGGCCATCCTGGAAAAGCTCATGCTGGACCTGATGTATCAAGCTCCGTCGGCTACCCCTCCTATAAAGAAGATCGTGATCCACCGGGACTGCATCACCGACGGAGCCAAGCCCCAACTCTACGGCGCCAGGGGCAAGGAGCTGTAACCCATGGTCTACGTGTTGCCCCTGCGGGATACGGTGCTCTTCCCCGGGGTTCTGGCCCCTCTCTTTGTCGGCCGTCCCCGATCCCTTAGGGCTATCGAGCTGGCCCTTTTGGACGAGAAGCGCCGCCTCCTGGTGGTGGCCCAGAAGAACGGCTCCCAGGAGGATCCCGAACACAAGGATCTCTACACCGTGGGGACCCTCTGTTCGCTCCTCCAGGTGATCCGCCTCCCCGACGGCTCCGTCAAGGTCCTTCTGGAGGGGCGGGAGCGCATGCACGTCCGAGGCTACGGCGAGGACCAGTCGGCCCTGACCGCCGACGTGGTGGCTTCGCCTGGGGGCTACCACGACTCACAGCGCATCGAGGCCCTAAGGCTCAGCGCTGTCCAGGCCTTTGAGCGCTACGTCGAAGTCCACCCTCAGTTGCCCGGCGAGTTGGCCTTGGCAGTGAGCGCTACCAAAGACGCCGGCCAGGCCGCTGACATGATCGGCTCCCACATGATGATCGACGTGGAGAGGAAGCAGAACCTGCTGGAGTGCTTCAACGTGGGCACCCGGCTGGAGTTGCTGTTGAAGTATCTGGCCGCAGAGATCGACCTGCTGGAGTTGGCGGCCCAGATCCACAGCAAGGTCCAGAAGGAACTGGACCAGAACCAGAGGCACTACTACCTTCGAGAGCAGCTCAAGGCGATCCAGCAGGAGCTAGGAGTGGAGGACTCGCCGGAGATCGCCGAGTTGCGGGAACAGTTTCGCCAAGCTCAGCTGCCCCAGGAGGTACAGAAAAAGGTCGAGGCGGAGCTCCAAAAGCTGTCCAAGATGGCGCCTCTGTCGCCGGAATCCACCGTCTCCCGGAGTTACGTGGAATGGCTCTTGGCCCTGCCCTGGTCCAAGTCGGTGCCCCAGTCCCTGGACCTCGCCAAGGTCCGCCGAGTCCTGGACGGCAACCACTACGGCCTGAAGAAGGTCAAAGACCGGCTGCTGGAGTACCTGGCTCTGCGCAAGCTGGCCGGACGGAAGGCCCGGGCCCAGATCCTCTGCCTCATCGGCCCCCCCGGCGTGGGCAAGACCTCCCTGGGCAAGTCCATAGCTGGAGCGCTACAACGTCCCTTCGTCTCCTTTTCCCTGGGAGGCATGAGGGACGAGGCGGAGATCCGAGGCCATCGCCGGACCTACATCGGCTCTCAGCCGGGGCGGATCGTCCAAAAGCTCCGGCAGGCGGGTTGCCGCAATCCGGTGATGCTCCTGGATGAGATCGACAAGATTGGCTCGGACTACCGAGGCGATCCCGCCTCGGCGCTGTTGGAAGTGCTGGATCCCGAGCAGAACGCCCAGTTTACCGACCACTACCTGGAACTGCCCTTTGACCTCAGCGACGTGCTGTTTATCACCACAGCCAACGTGGCTCACACCATTCCCCAGCCGCTGCTGGACCGGATGGAGGTCATCGAGCTTCCCAGCTATCTGGCCGAGGAGAAGTTCCACATCGCCAAGAAGCACCTTCTGCCCAGGCTCTACAGCGAAAGCGGACTTTCCCGGTCCCAGCTGACCATCGGAGCCCCGGCGTTGCGGGACCTGATCTCCCAGTACACCCACGAGGCCGGTGTCCGAGAGCTGGACCGCAAACTAGCCGCCATCTTCCGCAAGGCCGCCCTGGAAATCCTCTCCGAGGCTGAGACGCCGTCGCGAAGGTTGGTAACGCCGACCCGGCTGGTCCATTACCTGGGTGCACCTCGTCGGCCGGACCTGCGGATCCCCAGCCGGCCGGCGTTGGGTGTGGCCACCGGCTTGGCTTGGACGGGCTCCGGTGGGGAAGTGCTGGTTATCGAAGCGGTGTCTATGAAGGGCAAGGGCGAGGTGATCCTCACCGGTAACCTGGGCGAGGTCATGAAGGAGTCAGCCCGTACGGCCATGGGCTTCCTCAAGTCTCACTGGAGCGATCTGACTCAGCGGCCCGAGCCCAATTGGGGCCAGTTGGACGTGCATATCCACGTCCCCGAGGGGGCCATACCCAAGGACGGCCCCTCGGCGGGGATCACCATGGCTACGGCGCTGATGTCCACCTTTTCCGGTAGGCCCTTCCTGCCCGGCTATGCCATGACCGGCGAGATCTCCCTGCGAGGTCACGTGTTGCCCATCGGCGGCCTGCGGGAAAAGTCCTTGGCGGCCAAGCGCCAGGGCATCACCAAGCTGTTAGTGCCCTTTGCCAACGGTCCCGACGTCCAGGAGTTGGAGCCCTGGATCGCCCAGGACTTGACCTTTTTCGCGGTGCGATCCATCGAGGAGGTCTTTCACCATGCCCTGGAGGGGGAGCAGTGATGCCACCTTGGAGCGCCAAAGTTTTGCGAACCGCCTTTGCGCCTAAGCAGTTCCCTGATAGCGCTTTGCCGGAGATAGCCTTCGCCGGCCGCTCTAACGTGGGCAAGTCGTCGCTGATCAACGGCCTGGTGGGCCAAAGGCTGGCCCACACCAGCTCCAAGCCGGGAAAGACTCGTAGCATCAACTTTTTCGAAGTAGCGGCGTCCCGTCGCTTTGTGCTGGTGGACCTGCCGGGCTTCGGCTACGCCGCCAGGAGCAAGATCGAGCGGGGAGCCTGGGCGTCGCTGATCGAGGGCTATATCGCCTCGCGGAGACAATTGGCCCTGGTGGTCCATCTCGTCGACTTTCGCCACGGACCACTGGCCAACGACCGGATGTTGCAGCAATGGCTCACAGCGTTGCAGGTGCCCTTGCAGGTGGTCTTCACCAAGGTCGACAAGATCAGCCGAGGCAAGCGTCGCGCTCTGACCCTGCAGTACCTCCGAGAGGGGCTCTACTCCTGGGGCGCTCCGGTGCTGTGCTCCATCGAGGAGGAGAACACCATTGAAGCCCTGAAGGACCATCTGGACCGCTTTCTATCGGAAAGACCAGTTCACTAAAGTTAGGGGGAGATCGAAGTGCCTGCACGAAATAAAGACCTGGCGAAGACCTACGACCCGGTGCCGCTGGAGAAAAAATGGTATGACTGGTGGATCGATCAGGGAATCTTCGCCGCTAAGATCGATCCGGAAAAGAAACCCTTTTCCATTGTTCTCCCCCCGCCCAACGTTACCGGGGCGTTGCACATGGGCCACGCCTACGATCACACCTTTCAGGACATCCTGAGCCGCTACAAACGATCCCAGGGCTACAGTGTCCTCTGGCTACCCGGGACCGACCACGCTGGCATCGCCACCCAAAACGTGGTGGAGCGCCGCCTGGCTGAGGAGGGCTTGAACCGGGATGACCTGGGGAGAGAGGAATTCGTCAAGCGCGTATGGGCCTGGAAGGAGGAGTACCGGGATCGCATTGTCAGCCAGATGAAGCGCCTGGGTGACTCCTGCGACTGGGACCGGGAACGATTTACCATGGACGAGGGGCTCTCCGACGCAGTTCGTCAGGTTTTCGTGGCCCTCTACGAGAAGGGCCTGATCTACAAGGGCAAGTACATCGTCAACTGGTGCCCCCGTTGCCACACCGCCCTGGCCGACATCGAGGTGGACCACGCCGAGGAGCTGGGCCACCTGTACTACGTGAACTATCCCCTGGCCGATGGCGACGGCTTCATCACCATAGCCACCACCCGTCCTGAGACCATCGTTGCCGACGTGGCCGTGGCCGTCCATCCCCGCGACGAGAACCACGGCGCCCTGGTGGGCCGGGAGGTGGTGGTGCCCATGACGGGAGGGCGTCGGGTGCCCATCATCGCCGATGCCATGGTGGACCCTGCCTTCGGGACAGGACTGGTGAAGATCACTCCGGCCCATGACCCCAACGACTTTTTAGTGGGCCAGCGCCACCAGCTGCCGTCGATCCAGGTCATCGACGACAACGGCATCATGACCGATCAGGCAGGGGCTACCGCCGGATTGACCATCGCCAAGGCTCGTGAGAAAAGCGTGGAGCTGCTTCGCCAGGAAGGCGCCTTGGATAGGGTAGAGGAGTTGCCCCATCAGGTAGGCCATTGCTACCGTTGCAGCACCGTGGTAGAGCCCTATCTGTCGGAACAGTGGTTTGTCAAAGTAGCACCCCTGGCGGAGCGCGGCGTCGAGGCCTCCAAGGCGGGGCGTATGACCTGGACGCCCAAGCTCTGGGACAGAACCTACTACCAGTGGATGGACGGCGTTCGGGACTGGTGCATCTCCCGGCAGCTGTGGTGGGGCCATCGGATTCCCGCCTGGACCTGTCAGGACTGCGACCGGCTGATCGTCCAGGCCCAGGCCCCCAAGACCTGCCCCCACTGCGGTTCGTCGAAATTGCACCAAGACGAGGACGTGTTGGACACCTGGTTCAGCAGCGCCCTTTGGCCCTTCTCGACGATGGGATGGCCCGAGAACACCCCGGAGCTGAAGTACTACTATCCCACGTCGGTGATGGTCACCGGCTTTGACATCATCTTCTTCTGGGTGGCCCGGATGATCATGATGGGTCTGGAGTTTATGGACGAGGTGCCCTTCAGGGATATCTTCATCCACGCCCTGGTGCGCGACGAAAAGGGCCAAAAGATGAGCAAGTCCAAAGGGAACGGTATCGACCCCCTGGACATGATCGACCTTTTCGGCGCCGACGCCCTGAGGTTCACCATGGCGGCCTTGACGGTGCAGGGCCGGGATATCTTGCTGGGCCCCTCGAAAATCGAGAGTAACAAGCACTTTATCAACAAGCTCTGGAACGCCAGCCGCTTCGCCCTGATGAACCTGGGCGACGGCGAGTACGAAGGTCTTCCCCAGGAAGAGCACATGCGCCTCCAGGACTGGTGGATCCTGGAAAAACTGGGCCGACTGGAGGAGTCGGTGACCTCCCAGCTCGACCATTACTACATCGGCGAGGCAGCTCGAAGCCTCTACGACTTCGTCTGGGGAGACCTCTGCGACTGGTACCTGGAGATGGCCAAGCCGGCGCTCTACGGAGACGAGGGCGAAGAGCGCAAGGATGCGGTCTGTCGAGTCATGAATCAGGTCTTCAAGGACGTGCTGAAGCTGTTGCACCCCTTTATCCCCTTCGTCACCGAAGAGCTGTGGCACGCCTTTGACTATGGCCAAGGATCTATAGAGCTGGAGTCCTGGCCTTGCAAGGACTGGGCCTCCCAGGGGCCGGGAGTCCTGGAGGACATGGCCCAGCTTCAGGACCTGATCCGCAGCATCCGCAACCTTCGGGCCGAGGCTGGTCTCCCGCCCAGTCAGAGGGTAGACCAGGTGGTGCTTCGCAGCAGCGACGACGCCTTGACGGGCCTCGTGGAAGGTTACAGCGACCTGATCAAGGTCCTGGCCAAGGTGGACCACGTCGCCGTGATTTCCAGCGATGAACCCAAGCCCCAGAGAGCCCTGAGCTCGGTGCTGTCTCGGGGACAGGTCTTTTTGCCTGCCGGCGATCTCCTGGACGTGGAAGCCGAAATTCTCCGGCTCCAGAACGAGCTGAAACAGGTGATGGCCAACCTGGAGCGAAGCCAAGGGAAGTTGGACAGTGCCAGTTTCCTGGAAAGGGCTCCCGCCGAGGTAGTGGAAAAGGAACGGCAGCGCCTGGAGGAGTCTCGGTCCCGGATCCAGCGGATCAACGAAAACCTTTCCAGCCTCGGCGATCTCTGATCATGGCCGACCTGGATCGCGTCAAGGCCTACGAGGAGGTGGAAACCCGCCTCGGGGCCCTGGCGAGCCCCCAAATTCGCCCTGGCCTCGAACGGGCCGAGGTCCTCTATCGAGCCATCGGCAGCCCCCAGGATTTTCCGGTGATCCACGTGGCCGGTACCAACGGCAAGGGTTCCACCTCGGCCTATCTGGCCTCGATGTTGGCCCAAGGCGGCTACAGGACGGCGCTGTACACCAGCCCCCACCTGCTCCACGCCGGTGAGCGACTCTTGATTGATGGTCAGGTCCTTCCGCCGGAGCGTTGGCTCCAGGCCGTGGAGGTCCTGGAATCGGTCATAGCTAGGACACCTACGCTGAAGGATCAACGGCCCTCCTATTTCGAGGTCTTCACAGCGGCGGCCTTTTGGTTGATCGCCCAGGAGCAGGTCCAGATCGCTGTCGTCGAGACGGGCATGGGAGGCCGCCTCGACGCCACCAACCTACTGAACCATCGCGAACTGTCGGTGATCACACCTATAGCCCTGGACCACATGGCCTATTTGGGCGCCACAGTGGAGCGGATCGCCGCCGAGAAGTTCGGCATCGTCCAGACTGGGGGAAGGGCCCTCTTTGTCGGAGGAGGTCCAGAGCTGAATGAACAGTTCCACAGCATCTGCGTGGACCGAGAGGCCTTGGGCAGCGTCTTGGAGGAGGACTGCCAGGTCCAGATCCTGGAGACGTCCCTGGAGGGCAACCTCTTCCGCCTGACCACCCCCGAAGGGACAGGGCTCTGGCGGGAGCGGCTTTTGGGGACCCATCAGCCCCTGAACGCGGCGTTGGCCCTCAGGGCCATGGAGCTGTTGGGGCCCTCTTTCCCCTGTAGTGCCGAGGATCGCCGCCGGGGCTTAGAGAAGGCCCACTGGCCCGGGAGATTGGAGCTGATCTCCAGCAATCCCATGGTGTTCCTCGACGGAGCCCATAACCCCCACGGGATGGAGGCCCTGGCCCAGTCGTTGAAGGCCCTCTTCGGTCCCAGGCGCCCTCTGACGGTGGTCTATGCCACCATGTCCGATAAAAAATATATGGAGGGCCTGGCGGCGCTTCGTCGAACCTTGGGCAGGATCCGGCTGATCTGCACCGAAGTGCCGGGAAGTCTCAGAAGCGAAAAGGCCCTAACCCTGGCCAGCAAGGCCTCGGCGCTTCGGTGGCCCTGGCCCCCCAGGGCCATGGCCGATCCTTTCGCGGCCATTGAAGAGGCCATCCTCCAGGGCGATCCTTTGCTGTGCTGCGGCAGCCTCTACTTTATCGGCCACGTGCGTCAGTCCTTGGTGGAGCGATACCATGCCCGACGCTGTGGCAGAGACCGCTAGGAGTTCTCCTCGAGGCCCGATCCCCGGGCCCTTGGGTCCAGTCCTTGGCCTTTATCGAATTGCCCCTTTTATGGTAAGATACCCGCGGACTTTTAACGTTTCTAGCTCTCCTATGAGGTGACTACAGTGGAGACCATTAAAGTCGGCGTCGTTGGTGTCGGTCATCTGGGACGTCACCATGCCCGCGTGTATACGGAAATTCTCGGAGCCGAGCTGGTAGGCGTCGTCGATACCGATCCCACCCAGGCCGAAGCCATCGGTCGGAGGTTAGGGGTGCCCTACTACACCGACACCCGCCGTTTCGTCGAGGAGTGCCGCCCCGAGGCGGTCAGCGTGGTGGTGCCCACGGTGGCCCACTTCCAGGTAGCCCAGGAGCTGATGGCTCGAGGGGTCCACGTCATCGTGGAGAAGCCGGTGACCACCACTGTCCAACAGGCCTCGGAGCTGTTGGACATCGCCAAAAAGAGACATTTGGTCCTCCAGGTGGGTCACATTGAGCGCTTTAACAGCGCCATCGCCTATCTGGCACAGGAGATCAAAGAGCCCCTATGCATCCAATCCCGGCGACAGGGCCCCTTTTCGCCCCGGATCAGCGATGTAGGCGTGGTGATGGACCTGATGATCCACGACATCGACATCATTCTGTCCCTGGTCAAGTCGGAGGTCCAGTCCATCTCCGCCGTGGGCCGCAAGGTCCGAACCCCCCATGAGGATCTGGCCCTGGCCCAGATCGTCTTTAAAAACGGCGTCATCGCCGACATCCAGGTCAGCCGCGTGGCGGAACGGCGGCTCCGCCAGATGGACATCATGGAGCAGGACCGCTATTTCTCGGTGAACTTCGAGACCCAGGACGTTTCGATCCACCACTGCGTCCATCCCAACGGGGATGCCGGCCTTATGGAAGTGATCCAACAACCCCTCTTTCCCAAGGGGGAACCCCTGAAGCTGGAGCTACAGCACTTCATCTCCTGCGTCCGCGAGGGCAAACAGCCCCTGGTGGGGATTTCCGACGGCAAAAAGGCCCTGGAGCTGGCCGTGGCCGTGTTAAAGCAGATCCATCTCCAGTAGCCTAGGGTTCAGAGAGGGACCGTCATGGAATCAGCGACGATTTGGGGGATGGCACCCCTGAACTTCCAGGCCCTTTTGGGGGTAGGTTGCTTTTTAGGTGCCGTAGTCATAGCCAAGGCCATCAACATGATCCTGGCCGGCCGTATTGCCGGCGGTCAGGGGATCCTGATCTACCTTCGTATGGTCCTGGGGTTCCTTCTGACAGGGGCCCTGTGTTTTTTCTTCGGTGCCCTTATGGGTGTCCAATTTCTGTGAAAAACCGGAATTGACAGCCCTCGCCACTGGTTGCAAGACCTGAACCGGCGGCGAGGGCGATTTTTTGGGACTCGGCGCCGAAGTCCTTCCGAGGTTTCGGTTGTCCCCCCTGGCGGCCTGTGGTATCCTGGGCGGGGAAATCCTTCACTGAGGAGGTTCATCGATGCGTATCATCGTCGGATCCGATCACGCCGGCTACCAGCTAAAGCAGAAGATCTTCGATAGTTTGGTGAAAATGGGCCATCAGGTCCAAGACTTGGGCACCGATTCTGGTGAGGTCTCCTGCGACTATCCTGATGTTGCCCTTCAGGGGGCCCGCAGAGTGGCCTCCGGCGAGGCTCAGCGGGCCATACTGGTCTGCGGTTCCGGCATCGGCATGGCCATAGCCGCCAATAAGGTGCCAGGAGCCTATGCGGCGTCGTGCTGGGACCTGGAAAGTGCTCGCCTCAGCCGGGAACACAACAACACCAACGTATTGACCCTGGGAGCTCGCTCTGTGCCGGAGTCCCTGGCTCTGGAGATGGTGAAACTATGGCTGAAGACGGACTTCCAGGCCGGGCGCCACACCGCTAGAGTAGAGAAGGTCAGCGCCTACGAGCGCGGCGTCAGCCACGGCGGCGACGTGACCAAGGGCCAGGTGGTGGTCTTCGATCATCCCCTGGTGCAGCACAAGCTGAGCATCATCCGCCAGAAAGACACCCCGGTGAAGACCTTCCGAGAGCTGGTGTCGGAGATAGCATCGTTGATGGTCTACGAGGTGACCCGGGATCTTCCACTGAAGATGGTTGACGTGGAGACGCCGCTGACCAAGACCAAGGCCTATATGCTGGCGGGCAAGAAAATGGCGGTGGTGCCCATCCTCCGGGCTGGGTTGGGCATGACCGACGGGGTGTTGAACCTGATCCCCAACGCCAAGGTGGGCCACATCGGCCTCTACAGGGATCCCGAGACCTTGGAGCCGGTGGAGTACTACTGCAAGTTGCCAGGAGACATCGAGGAACGGGATATCTTCCTGCTGGATCCCATGCTAGCCACCGGCGGATCCTCGGCGGCGGCCATCGCCATGATCAAGGCTCGAGGCGGCAAGAAGATCTCGTTGGTCTGTCTCATCGCGGCTCCCGAAGGCGTCGAGGTGGTCCACAGAGCCCATCCCGACGTGACGGTCTATTGCGCGGCCCTGGACAGCCATTTAAACGACCACGGCTACATTGTGCCGGGATTGGGCGACGCTGGCGACCGCATCTTCGGTACCCGCTAGGCCATGAACTCCCTTCTGCTGTTCCTGTTTTTCCTGTCCTGGGGAGCGGCGCTGACGCCTCTTTCGATCCAGCTTTCCGGCCGTTTCGGTCTGATCGATCAGCCTGACCCTCGAAAGATCCACGAAGCCCCTGTGCCACGAGGCGCCGGATTGGTCCTCTGGACGGGGTTTCTTTTTTGGGCGCTGTCCTTTGGCGTCAACACGCTGTTGCTCCGCATGGTGGTAACCGGAGCGACGCTAGTCTTCTTCGCCGGCTATCTCGACGACATGCGTCCCCTGCCGCCGCTGGGACGGTTGGTGGTCCACTTCCTGGCCGCGGCTTTGATCCTAGTGGCCCTGGAGATCCGAAGTCCCATCCAGATCCTGGTCAACCTCTTTTGGATCGCCGGCACCACCAACGCCTACAATCTGATCGACGGCATGAACGGCTTGGCTCTGGTCATGGCCGCCCTGGCCCTGGGCGCAGTATTGCTCTACAACGGCAGTACCATGGCCCTGGTCGCCCTGGCCATCGTTCTGGGGATCCTGCCCTGGAATTTTCCCAGGGCCAAGATCTTTGTGGGCGACGGCGGCGTCTATTTGCTGGGCTATCTGGTGTCGTCGCTGGTGACCGTGGCGCTGTCCCAGCGCCAGCTTCCGCTGGTGCTGCAGCTTCTGACGATGGTGCTATTCGGCGGCGTCCCGGTGCTGGACACCCTGATAGCCATCCTGCGCCGTCTGGCCAGGGGGAAATCGCCTTTCGTGGCCGACCGCGGCCACAGTCATCACAGGCTGCTGGAACTGGGCCTCAATGGCGTCCAGGCCCTGGCGATCCTGGCGGCCCTGCAAGGGCTGTGCCTTTGGGGAGCCCTGGGGCTCCTTCGTTAGCGGTCCTCGGGCGGTATATCGGGTGGTATAATAGGCCCGTCGTCGGCTCCAGAGGAGCTATTGGGAGGGCCGTGACAGCGTCTGACAGTGACAGTAGGAGTGGAGCTCTATGAATAGGACGAAGGTTTTGAAAATCTCTGGTGGCGTCCCCCTCAAGGGTAGGGTCCGGACCCAGGGATCGAAGAATGCGGCGCTGCCTGTGATGGCTGCGGCGCTGCTGTTGGCCCAAGGCCAGAGTTTAGAGGTCACCAATGTTCCCCAGCTGCGGGACACCGAGACCTTGATGACGTTGCTTCAGATTCTAGGGCTCCAGGTCTCCTTTCGGTCGGGCACGGCGGTCATCACCCGCAGTGGAGACGTCGCCTGGGAGACTCCAGCCTCGCTGGTCCAGAAGATGCGGGCCTCCTCGCTGGTGTTGGGCCCCCTGTTAGCCCGAGAGGGCCGAGTGGTGATGCCCTTGCCGGGAGGTTGTGCCATCGGCAGCCGCCCCCTGGACCTGCACCTCAAGGGCCTGGCCAAGATGGGAGCCTCCATCGAGCTAAAGCGCGGCGCCATCCACGCCTCGGCTAAGTCCCTGAAGGGTTGTCGGATCTACCTGGATTTTCCCTCGGTAGGAGCCACCGAAAACCTGGTGATGGCTGCGTCGCTAGCCCGAGGCGAGACCATCATCGAGAACGCAGCACGGGAGCCGGAGATCGTCAACCTCGTCGAGGCCCTGAGGGCCATGGGCACCTCCATCGAGATCCAGGGCGAAGGCGCTGGGATGATCCAAATCCAGGGCCGTCCGCCGCTGAATTCCGGAAGGGTGTCCATCATTCCCGACCGCATCGCGGCCTGCACCTATTTGCTGGCCGGGGTAATCACCGACGGCGAGGTCACCGTGGATCGAGTGGAACCCCAGCACTTTGACTCCCTACTGGCCAAACTCGAAGAGGCCGAGGTGGCCTACCAAAGGGACGAGGACTCCGTCACCGTCTATCCCTCGCGGCGGCGCCTCAAGGCCGTATCGGTGAAGACCCTGCCCTACCCGGGTTTTCCCACCGACGTACAGCCCCAACTGATGGCCACTCTCACCCTGGCCCAGGGCACCAGCACGATCTACGAGAGCATCTTCGAGTCGCGGCTGCAGCACGTGCCGGAGCTGAAGAAAATGGGCGCTAACGTGGACGTCCAGGGTAACGTGGCCGTGGTCAACGGCGTAGACGCCCTCAACGGTACCGACGTTTTCGCCTCGGATCTGCGAGCCGGCGCAGCCCTGGTCCTAGCCGGTCTGGCTGCCGAAGGGGAATCCCGGGTCCATGGACTCCATCATATCCTACGGGGCTACCAGGACATTCACAGCCATCTGGCCTCGTTGGGCGCCCAGATCTGGGTTGAAGAAATCGCTGCTGAAAACGGCAAGGAAAGTTGCTGATGCCCCATGGCTGCTGCGCCGCACTTTGACCCCCTGCCGGGGATCTACGACGTGCTGGCCTTTTTCGGTCCCGCAGGGACGGGCAAGAGCATGCGGGCCCAGGCCGTGGCCGCCCAACGGGACGTGGACTTGATCATCGACGACGGCTTGGTCATCGGGCGGGGGAGGATCGTCGCCGGCAAAAGCGCCAAAACCGAGGAAAACATGGTGCGGGCCATTCGCCGGGCCATGTTCCACTTTCCCGAGCATCGCCAGGAGGTGCGCCAATACCTCCAGAACCACGCCCCCTGCCGGGTAATGATCCTGGCCACGTCCCAGGGGATGGTGGAGGACATCTGCAACGTCCTGGGGCTCCCTAAGCCTAGCTCGCTGATCCCCATCGAGGAAGTGGCATCGGGCGAGGAGATTCAAAAGGCGCTGTACGAGCGCAAGCAGAACAAGCGCCACGTCATCCCTGTCTCCCAGGCCCAGATCCGGCGGAACTTCACCGGCCGTCTGGTGGGCCATCTGAAGAGCTTCTTTGGCAACAGCAAGGAGGACGGTGAAAAGACCATCGTGCGGCCTCCCTTCAGCTTTTACGGAACCCTCCGGATCGATCCCTCGGTGATCCGTCAGATCTCGGTCTACGCGGCGGGCCAGGCTCCCCAGGTTTCCAAGGTCGACGAGATCAAGATCAAAGAGGACGATAAAGGGCTGGTTATCGCCGTTAACCTGGGCGTCCTCACCGGTAGCCTCAGCTTTTTGGAGCTGACCAGGGAGGTGTCCCTGCGGATCCGCGTCGCCGTAGAGCAGCTGACGGGCATGGAGGTGGCGCGAATCGATTCCAACATATCGGAGGTCCTCTTCGATGATTGAGATGCTCTCCCGGGCCCGTAGCGCCCCGGACCAACGGGAAGGCCTCTACAGCCGCCTTTTGAACGACGTGGATCGCTGTAATCGCTGCGGCCTGGCCCAGGGCCGCCACCGGAGTGTCTGCGGCGAAGGCCCCCTGGACGCCAAGTTGATGTTCGTCGGGGAAGGCCCTGGCGCCGACGAGACCCTCCAGTGGCGGCCCTTCGTAGGCCGGGCCGGTCAGTTATTGACCAAAATTCTGGAGTCCGTGGGTATCCAGCGCCAGGAGGTGTACATCACCAACTTGGTCAAGTGCCGTCCCCCCGGCAATCGGGTCCCCCAGATCGAGGAGGTTCTACAGTGCCAGCCCTATCTGGAGGCCCAGATAGCCCTGATTCGGCCTAGAATCATCGTCACCCTGGGGAATACCCCTACCAAGTGGTTTCTCCACAGCGATGGCATCACCAGGCTGCGGGGCCGGTGGTTTTCCTGGCGGGGCATCGACCTAATGGCCATGTACCACCCCAGCTATCTTTTGCGTAACGACAGCCGAGCCAAAGGAGGGCCTAAGGCGCTAACTTGGCAGGACATCCAAGCCGTCAAGGCACGCTACGACGAGCTGTAAGCCCATCCAATCTGATTGAGAGAGATCCAACAAGAGGAAGGACCTATGGAAAAACTGCCGACCCACGTGGGGGTCATCATGGACGGCAACGGCCGTTGGGCCCAGCGCCGGGGACTGCCCCGATTGCTGGGACATCGCGCCGGTATCGCTGCGCTGGAACGGGTCGTACGTGCCGCCGGCGAGGCCGGAATTCGCTATCTCTCGGTCTACGCCTTTTCCACGGAGAACTGGCGACGGCCTGCCCTGGAAGTGACGGGCCTGATGAGGCTCTTCCAGTTTTACGCCCAGCGCAAGGTCCGGCTTTTGCGGGACCACGGCGTGCGGGTCCGGTTCTGCGGAAGCCGCTCCGGCATCCCGGGCCAAATTTTGGAAGTCATGAACTGGTGCGAGGCCACCACCCAATCATGCCGGACCATGGACTTGATCGTATGCTTTAACTACGGTGGACGCCAGGAGATCCTCGACGCCATAGCCGCGGCCCGGGAGGCCGGCCAGGAGATCACCGACGAGGAGTCGCTGCGGAGGTTCCTCTATCTGCCCGACGTCCCTGATCCCGATCTGATCGTTCGCACCAGCGGAGAGCTTCGGCTCAGCAATTTCCTGCTCTGGGAGAGCAGCTACAGCGAGCTCTACTTCACCGATACTCTGTGGCCTGACTTCGACGCTCAGGAGTTCCAAAGGGCGTTGAGCGCCTTTGAAGGGAGAAATCGTCGTTATGGCATGGTCAATTAAACTCCGACGGGACTTCGTCGTTCGAACCGCCACGGGAGCCACGGTAGTAGTCCTGTTGCTGGCGATGCTTTACAAGGGCGGGCTATGGTGGCACCTCTTCGCCTCGGCCCTGGCCTTGCTGTCGCTGTGGGAGTTTTTTCGGATAATAGAGCGCTTCTACCCCTTTCCCAGCCCCCTGGGCTACCTGGCAGCGACTATCATGTTGGCGGCGCCGCGGTTTTTCTCGGCCCGGGCCATGCTATTCACCCTGGTGGGGACGGCCTTCGCCGTCTTGTTCGTAGGGGCCTTCCGCCGGGAGATCGACGGTGAGAGCTTCGGCTGTCGCAGTTGCGGAACGGTGCTGCTAGGACTGATCTACATTGTGTTGCCCTGGAGCCTGATGATCCAGTTGCGGAGCTACGTCAGCGGCTGGCCGGCGTTGCTGTGCATTTTCCTGTGCACCTGGAGTTGTGACGTCTCGGCCTACCTGGTTGGCTCCAAGTGGGGGAGTCGGCGGATCTGTCCCCACATCAGCCCCCAGAAAAGCCTGGAGGGCTTTCTAGGTGGCTTTGTTGCTAGCCTGCTCTGCGGGATCCTCTGCGCTCTGTTGTGGCGCTACCAGCCCGGACCCTTCGTGATGGCCGGGGTGGTCTGCGGGTTCCTGGGCCAGTTGGGCGATCTGGTGGAGTCGATGTTCAAGAGGGAGTTCCACGTCAAGGACAGCGGCACCCTTCTGCCGGGCCACGGCGGCTTTCTGGACCGCTTCGACAGCATCCTGATCAACGGCTCTCTCTGCTTCATGCTCTGGGAGTTTTTCGTCTAGCCTATGGACAGAGGGCCTAAGAGGATTGCCGTAATCGGCTGCACTGGCAGCGTTGGCCGCTCAGTCCTGGAGGTCTGTCGCTGCTATCCCCAGCACCTGAAAATCCAAATCCTGGGGGCCTACAGCGGTGGTCAGCTGTTGCCGGAGCTCTGTCGAGAGCTGGCGCCCCAGCGGGTGGTGCTGATGGATCCCCATAGAGACCTGCCGGGCTTTGCTGTGGCCCGAGGTGAAGGGGCCCTGGTGGAGGCCGCCCTGGATCCTGACGTGGACCATCTGGTGGTGGCCTCTTCGGGTATCGCCGCGGCGAAGGCCACTCTGGCCGCGCTGGAAGCCGGCAAGGAAGTCAGCCTGGCCAACAAGGAATCGGCGTTGCTGCTGGGTCCCCGGATCACGGCCTTTTGCCGCAACGGCCAGCTTAGGCCGCTGGACAGCGAGCACAACGCCCTGTGGCAGTGCCTCCACGGCGAGAACTGGGAGGACTTGTCGACGCTGTACCTGACCGCCTCGGGGGGGCCTTTTCTCCGTACTCCGCTGGAACAATTTCTCCAGATCACGCCGGAACAAGCTCTGGCCCATCCCGTATGGTCTATGGGCAAAAAGCTCACCGTCGACAGCGCCACAATGATCAACAAGGCCATCGAGATCCTGGAAGCCCACTACCTCTTTGGCCTGTCCGGGGACAGGATTCACGGGGTGATCCATCCTGGTTCGACGGTCCACGGCATGGCGGCCTTTGTGGACGGCTCTCTGAAGATGTTGGCCAGCCAACCCCACATGTCCCTGGCTGCATTGACGGCGTTGATGTGGCCCCAGAGGGTCCCCCTGGAATTGCCCGAAGTGGCGCCCCTGGATCCCACTGCCATGGATCTCCACTTCGAGAGGCCCCAAAGGGACCGCTTCCCGGGGCTGTTTCTGGGCGTCGAGGCCTTGCGACGGGGCGGGAGCTATCCCGTGATCCTCATCGCCGCCGACCAGACGGCGGTGGAGCTCTTCTTGGAGGGGCGGATCGCCTTTCCCCAGATCGCCAAGGTGGTGGAAGCCGCCATGGACAGCTACGCTGGGGCTGACCTAGAGGACCTGGAGGACCGCATGGAACTGTACCACCGCGGCATGGCCGTGGCCGTTGAGATTGCCGAGGGAAGAAAGGTTCGAAATTGGAAATGCTGATCAGCCTTCTGGCCTTTGCCTTTATCATCCTGATCTGCGTGATAGTCCACGAGTTGGGCCACTACGTCACCGCCCTGCTCTGCGGTGTCCAGGTCCACGAATTCTCCTTCGGCATGGGCCCGGCGCTGTGGCAACGCCAGGGAAAGCGAAATCTCTGGAGCTTCCGGGCTCTGCCCGTCGGCGGTTTTGTGCGCTTGGCCGGCATGGGCGAGGAGAGGGATCAGGAGCTGGTCCAGCCCGGTATGGGCTTTCTCGAAAAGCCCTCCTGGAAGCGGTTGATCATCCTGTCGGCGGGGTCCTTTAACAACATCCTGTTGGTGGTTTTGCTGGCCACGGCGATTTTGTGGTGCCACGGCGTTTTGGACCTATCCAGGGCCGAGGTTGGGTCGGTGATGGCCGGCTATCCGGCGGAAGGGGCGGGATTGCAGAGCGGCGACCAGCTCCTGGAGGTCAACGGTAAGGCCGTGGAGGACTGGGCCTCGATGACCCAGGAGATCCGCCTGGCCGGAGAACGATCGGCCCCGGCCCGCTTGGTGGTCCGCCGAGGAGACCAGGAGTTCATCCTCGACCTGATGCCTCGGCTGGATCCGGAATCACAGCGTCCTCTCATCGGCATAACCCCGCCGGTCCGTAGGTTCTCGCTGTGGCAGGCCGCCGCCCACTCCCTGGGTTACACCGTCAATATGACCCTCCTCATGGTCCGGGGTCTGGTCCAGATGATCGCCCACCCCTCCCAGGCCGAGGTGGCTGGGCCCGTGGGCATCGCCACCATGGCCGGCGATGCCGCCGAGGCGGGCTTTTGGCCGTTGATCTCCTTTCTGGCCATGATCAGCCTCAATCTGGGCATCCTCAACCTCTTGCCCTTTCCAGCCTTGGACGGCGGCCGCATCCTCTTCGTGGCAGTGGAGATGGTCTTGGGTAGGCCCCTTTCCGAGGAAGTGGAGGGGCGAATCCATTTTGTCGGCTTCCTGATCCTGATGGCTCTGATCCTGTTGGTCACCTGGCAGGACGTGGCCAAACTTCTGGAGCGCTGAGGAGGTGGCCATGAAAAAGGCTCTCTACATCGGGAAACTGGCCATCGGCGCAGGCCATCCCATTCGGGTAGAATCCATGCTCAAGCGCCCCCTCCAGGACCGCCAAGGCTGCCTTCAACAGCTTCAGAGCCTGGCCGATGAGGGCTGTGAGCTGGTGCGAGTGGCCTTTCCCAGGCTGGACCTCAGGGAGGATCTGGCCTGGTTGCTGCAGGAAAGCCCAGTGCCGTTGATGGCCGATATCCATTTTGATCCGGCACTAGCCGAGGTCGCCATCGAGGCGGGCTGTCCCTCCATTCGGATCAATCCCGGCAACATGGGCTCTCCCCAGCGCCTGGCCGGGGTCGTTAAAAGGGCCCAGCATCACGGCACCATCATTCGCATCGGCGCCAACAGTGGCTCCATCAACTCCGCTCAGCTGAAGGCCGTCGCCGGAGACCGAGGGGCGGCCCTGGCTCTGGCAGTGAAGGAGCAGATGGAGATGTTGCTATCGCTGGACTTCACCGATATCATCGTCTCCGCCAAGTCCACCGACGTCGAGGAATCGCTGCGGGCCAATCTGTTGCTTCAGCGGGACTTCGGCGAGTTTCCCTTTCACGTGGGCATTACCGAGGCCGGCAGCGACATCGATGGTACCGTGAAGAGCAGCAGCGGCATCGCCCAGCTATTAGCCCAGGGAATTGGAGACACACTGAGGGTCAGCCTCTCCCAGGATCCCCTCGACGAGGTTGCCGTGGGCTACGGCATCCTAAAGGCCCTGAAGCTGCGCCACCGCGGAGTTCAGCTGATCTCCTGCCCCACCTGTGGCCGCCGACAGCTGGACGTGGCCGCTTTGGTCTCTCAGATTCGTCCCTTGACAGCCAATCTACCCGACGGTTTCAGCCTGGCCGTGATGGGCTGCGAGGTCAACGGTCCCCTGGAAGCCAAGGGGGCCCAGCTGGGCATCGCTGGTTCTCCCTCGGGGGCGGTGATCTTCCAGGAGGGGAAGATCGTCGCCCGCTGCGGCCCCGACGAGGCCCTGGAGACACTGCGGCGATATTTGCCGCAGTAGTCCATCGGTCCGCCCACAGACAGCGCTAGGTCCCCTCGGTCGACTGCTGTGGTAGAATGGGGCCGTTACCGTTGATATAAAACCCTGGGCGATGGGACCCCGGTCCCCCGACACAATATTATCTAGAGGTGATTTCTATGTCAGGACATTCCAAGTGGGCCAACATCAAACATCGCAAAGCCGCCCAGGACTCCAAGAGGGGCAACCTCTTCCAGAAGCTCATCAAGGCCATTATCATCGCCGCCAAAGACGGCGGCGGCGACCCTGCCATGAACGTCCGTCTAAAGGCGGCTCTGGAGCGGGCCAAGGCCGCCAGCGTCCCCGCCCAAAACATCGAACGGGCCATTAAACGGGGCACCGGCGAGCTGGAAGGGGCTTCCTACGAGGAGCTGACCTACGAGGGCTACGGCGTCGAAGGCGTGGCTCTGCTCATCGACGCCTTGACGGACAACCGCAACCGCACTACCCCCGAGATCCGAGCCCTGTTGGAGCACAACGGCGGCTCCATGGGCACCAGCGGTAGCGTGGCCTGGATGTTCGAGCGCAAGGGCTCCATCACCATCGACGGCGATGTTGACGAGGATCAGCTGATGGAGGCGGCCCTGGAGGCCGGTGCTGACGACATCGAGATCAACCAGGGCCAAGCCCAGGTCTCCACCGACCCATCGGTGATGATGGACGTCAAAGAGGCTCTGGAAGCCCAGGGCTATCGGATCGCCGACGCCGAGGTGATCATGGTTCCCAAGACGTCGGTGACCATCTCCGACCTGACCAAGGCCCAAAAGATGCTGAAGCTGGTGGATCTCCTGGAGGGCCACGACGACGTCCAGAATGTCTATGCTAACTTCGAGTTCTCCGAGGAGGTCTCATCGGCCCTTGGTGACGAGAGCTAGCACCGGAATCGTCTGTCTCGGCATCGATCCGGGCATCGGACGCCTGGGCTACGGCGTGGTCCGACAGAGCGGAAGCCGGTACCAGGTGCTGAACTACGGGTGTCTGGAAACGCCCCCCCATCAGGAGACGTCAATTCGACTGAAGGCCCTCTATGAGGGAGTGAGGGAGCAGATTCTGCGCTGCTCCCCTCATTTTATGTCGGTGGAGCGGCTTTACTTCGGCCAAAACCGGACTACTGCCGAGGCGGTATGGCAGGCCAGAGGGGTGGTGCTATTGGCCGGAGCCCAGTCCAGCCTGCCATTGCTGGAGCCCAAGCCTTCGGAGGTCAAGGTGACTATCTGCGGCGACGGACGAGCCGAGAAGGGCCAGATTCAGCGGATGGTACAGCAACTACTGGGATTGACCGAGATTCCTCGGCCCGACGACGCCGCCGACGCCCTGGCCATAGCTCTGACGGGGCTGACGCTGTTCCTCAGTCCTCACTATCGTTTCGGGAGGTAGCCATGATTGCCACCATCAAGGGCACGGTCCTACAGAAGGAGGGTTTTTCTGTCGTCATCGACGTCCAAGGCCTGGGCTTCGAGGTGGTGCTCTCCCGCAGTGCCTTTGACCGCTGCCGCCTCCAGGAGGAAGTGGTCCTGTTGACATCGTTACAGCTCAGCGAAACCGGTCCCTCCCTCTACGGTTTCGGCGACGGTCTGGAACGGCGTATGTTCCGGCTGCTGTTGCTGGTCAAGGGAGTCGGGGGACGGCTGGCCATGACGCTCCTTCAGGGACTGTCGCCCCAGAAGATCATCGCAGCCGTGGCCTCCGGTGACGTCCGATCCCTGGTGTCGGTGCCAGGCATCGGAAAGAAGACGGCCGAGCGGATCTGCTTCGAGTTGGCCGACAGGATCGAGAAACAGGGCCTGGAAGATCTGGGCGGAGCCCTAACCAGAGGGGACTCCAGGGGCGGAGCCGTGGTCGACGCACTGGAATCTTTGGGCTTCGACCGTGCTACGGCCCTGAACGTCTATAAACAGCTGGGCGAGACCGAGGCCATGACCGAGGAAGAGGCGATTTTACAGTGCCTGAGACTGTTGCAAAGGATCCCGAGGTGACGGGCCATGGACCAGGAACAACGCCATCGCGATTTTGACCTGCCTCCCAGCGAGGACGAGAAATCCCTTCGCCCCACTGCCTTGGCAGAGTTTCACGGCCAAGGGGAGATCAAAGCCAAGCTGGAAATTTACCTCCAGGCAGCCCGCCAGAGAGGGGAAGCCTTGGATCACATCCTCTTCTACGGTCCTCCCGGATTGGGCAAGACCACTCTGGCCGGCATCATCGCCCAGGAGATGAAGGGCCAACTACGGGTCACCACTGGCCCGGCCTTGGAAAAGGCGGGAGACCTGGCGGCGATCCTCTCCAATCTCCAGGACCACGACGTGTTGTTTATCGACGAGATCCATCGGATGTCGATGACCATCGAGGAAGTGCTCTATTCAGCCATGGAGGACTTTACCCTCCATATCGTCGTCGGCAAGGGCCCCCTGGCCCGTAGCATCTGCCTGAACCTGCCCCACTTTACCTTGGTGGGAGCCACCACCAGGCTGGGGCTGCTGAGCTCGCCTCTGCGGGCTCGTTTCGGCATCGTGGAGCAATTGCGGCTCTACACCCACCAGGAGCTCTGCCTCATCCTGCGCCGCGGCGCCCAGGTCCTGGGCTTGGATATCACCGACCAGGCCTGCCATGCCGTGGCCCAGCGAGCCCGGGGAACGCCTCGGATCGCCTTGAGGCTACTGCGGCGGGTTCGGGACGTGGCCGAGGTCTCCGGCGATCCCCATCAAATCAGGGAATCCACGGTGCTCCACGCTATGACCATGTTGGGGCTTGACGACATAGGCTTTGACTCCGGCGACCGCCGGATTCTGGACACCATCGTTACGCTGTTCAACGGAGGCCCCGTAGGACTTTCCACTATAGCGGCGGCCATCAATGAGGAGCCTCAGACCATCGAGGACATCTACGAACCCTACCTGATTCAACAGGGCATGATAGAGCGAACACCCCGCGGACGGAGGGCTACTGACAATGCATATCGCTATCTCGGGAAAGAGGTTCCCCAGCGGAACGACGCCCAGCAGTTGGAGTTTCTCTAGGCTCTTAGCCCTTGGCCTGATCCTGGTCCTGATCCTGGCTCCGGCGTCTCGGGCCCAAAGCCTCCGCATCGGCCTAGTCCAGGGCGTGGCGTCGGCCCAGATCACCGGTTCTTCTATATCGGCCAGAGATCGCCGAGGTCAGAGCTTTTCCGTGGGCAGGTCGGGGACCTTCACCGCGAAAAACGGGGCCGTAGTCTTCAAGGGCAAAAGCTACAGCTCTCCGGTGACCCTAAACGGTTCCTCGGCGTTGCAGTACGGCTCCGTCAAGTACGGGGGCCAGATCGTCCTGGCGGCATCCAAAAACCAGCTGACGGTGATCAACCAGATCGATCTGGAGCAGTACCTCCGGGGGATCCTGAAGATGGAGATGAACCACCAATGGCCCATGGAGGCCCTGAAGACCCAGGCTGTCATCTCTAGGACCTTCGCCCTGCGAGGCCTGAACCGCCACGGCAGCGCCGGCTACGACCTGTGCAAGGACGTGCACTGCCAAGTCTATCGAGGTCTCAACGCCCAGGATCCCCGATGCGACCAAGCCGTCGCCTCGACCCGTGGCCAGGTTCTGACCTACAACGGAGCCCTGGCGGAGACCTTTTTCCACTCCTACAGCGGTGGCAACACCGCCGACGTCAGCCACGTCTGGGGCGCCACGTTGCCTTACCTGACGGTGCGTCCCGAGCCCTTCGACGTGGAATCCCCCCGCAGTCAGTGGACCGTCTCCATTCCCCTGAGGGAAATCCAGTCGGCCCTGTCCAAAAAGGGGATAGCCTTGGGCAACCTGACGGCGCTAACCATCGTCCGGAGGGACAGCGCCGGTCGAGCCGTGACGCTGCGCTTTGATGGCACCGCTGGCTCGGCGGAGATGTCCAGCCACAGCTTCCGCATGGCCATCGGCCCCACCAAGCTGTGCAGCACCGCCTTTGAACTGGATCCCTCAGGACTATTGCCTAAGTCGGGCCCCGCCGCTGCGGAGCCCCAGCGCCGGAGGGCCAACAGCGCTAGCGCCCTGACGCCGGAACAGGAGCAACAGCTGGAGGACCTGATGAACCAGAAAAAGTTCTCCTCGGCCGACCTGATCGACATGCTGATCAACCCCCAACGTCGAAGCTATTACCTGGAACGGGAGCTGGGCTCGACGGCACCGCCGCCCCAGTCTCAGCCCCAGGCTGCTTCCAGCAGGGCCGCTGCCATAGCCGAGATCACCGGCAACGCCGGCTACGGATCCCCATCGACTCTCAGCGGTGGGACCCAGTGGATCAGCGCAGCTCCGGTGACCCATCCCATCACCGGCAACTCGGTGACCTTCTGGGGCCGAGGCTGGGGCCACGGCGTGGGCCTTTCCCAATGGGGCGCCAAGGCCATGGCCGACCACGGCTGGACCTTCCAGAGGATCCTGGAACACTACTATCCCGGAACGGCGCTGCAGCAGCGGTAGCCCTCCTAAATTAAAGAGGCGAAGATCGGTGACGGTTCCCAACTTCTACGACATCGAGACCTACCACTACGACCTTCCCCAGGAACTGATAGCCCAGACTCCCATGGTCCCAAGGGACCATTGCCGTCTGATGGCCATCGACCGAAGCAGCGGCGCCATCGTTCACCAGCGCTTTGATCAGATCTTACAGTGGTTTCGCCCCGGCGACCTGCTGGTCCGCAACGACACCCGGGTCATGGCCTCCCGGCTCTGGGGAACCAAGGCGCCAGGCTCGGCCCGGGTGGAGTTGCTCCTGTTGAAGCCTCTGGACGCCCAGGAACTCCAATGGGAGGCCCTGGTCAAGCCAGGGCGCAAAGTGCCCCCGGGGACTTCGGTGGAGCTCCGCAGCGGCGTCACGGTGGAGGTAGGCCGTCGTCTTGACGACGGAGTCAGAGAGGTGACCTTTCCCCATGGCTGCTCCGTCCGCCAGTTGGTCCAGCGAGAAGGGGAGATGCCTCTGCCGCCCTACATCCAGGAGAGGACCTCGTCGCCCGAGGACTACCAAACCGTCTATTCCCGGGAAGCCAGCTCCGCCGCGGCACCGACGGCAGGGCTCCACTTCACCCAGGGTCTGCTGGATCAGTTGGGGCAACGAGGAGTGGAGATCGCTGATGTGACCCTGGAAGTAGGCCTGGGCACCTTCCGGCCCGTGAAGGTCCAAGACATCCGGGATCACAGGATACACCGCGAGACTTGCCGGATTCCTCCCGAGACCTATCAGGCCCTTTTGAGAGCCCAGAGCCGGGGCGGCCGGATCGTCGCCCTGGGCACCACGGTGGTGCGGACCCTAGAGGGCATGGCCTCGTCTCCCGGAGGCCTTCGGGCGGGATCCTTGGAAACCGCTGCCTACATCTATCCTGGCTATCGCTACAGGGTCGTCCAGGGCCTGATCACCAACTTTCACCTGCCCAGGAGCACCCTGTTGATGCTGGTGGCGGCTTTTGCCGGCTATAACCTGACCATGAAGGCCTATCAGGAAGCCATAACGCGGCGATATCGTTTTTTCTCCTTTGGCGATGCCATGATCATACTGTGACGAAGGAAGGACAACGGGGTGAAATTCAAATATATTTTGGGAACCTTGGCCTTTCTGATCCTGATGGTTGGCTTCGCCATGGCCTGGACGCTACGGCCTTCCCAGTGGAAGGACCTCTGCGTTATGGCCTTCCGCAGAGGCGCCGTCAAGGCGGAAATCCACGTCCACCACGGCCAGAGGCTCACCTCGGTAGCCCAGGAGATGGAGGAGCGGGGACTGATCGCCGACGTGGGGAACTTTCTGTTCTGGCTCCGGTACAAAAACGCCGATCGCTCCATCAAGGCTGGGGTCTACAAGCTCTCCTCGGGGCCCAGCTGGGACGTGGCCCAACAGCTGAAGGAGGCAGTGCCCTATTACTTCAGGGCGACGCTCCTGCCGGGAAACTGGCCCGAGCGTCCCCTAGGTGATTGGATCCCATCGGAGGAGCAACTAGAGCTCCTGGCCGATGACGGGAACTTTCCCGAGGCCATGGTGGAGATCCTGCCCCAGTCGCCGTTGAGCCGCGCCGCTTTTCTGCTCCCCGACACCTATCTGATCGCCGAGGACTCACCGATAGAGGTGATCCAGGCTGCCGCCGCGGCCTGGTGGGAGCGCTTTGGCCAACGAGTGCCCGACGGCGAGGCCGCCATGAAGGGTGCCGTCGTGGCCTCGTTGATCCAGCGGGAGGGCCTCTTCGACAGCGAGTATCCCATCATCGCCGGAGTGGTGGAGAACCGTTTAAAAGCCAAGATGCCCCTGCAAATCGACGCCACGGTGATCTACGCCTGGCATCTGGAGGGCACCGACTTGACCCGGGTCTACTACAGGCACCTGGAGATCCCGTCGCCCTACAACACCTACCATCGCCGGGGCTTGCCGCCGGGGCCCATCTGCGTGCCCTCAGCCAAGGCCTGGGAAGCCGCGTTGGCGCCACAGAACCACAATTACTTCTACTATGTGGCCCGCGGCGACGGGACCCACCAGTTCAGCAGGACCTACCAAGAGCACCAGGAAGCGGTAGAGCTCTTCCGGAGGTGAGCCCCTTAGGAGCTGTCCTATCGCCCTGCCTATAGATTAGTCTGTTTAATTGCGCCTATACCCCTAGAGAGGAGAGGTCTCGTTGACCCTTGCCGTCTGTTGCCCTGGCTGCGGCGCTTCCTTCCAACGTCAAAGGCCACTGGATCCGGGATACCTTCCCGAAGGCAAAGAGCCCGCCCCGGGCCTTCTCTGCCAGCGTTGTTTCCAGATGGTCCACTACGGCAAATTTCGCAAGGCCCCTATCAGCGATCCGGAAATTTATCGCCAGGTAGGGCAGGCCTCTGCTCAGGTGGCAGCGGTCTTTCTGGTGATCGACCTGACCCGCTCCGAAGGATCCTATGCCGATTTCGACGAGCTGAAGAACCTACAGCGGCCCCTCTTCGTGGTGGCCAACAAGGCCGATCTGGTGGAGCCCTGGGAAAACCGCCACCGGCTCCACCGGTGGATTTCGGAACGCACCGGCCTCCCCGCCAGTCAGATCCTGGTGGTCTCCTCTCGCAATTCCAGGGACATGGCGGACCTGCGCCGCAACATCCAGGAGACCTTTACCCCAGAAGAGAAGCTGCTGTTTCTGGGATCGGCTAACGTGGGCAAAAGCACCCTGCTGAGGGGGTTGTTAAAAAGCGACCTGCCCACGGCGTCACGGCTGCCTGGGACCACCGTGGGCCTGGTGGAGCACCCCATGGACCAGGGGCCCGTTTTGATCGACGCTCCGGGCCTTCGCAATGGCGACCTATGGTTGCCGTTGCTGTGCCCTCAATGCCTAACGGCATTGTCGCCCAAAAAGGAACTGACCGAGACGGTGGTTACACTCAAAGTAGGCCAGGTCCTGACCTTCGGAGGCCTCGCCCAGGTGGAAACGGTCCAGGCTGGTGACCGCGGTTGGATCGGCCTGGCGGCCTTCGGTCCTGACGAGGTGACGATCCACCGCACCCATGGCCAGGGCCTGGACCAGTTCCTAGAGCGCCACTGCGGAGGCATGTTGACACCACCCTGTCGCGGTTGCGTCGAAACCCTGGCCTCGGTGTCCCGACGGGAGGAGGTCTTTCAGGTCCACTGCGGCGACGACCTGGTGATCCCAGGCCTTGGATGGGTTGCGATTTACAGCGGTTATGGTAGGCTACTGTTGAAAACGCCTGAATTCCTGCAAGGCATCGTCCGACCTTGGCTGATTTCCTCGCCGAAACAGCGTACCGGCAAGAGGCGTCGGCGATGACAGGCCCTGGGGCTCTGGAGCTCGCTCTTTAGAGCCCCTTGTCTTGGTCACCGACCGGGCCGAATGCGCACGAGGACTAACAAGGATGAATTCAGGCCTGGGCCGCGGTTTGGCCCGGGATATGCGAGATAAAGGAGGGACAGAGTCGCCCTGTCACCGACGGCCGGAGTACTCCACGCCCTGGCCCCTCAGGGAACGGCGATAGAACCATGATTCTGAAAAAGTCGCGGACACCCCAACGGTTCAGTTTACTTCGACCGCGCCAAACCCCCAGGAAATCCCCTGTCGGAGGGGCTCTTTTCCTGCGGCTGTTCCAGCTCTCCATGGCCGGCCTGAGCCTTTACATCGTGGCCACGTTGCTGTTGCGCGGCGCTTCTCCGGTCAGGGGAGACCTGCCGGGGGTGCTGCTGTTGCGAGTCGGCGGCGGCGCCGTGATCATCCCGCTGCTTCACTTTCTCTATGGTATCGTCTGCTCCTTGGCGGGACGTCGCCCCTCCAGGGTGAGGCTGCAGTGGCTGGGGACGCTGTTTCTCTACGTGGCCGCCAGCCTCCTGTTGGGCATCGTCCAGCTGGCCGGTTGGGGGGGGGCGGGAATCCTGAGCCCGGGATGGATCGGCGGTCTGCTTATCAACGTGCTTCCCTGGTCCTTAGGTGTCCTGGGGACGCTGTTGACGGGCCTTGGACTGGCTTTGCTCAGCGCCATAAAGTACGACCACATCAAAGTCGACAGGTCCAGGGGATGTTTTCCCCTGGTGCTGCGCTCCAGAGGCTCTCGAAGGTCCTCCAAGGCCTCCCGAAAGGACTCAGCCCGGGATCCCCAAGGTTTGGACGATGAAGAAGAGCCCGAAAGTCCTGAGGGGGCCCAGCAGGAGGGCCAGGATTTAGAGACCGCTCCGGAACTGGACGATAGCGGTGAACAGGATCTCGACGATCTCGATGATCTGGATGACCTCGACAATGACCTGGACAAGGAGAAAATCGACGAAGATAGCCGAGACGAAGACTCCTCACCCAGGCGCCAAGGTCTCAGAGAGAGGAAGTCACGAAGGGGCCTGTTGGGATTGCTCTTGAGGCCCAAGAGACACCGCCTTGGCGGCGACCTGGAGCTGCCGACCTACGTCCCCGATCGCTGGGACCCCTCGTACCGCGACGACGACCAGGAAGAGGTGCGGGTCTCCTTCGTCCAGCACCAGCCTCCGGAGCCCCCGGAAGATCCCGAGGAGTACGACGAGCCCACGTTCCTGCGCCGGAAGGCCGCTGCTATGCTGCGGGACACCTCTGAAGAACGAAACCCCCAGGATCAGCGGGGCACCGCTGGGTTGGTTAGGGAGCTCCAGACAGCGACTGCAGTCTCTGGTAGCCCATCCCAGGCCAGCCAGCCCCTGGAGCAGCCTCAAAAGCGGGATTATCGTAACTGCCTGATGCCCCCTCGCCCCAGACCGCAGCAAAACCCCGCGGCCTCGGTGGCTGCTACGGCTCCTGCTGGTCCGGGCAGCGAAGGGCTGCCCCTGGTAACACCATCGCTCCAGGAGGCCTCTTTCGAAGCCGCCTTTGGAGACTCCCAGGGAGGGGCGCCGCGGATCATCGAGGGAAGCCCAGCCAGAGCAGCGGCTCCCCAAGGCCAGATTTCAGCTCCGACGGCTATGGCCCCATCGGCGTCGGGGCTGTCACAGGCCGGCCGTGGTGCCTTTGTCGGCCCTGTGGGATGGAGCCGCGGAGTGGCCAGTCGCGGCGATTCCTCAGGCACCTATACCCCCCCCAAGATCGCCGCCGTGGATTTGCGGGAGAGCTCTCGTCAAGATGCCCAGGCGGATCCCTTGGTTGGCGCCGCGGTTCCTGGTCAGCCCAATAGCCAGGAGAACCAGGAAGACTCGGCAACAGCGACGCCTCAGCTGTCTCAAGACCAGGCCCAGATAACCCAAGAGGAAGATCCCGCCGCTGGCCCTCAGGCAAAACCGCAGTTCTACAACGGGCGTCAGATCCCGCAGGGGAGCTTTCCGCCACCGCTGGATCTGCTGGGGCCCCAGGTCTCCAACGGCGGCGCAGCCGAAGACCAGGACGCCGAGGAGCGCGGCGAGGAGATGATCTCCGCCCTGGCCAGCTTCGGCGTATCCGCCGAATTGGCCCACACCATCATAGGGCCTACGGTGATCCAATACCAGATTCAGCTGGCGCCGGGCACCAAGGTCAGCAAGGTGTCGGCCCTGGGCAATGACATCGCCATGGCCATGGCCGTGCCGGCCGTCCGTGTGGAAGCACCAATTCCCGGGACCACCTACGTGGGTATTGAGCTGCCCAATCCCAAGCGACGGGCAGTGCCGTTGCGGGCGGTGCTGGAGAGTCAGGCCTTCCAGAGGACGAACCTCTCGCTGCCGCTGCCTCTGGGGCAGACTGTGGATGGCCACATGCTCTTTGTCGGCCTGGAGGAGTTGCCCCATCTTCTGGTCGCCGGCACCACCGGCTCGGGCAAGAGCATCTTCGTCAACAACTGTATCACCGCTCTGTGCTACCACAACTCGCCAGCGGACCTGAGGTTTATCATGGTGGATCCTAAACGGGTGGAGATGGGGATCTACGAGTCGTTGCCCCACATTTTGGCCAAGCCCATCGTCACCCCGGCCAACGCGGTCCACGCCCTGGCCTGGGCGGTTAGGGAGATGGAAGATCGCTACGACACCTTCTCCCAGGCCAAGACCCGGAACCTGGCCTCCTACAATGCCAAGGTGCTCCCCAAGGACCGCCTGCCCCATATCGTCATAATCGTCGACGAGCTGGCGGACCTGATGATGACGGCTTCCAAGGAAGTGGAGGAGTACATCGCCAGGCTGGCCCAGATGGCCCGAGCCACAGGTATCCACTTGATTTTAGCCACCCAGCGCCCGTCGGTAAACGTCATCACCGGGACCATCAAGGCCAACATCCCCGCCCGGGTCGCCTTTTCGCTGCCCTCGGTGGCCGATTCCAGGACTATTCTGGACATGTCGGGAGCCCAACACCTCCTGGGCAAGGGGGACATGCTTTTCGTGAGCACCCGCCATCCCCGGCCCTTGAGGATTCAATCGCCCTTTATGGACGAGCAGACCAACATTCGGGTGGTAGAGTACTTGAGAGACCTCTTTGGCGATCCCGATTACGTGGATCTGGAGGAGCAGGGCGGCAGCCAACAGGGCGCCGACGGCGTCTATCTGGACGACCCCAAGTTGGAGGAGGCCATCCAGATCGTCCTGCAGACAGGCATAGCCTCGTCCAGTCGACTTCAGAGGCAGATGCGCATCGGCTTTACCAGGGCAGCGCGGCTGATCGACACCATGGAGCAGTTGGGCATCGTCGGCCCCGGCGATGGAGCTAAACCAAGGGAGATCTACGTGGACGAGGAGGGAGCCTGTGAAATTCTCGACCGGTACCGCTCCTGAGGACCTGCAGCTGCCCCACCTCCGGCTCCGAAGCACCTGGAGCCGGAGGTTTTTTCACCTGCTGGCCCTGGGAGGACGCCGTCCCGATCAACGGTGGTTCCGGACCGTGACCTCGGGAGCTTGCGAGCTCTGGGCGGCTGACGCGGGCCTGGGCCTCTGCCTCGACGCTGGCTTGGAACCTCAGGTAGTTATAGGGGACTTCGACAGCCTACCGGAACGGTACCAGCCCTGGCTGGAAAGCCACAGCAACCGCCAGGTCCGGTTTCCCGTGGAAAAGGACCGCACCGATTTTCAATTGGCTCTCCAGGTCTGCTGCGACGGCAAAAGCCCTTTGGTAGTGATGACGGGGTGCTGGGGTGGGCGGTTCGATCATTGTTGGTGCAACGTCATGTCCCTGCGATGGGGCCTCGAGCAGGGATGGAACTGCCCGGTCATGGCCGATGAAAGGGAGTTTTTGGCGGTCCTCAAAGGCGGCGAGGACTTGGAGATGGAGATACAACGGAGTCCCAAGGCGCTGTCACTGCTGCCCCTGGGGGACTGCTGCCAGGGCGTCACAGCCCAAGGCCTCCGCTGGGAGCTCCAGGACGCCCAGCTCCGACAGGGACTGCCCTACAGCGTCAGCAATATAACAAAAGGGAGATCCCTGAGGATCTCCCTGGCGGAAGGCTTTCTAGGCGTCTACCTCTGTTGGGACGAGGACTGACGCCAAAGGAATCACACAAAGCAGGCTACATCAGCCGTTAATGGCTCGCTTCACGTTCCCGGAGCGAAGGCACCGGGAGCAGATGCGAAGCTTCCGGCTCTCGCCGGCGCCGAGATCAACCCGAACCGAAAGCAGGTTGATCTCCCAGCGTCTGCGGGTTCTGCGGTGGGAGTGGCTGATGGCGTTGCCCGTGACGGGCCCGCGGCCACAGCATGCGCAAACCTTGGACATGTATCGCAGCCTCCTTTGCGTAAAGGTTCATAAAGACCTAAGCATTTTAGCATAAAAGCCCCTGGCGGGGAAATTTTTTCTTCGAAGAAAGCGAGGAGAATGACGGTGGAGTTCTCTTTAAAGATGAAGCGAATTGAAGAAATCTTAACCCAATTGGAGAAGAGCGCCCTGCCGCTGGAGGAGACCCTGGCCCTCTACGAGGAGGGACAGGGCTTGATCAGCCAGTGTCGTGACTTTTTGGAGCAGACCGAGCAAAGGGTTATGATACTATCGGAGAACGGAGAAGCCCAAGCTTTTACAATCCCTGAGGAGTGATATCATGGCCCCCTTTGTTCAGGAGACCTTTTTGGCAAACCTCCAGGAGCACCAGAGGATCTTCAACGGCTACCTGGAGAAGTTCTGCAGCCACCGTCCCCAATCGGTGCCCCCTCGCATGTGGGAGGCCATGGTCTATTCCCTACGGGCCGGAGGCAAGCGAATCCGTCCGGTCCTGGCCATGGCGGGAGCCGCTCTCTTCGGGGAGTCGCCCCAAAGGGCCCTGCCCATGGCTTTGGCGCTGGAGATGGTTCACACCGCCTCGCTGATCCACGACGACTTGCCCTGTATGGACGACGACTGCCTGCGCCGGGGCAAGCCCACCAATCACGTGGTCTTCGGCGAGGCCTTGGCCTTGGTGGCGGGAGATAGCCTTTTTCTCTACGCCTTCGAGGTAGCCCTTAAGGGGCTCCAGGCCCAAAGGGTCGACCCGGACCGCACCATGGAGGCGGTCTCCTTCTTCGCCAGCGCATTGGGCCCCAGTGGCCTCTGCGGCGGCCAGGTCCTGGACACCGACCCCCAAAGCCGCTCCGGCGTCGAGGATCTGGTTTTTCGAATCGCCTCGATGAAGACCATGGCCCTGATCAGAGCCGCGGTGGTCTCCGGCGCCATCATCGGCGGCGCACTGGGAGCCGACCGCCTGGCTCTGGAGGAGTACGGTCGCCACGTGGGCATTGCCTTTCAAATTGCCGACGACCTACTGGATCAGTTGGGATCCCAGGAGGAGATGGGCAAGACCCTGGGCAAGGACCTGCAGCAGGACAAGGCCACTTTCATCTGGGGCTACGGCCTCGAGGGGGCATCTCGGCTGCTGCAGCGCCACACCGACCAGGCTCAAAAGGCCCTGGAACCCTACGGCGAAAGGGCTCGCTTCCTCAGGGACCTGGCGCTGTACCTCCAGCACAGGAGCCAGTGACCCATGGCCCTGCTGGATGGGGTCAAGGGCCCCGGGGACCTCAAAGGACTATCGCTACAGCAGCTTCCCCAGCTCTGCCAGGAGCTCCGGCAGGAGATCACCGAGGTAACCTGCCGTAACGGTGGGCATCTGGCCTCGTCGCTGGGCGCAGTGGAGTTGATCGTGGCGCTGCTGCGCCAATACGATCTGGACAGCGGCGACAAAATCCTCTTCGACGTGGGCCACCAGGCCTACGCCTATAAGCTCCTCACGGGCCGAAGGGACCGCTTCGGCACCCTGCGGACCCAGGAGGGGATCAGCGGCTTTTTGAAACGTAGCGAAAGCCCCTACGATTTCTTCGGGGCAGGCCACAGCAGCACCTCCCTCTCGGCGGCACTGGGTTACGCCATAGCCAGAGACCTACAGTGCCAGGACGACAACGTGGTGGCGGTGATCGGCGACGGTTCGATCATCAACGGCCTGGCCCTGGAGGCCTTGAATCACGCCGGCTCCCTTAAAACCGCGGTGACCTTTGTGCTCAACGACAACAGCATCTCCATTAACCCTCCCGTGGGCGGCATGGCGATTCACCTGGCCCGGCTCAGTGCCTCGAAACCCTACCGGCGCTTTAAGGACTGTCTCAAAAAGCTCTGTACCGCTATCCCTCGAGGCCAGGCCCTCTTGGGGCGTCTGGAGCGGTTGAAGACTGCGATGAAGCAGTTTCTCAGTTCATCCAACAACGTCTTCGACGACATGGGCCTGACCTATTGGGGACCCTTTGACGGCCACGATCTGGAGCAGCTGGAGCGGGTCTTCTCCCTGGCCAAGGACTACCGCCGCCCCCTGGTGATCCACCTGATCACCAAGAAGGGCAAGGGCAACGTCGAAGCCGAGCTAAACCCCGTCAAGTACCACGGCGTCGCTCCTCAGGGAGCCTCCAAGGGAGGCTTGAGCTGGAGCCGCGCTGCAGCGTCGATCCTAGCCGATCTGGCCCGAGAGGATCCTCGGTTGGTGGTGCTAACGCCGGCCATGTGCGAAGGCTCTGCCTTGGGGGATTTCGCTAAGGCCTTCCCCCAGAGGTTCTTCGACGTAGGCATCGCCGAAGAGCACATGATGACCTTCGCCGCGGCCTTGGCGGCTGGGGGGATGCGCCCTGTGGCGACGATATACTCGACGTTCCTTCAACGGGCCATGGACCAACTGGTCCACGACGTGTGTCTTCAGTCCTTGCCGGTGATCATCGCCGTGGATCGGGCCGGCTTCGTGGGCGAGGATGGCGAGACCCACCAGGGACTTTTCGACCTGGGGTGGTGCCGCGCCGTGGCTAACTTAACGGTGTGGACCCCCGTCGACGGAGTGTCGCTGCAGCGCTGCTTCCGCCAGGCCTTGGCTGCTCAGGGCCCGACGATGATCCGCTATCCCCGGGGGGACATGGCTCTGGACCTGTTGGGATCCCTGCGATCCGACAAGTTCCTGCACAGTTCGTCCCTCCGGTCCTCCTGGGGTGTAATCGCCCTGGGGCCCTCCTTTGGTGTGGCCTTGGAGGCTCAGGACCTAGCCCAGCGACGGGGGATTCCGACACCCCAGGTGCTCTGCCTCGAGCAGGCCTCGCCTTTGCCTTGGGGGGGTCTGGAGCCGGTCCTAACGAGCTGTTCTCTGGTGGTGACCCTGGAGGAGAACTACCTGACCGGCGGTGTGGGAGAAGCTCTCGGCGCCTGGGCAGCCTCCAGGCCGGGAGCCTGTCGGATCAAGAGCCTCGGCGTGGATCGGTCCTTTATTGCCCAGGCCACGCCGGAGCAGCAGCGCCTTCGCTTTGGCTTGACGGCCCAGCACGTCCTGGACTGCTATGAAAGTAGCCTCTAGGATTAGGCTGGATCAGCTGCTCCTCCAACGAGGTCTGGCCCCTTCCCTGGAGCGGGCCCGGGCCATGATCCTGGAGGGGCAGGTGTTGGTTCAGGACCAGCCGGCCCAGAAGGCCGGCGCCGTATTTCCCTCCGACGTGACCCTTCGGCTACGGCGGCAGGAGCGCCAATGGGTCAGCCGTGGCGCCTACAAGCTGTTGACGGCGATCCAGAGCTTTTGCCTGGACCTGTCGGATCGGGTCTGTCTGGACGTGGGCGCCTCCACCGGAGGTTTTACCGACGTGATGATCCGTAGCGGCGCCGCTAAGGTCTACGCCTTGGACGTAGCCTATGGACAGCTAGCCTGGGAACTACGGCAACATCCCAGGGTGGCCGTGATGGAGCGATTCAACGCAAAAGCCATGACGCCGGAACACTTCGATCCTCGGCCTTCCTTTGGGGCCTGCGACGCCTCCTTTATCTCGCTGAAACAGCTGTTGCCGCCGATGGCGGCGGTCCTCGTCGATGGAGGAGAGACCGTGGTGTTGGTCAAGCCCCAATTCGAGGCCCCCAGAGATAAAGTCTCCAAGGGCGGCCTGGTCCTGGACGCCCAAGTTCACCGAGCAGTCCTGGAGGACCTGGCTCGATTCGTGGCCGATCAGACCCCCTTCGGACTGATAGGAGCGGCCTATTCCTCCATCCGAGGCCCCAGGGGAAACATAGAATTTCTGTACCACCTCCGAAAGGGTGCCTCCCAAGGACATCTGGACCTAGAGGAGCTGGTGGCTCTGGCCCATAAAAATTTTATCGGACATGAGGTGACGAAAAACCCATGAGGATCGGTCTGCTGATCAATCGGGAGAAAAAGGAGGCCATGGCCTTTGCCAATGCGCTCAGGCGTTGGGCCCAGGAGGAAGCCGGCTTCTCCTTTTTGCTCCCGTCGCCCCTGACCCAGAGCCAGGACAGGCCGGGGATCTCGGCAGAGCAGTGGCTCCGAGAGGTGGACGCCGCGGTGGTCATCGGCGGCGACGGTACCTTCCTCAGGGCGGCCCGTTTCGTCCGGGGCACCGAGATCGCCCTGTTCGGCATCAACATGGGCCATTTGGGCTTTTTGGCTACAGGCAAGCCCGAGCGAGCCAAGGAGGAGATCCTCCAGATCCTTCGGGGCGACTTCACGGTCCGTCGGCGTCAGCTCCTGGAGGGCACGTTACGGGGCCAGAGAGGGGAGCAGACCTTTTTCGCCCTGAACGACTTGGTGCTCTCCAAAGGTCCATTGGCAAAGCTGGTCACCATCGGCGTGGAGGTCTACGATCGCCCGATGTGCGAGTTCCGCGCCGACGGCCTCGTCGTGTCCACTCCCACGGGGTCCACCGCCTACGCCCTGTCGGCGGGTGGGCCCATCGTGCCGCCCCACGTGGCCTGTATGATCCTGGCCCCGATCTGCGCCCACACCCTCTACAGCCGTCCCATTATCCTGGGCCCCCAGGACCGATTGACCCTGAAGCCTCGAGGCGACAATACCGACCTCTATCTCACTGTCGACGGCCAGGAGGTCTACCCGGTAGAACCCGGCCAGAGCATGGAGGTGCTATTGTCCCAACGGCAACACATCAACGTGGTCTCGCTGCCTCAGCTGGACTACTTCGACCTGCTGCACCAGAAACTGATGTGGGGCTTCGATCCTGTGGCCCCCAGAAAGGCCCCCCATGCTTGAGGAACTGTGGTTAAAGTCCATCGGCGGCGTGGATCAAGCCAGGCTCCAATTCACTCCGGGTTTGACGGTGATCACCGGCGAAAGCGGCGCCGGGAAGAGCAGCCTCGTCCGAGCCCTGGAACTGGTCGGCGGCAAACGGGCCCAAAGCGCAGCCATCCGTGCCGGCGACGACGAGGCGGCGGTGGAGGCCTATTTCTTCGTGGACGGAAACTTTCCCCAGGTCGACGAGGCCTATCAGCCCCAGGAAGGCTCCTTTTGCGTCCGCCGGGAACTGTCCCGATCCGGCCGCGGCAAGGCTTTTATCCAGGGCATTCCGGTACCGTTAAACAAAATAGGCGAGATCACCTCGGGGCTTCTCACCATCCAGAGCCAGTTTGCCCAACTGGAGCTTTTGGCGCCGGAGCAGCAACTTAGGATCATGGACGGCTGCGGCGGTCCGGAGCTCCTGGAGACTCGCCGAAAACTGGAGGAGCTGTTCCACGCCATCCTGGCCGACGAGCGCGTGCTGCGGGGAATCCGCCAAAGGGAACAGTACATTTTGGACCATTACGGCCAGGCCGAGGAGCTGGCGACGTTTCTCCAGCGGTCTGGCTGGGACCCAGAAAGCGAGGAGCAGCTGGCCCAGGACTACGCCCAGACCGAGGAGGAGTTCCAGCGATACCGAGAGCTTCGGCACCGCTACCGGCTGTTGCTGGATCCCGAGACCGGCGGTCTGCTGAAGGAGATCAAAGACCTCCTGGAGGGCCTGGGTGACCTGTTGCCGCCGGAGCTGCGAGAGCGAGCCGAGGCCGCGGCAGAAAGGCTCTGCGACGGTTTGGACGGCTTGGCCGAGGTCTTGGGCGACCTGGCGCCTCAGGAACGGCTTTCGGAGCTGGAGGCCGCCCTGGAACGCCTGGAGTCCCTGGAGGGTCGCCTTCGCAAGTACAAGCGTATCGCCAGCGTCCAGACCTTGTCGGAGTTGCTCCAGTACTCCCATAAGGCCACCGAAGAGCTGCGGTGGTTGGAGTCCGCCCAGGAGCAACAGCGCCTTTTGAGCCAGCGCATCGCCCAGAGCCGATACCAAGCGGCCCAGGAGGCCAAGCGGCTCCGGGAGTTGCGGCTCGCCGCCGCCGAGGGGCTCCAAAGGGCCGTGACGGCCCATCTGGCCGACTTGGCCATGGAGCGGAGCCGCTTCGTGGTGAAGGTCACCGAGACCACCAAGCTACGGGCCAGCGGCGCCGAACAGGTGGAGTTCCTGTTGGAACGAGGCGATGGCAACCCCCTGCCGGTGGCCAAAGCCGCATCGGGAGGCGAGTTGAGTCGGATTCTGCTGGCCCTACAGCTGGCCCTACCTCCGGAGCTGATGGCCACCACCATCGTCTTCGACGAAGTGGAAGCCGGTCTGGGCGGTCGAGCGGCCCATCTCACCGGGCTGAAACTGCGCCAACTGGCCCATAGGATCCAGGTTCTGCTGGTGACCCATGAGGCCAGCATCGCCGCCCTGGCGGATCGGCACTACCTGGTGGAGCGCACTGGAGAGCTCTCGTCGATCCATCGCCTGGAAGGGGAGGATCGAGTTCGGGAACTGGCCAGAATGCTTTCGGGAGATCCCTCCAGCGAGAAGGCCCTGAGCCATGGCCGTCAATTGCTGAACCGAAACGGACAAGAGGGCCCTTTTACCGTTGACGGCACCGGCGAAAGCCATTAAAATATCCGGGATATCACCGCGTGGGCTGGGTTTAAGATCCCTTGGGACGCCCAGATCCAGCGAGAGGAGGACCTAACGTGTACGCAATTATCGAGACCGGCGGAAAGCAGTATCGCGTCACCCCGGGCCAGCGACTTCAGGTGGAGAAGCTGGACTTCGAACCGGGCTCCCAGCTGACCTTTGACAAGGTCCTGATGGTGTGCCATGACGACGGGGTCACCCTGGGCTCACCACTGGTAGAAGGCGCCACCGTTTCCGCCACCCTGTTGGAGCAGGGCAAGGCCAAGAAGGTCATCGTCTTTAAGTACAAGAACAAGACCAACTACCGCCGTTTCCGCGGCCATCGGCAGCCCTATTCGCTGGTGTCCATTGATTCCATCAACCTTTAGCTCTCCTTGACTCGGGTAACGGTCTTCTTGCGCCGTCAGGTTCCGGTGGGGCTCCAGGTCCTGGGACATAGTGGCTACGCCGAGGAAGGCTCCGACGTAGTCTGTGCCGCCGTCAGCGTGCTGGTCCAGACCCTGGCCATCGGCCTCGTCGAGGTACTGCACTTGCCGTTGTGGCAGCAAGTCGACCAGGAGAAGGCCTTGATTGAGCTCCGCTGGGGAGACCAGGGCGGAGAGGAACGTCGGGTTCTGGTAGAGACAATTTTACGGGCTCTGAAGGAAACCGCCTCTTCCTATAGCGGTTACTTGACCTATCTGGAGGTATCCGAACATGCTGTTTAAAAATATGAACTTGCAGTTTTTCGCTCATAAAAAAGGACAGGGCAGCAGCACCAACGGCCGGGATTCCAACGCCCAGCGGCTGGGACTGAAGAAAAGCGACGGCTGCCTCGTCAAGGCCGGCAACATCCTGGTCCGTCAGCGGGGGACCCGGTTTTACCCCGGGTTGAACGTGGGGCTCGGCAGAGATTACACCCTTTTTGCCCTCAAGGACGGGATCGTAAAATTCGCCACCAAGGGCGGCAAGAAGGTCGTGCGCGTCGAAGAGACCGTGGTCGCCTAGGCGTAGTATCTGGACGTGTTTCTGGGCCCTTGTCCTGCAGGGGGCCCATTTTTTGTAGTTTCCGATGAGGTGAGGACCCTGAAATTTGTCGATTTGGTCCGCATCCATGTCAAGGCAGGTCGAGGCGGCAATGGGTGCGTGAGTTTCCGACGTGAAAAGTTCGTCCCCAAGGGCGGTCCCGACGGCGGCAACGGCGGTCGGGGCGGCAGCATCTACGTGGAAGCCGCCGATAGCCTGGTCACCCTCACCGACTTCCAGTACCACCGCCGTTTCTCCGCCGATCACGGGGCCTCAGGCCAGGGCGCCATGAAGTACGGAGCCGACGGCAAGGACATGACGATCCAAGTTCCCTGTGGTACCATCGTCTACGATGG
>CAZCKP010000003.1:0-1121 GCA_964499295.1 uncultured Synergistaceae bacterium | reverse complement strand
TATCCCTTCACGACGCTGTCGCCCAACCTGGGCGTGCTCACCGTGGACGACCAGAAAATCGTCCTGGCCGACGTGCCGGGATTAATCGAAGGGGCTCACCTGAACCGAGGACTGGGCCATTACTTTCTGCGGCATATCGAGCGAACCCGGGTGATCCTCCACGTGCTGGACCTCTCCAGCGATGATCCCCAAGAGGTTATAGGCCAGTGGAAGACCCTGATGGAGGAGTTCCGGCAGTACAACGCCGATCTGACCCGGCGGCCCTATATGGTGGTGCTCAACAAGGTGGACCTGCTTCGCCAGCGCTCCACGGCCAGCGAGGTGGAGGCCTTCTTCGCCCTGCAAAAGGTCCCGGTGGCCACCACCAGCGCTCTCTTCAGCGAAGGGGTGCAGGAGCTGATCAAGAGAATCGTGGAGGTGGTGCGCCAAAACCCCAGGCCCCAGGGAAGCTATAGGCTCTTCGACCTTCCCCAGGAGCTAGAGAACCCCTCTAGGGAAAAGCCCAGGATCGTTCTGGAAGAGTCCGGCGTCTACCGGGTAATCCACCGGCGGATCGAGGCCGCTTCGGCCCGCTACGACTTCGGCCAGGAAGAAGCTGCCGTACGATTTATGCGCATCCTTCGGCAGTTCCGAGTGGAGGAGATGCTGGAAGACGCCGGTGCCCAGGAAGGTGACACTGTCCACATTGGCGATGTCTCCTTTACCTTCGAGCCGGAACGGTCCTGTTGATCCATGGTCGTCGACGGGATCTTTCAGGGAGCCAAGGCCACAGGGTTGCGGGTCGGCGTCATGGGTGGCACCTTTGACCCCCTGCACTACGGCCACCTTCTAGCGGCCCAGGAGGCCCTGGTGGCCCTGGCGCTGGACGAGGTGATCTTCGTCCCCACGGGATATTCTTACCACAAATCATCTCGAAGGGTAACGGCGCCGGAGGATCGCTACATGATGACCTTCCTCGCCACCTTGGACAACCCCAGGTTTTCGGTCTCCCGGCTGGAGATCGACCGCGAGGAGCCCAGCCACACCGTGGACACTCTGCGGGAGATGGGCTTTTGGTTTGCCGGCCAGGATTTCAGGCTTTTTTTCATCACCGGCATCGACGCGGTCATGACCATGAACAC
>CAZCKP010000002.1:0-42216 GCA_964499295.1 uncultured Synergistaceae bacterium | reverse complement strand
CGAAGATGGTTCGCCCCTTCAGGTCCTCGGGCACGTCGCCGTTGACGATTCGCTGGGCCAGTCCCTCGACGATGGCGGTTTTGCCCACGCCGGGCTCGCCGATCAAGACGGGGTTGTTCTTGGTCTTGCGGCTGAGGATCTGGATTACCCTGAGGATCTCGTCGTCCCGGCCGATCACGGGGTCCAGCTTGCCCCGCTTGGCTTCTTCCACCAAATCGATGCCGTACTTTTTCAGGGCTTCGTAGGTCTCCTCAGGATTGGCGCTCTGCACCCGGGCGCCGCCTCGCAGGGACTCCAGGGCCTTGAGGAAACCTTCCTTGGTGACGCCGCTTTCCGCTAGGACCCTCTCGGCGGGGCTGTGACCCTCCAGGACGGCAGCCAGAAGGTGTTCCACCGAGACGTACTCGTCCTTGAGGGCAGCAGCCTGGTGTTCCGCCGCCACAAAGGCCTGGGACAGATCCTTGGAGAGGTAGACTCGGTCCTTGTCGTAGCCACCGGTGATCCGGGCCTTGTGGCTTAAAAGGCTCTCGATCCTGACGGCGATGGCCTTGGCGCTGCAGCCCATTTTCTCCAGCAGCGCCGGGATCAGTCCCTCCCGCTGGTTCAGCAGCGCCAGCACCAAGTGGTCGATGTCGATCTCCTGGTGACCGTAGGTCATGGCTAGGTTCTGGGCCTCGGCCAGGGCCTCCTGGGATTTTTGGGTTAATTTGTTGAGGTTCATGGAATCACTCCCCTTTGAAGGGTTTTCGTAGCTTTTTCGAGGGGATTATATATGGTCAAAATTGGTCAGTCAAGGCCTTTTTGACGACCTGCCCCTGGGGCCTTTGGCGGAGACGAAAAAATCCCCGCCGAAGCGGGGATGGCTGGAGCAGTCGGATTAGAGCTTGCGCTTCCATTTGGTGCCGTCGGGGGTGTCTTCCAGGACGATGCCCCGGGCCGTCAGCTCGTCGCGGATCGCGTCGGAGCGCTGGAAGTCCTTGGCGGCTCGGGCTTCTTTTCGCTGATCGATGAGGGCCTGGATCTCTGCGGCCTCGGCGTCGCTTTCTATCCCTTCCATCTGGTCGATGCCGATAAGGCCCATGATGGTCTCCAGGTCCTTGAAAAAGGCCTCGGCCTTCTCAAGGGCGCGGGCGTCCAGGGTCTCGTGTTTCAGGTAGGTGTTGACGGCTCTGACGGCGTCGAAGACGTCGCCTAGCGCTGCGGCGGTGTTGAAGTCGTCGTCCATGGCGGCCACGAAGCGCCCCCGAATCTGATCCAGCTCAGCCAGGAAGTCCTCGCCGGTCCGGTCTTGGGCGATGGGACGGTTGGCCTTGGCGAACTGCAGGTCGCTCCAGCAGTTGCGGAGCCGTTCCACCGCGGCGGCGGCCTGTTCCAGGGCCTCGTTGGTGAAGTTCACCGGCGAGCGGTAGTGGGCGCTGAGCATGAACATTCGGATCGCCAGGGGAGAGAAGTGCTTGCGGGCTTCCCGGGCCGATAGGAAGTTGCCCAGGGACTTGGCCATCTTCTCCTTGTTGATCAAAATGTACTCGTTATGGAGCCAGAACCGGACGAAGGGCTTGCCCGTGGCTGCCTCGGCCTGGGCTATCTCGTTTTCATGGTGGGGGAAGGTCAGATCGATGCCGCCGGAGTGGATGTCCACTGTGTCGCCGATAAGATCCATGGACATGGCGCTGCACTCGATGTGCCATCCCGGCCTTCCCATGCCCCAGGGACTTTCCCAGGCCGGTTCGCCGGGCTTTTGGGGCTTCCAGAGCACGAAGTCCAGGGGGCTTTTTTTGACGTCGTCGATGTCGATGCGAATCCCCGATTGGAGGTCCTCGATGCTCTGCTTGGACAGCTTGCCGTACTGGGGAAAGCTGTTGACGTCGAAGTAGACCGTCCCGTCGATCTCGTAGGCGTGGCCCTTTTCGATGAGGGTGCCGATCAGGTTGATGATGGCGGGGATGTAGTGGGTCGCCCGGGGGTAATAGGTGGCCCGCTTGATCCCCAAGGTGTCGGCGTCCTCGAAGTAGTCAGCGATGGTCTTTTCCGCCAGGGCTTCCACGGTGATCTGGTCCCGATTGGCTCGATCGATCATCTTGTCGTCGATGTCGGTAAAGTTTTGGACGAAGGTCACCTGATAGCCCGAGAATTCCAGGTAGCGCCGCAGCACGTCGAAGACGATAAAGGGCCTGGCATTGCCGATGTGAAAGTGGTCGTATACCGTAGGGCCGCAACTATAGAAGCCCACTTTTCCCTGGTGCAGGGGTATGAAGGGCTCCTTTTTTCGGCTGAGATCGTTGTAGAGCATCAGTGCCATGGGGTATTGCCTCCGATCTGCTAAAATGGCATATGGTAGAGTCACGACCATTATACACGGTTCCCCTTTTTGCAGTTGTCTGGAGCCGGAGATAGAGGTGAATGCCATCGTATGGAGGACCAACGGAGGGAACGGATCCGCGGGATCCTTCGGACCTTGCCCCATCGTCCTGGCGTCTATTTGATGCACGATCCCTCGGGGAAGACCATCTACGTGGGCAAGGCCAAGAACTTGAAGCGGCGGGTGTCTTCCTACTTTAACCACAGGGATTTCGCGATTCCCCGGCTGAGAAAGCTGGTCCAGACCGTGGCGGACGTCAGTTTTATCCGTACCGAGACTGAAGCCGAGGCCTTTATCGTCGAAAGCCGGCTGATCAAAAAGCTCCAGCCTTTTTTCAACGTGGAACTGAAAATGGGGACCCGCTACCCCTACGTGGTGATCACCCAGGATCCCTATCCAAGAGCGATCCTGACCCGCCAGATGGACCCAAGCGGCCAGGTTTTCGGCCCCTATACTTCGGCGGGGGCCTTGCGGGAGCTGCTCAAACTGATCCGGGACTTTTTCCCGCTGCGGACCTGCGGTTACGACCTGATCAAAAGCCCTCCCAGCCGGCCCTGTCTGATGTACGACCTCAAGCGTTGCGGGGCTCCCTGCGTCGGCAAGTGCTCCGCTAAGGAGTACCGCCAGGTCGTCGACGACGTGGTGATGCTCCTTCAGGGGCAGACCGCCGGGCTCATCGCCCGGCTACGAAAGCGCATGGACCGCTACGCCCAGGAGCTTCGCTTCGAGGAGGCCGCCAAGACCCGGGACACCATCAGAGCCCTTTGGCGATTGACGAGGCAGAAAATATCCTCTACCTTGACGGGGGACCTCGACGAGGACACCTGGGAGGCCCTGCTGCGCCTTCAGGAGCTCTGCGGCCTGGCCACGGTGCCCTGGCGGATTGATGGCTTTGACATCTCCCATTCCTCGGGACATGAGACCTACGGTGTGGCGGTGGTGTTCGAACAGGGCTACGCCAATCCATCGCTGTACCGGCGTTTTTTGATCAAGACCGTCCAGGGCATCGACGACTTTCGCTCGATGAGGGAGACGGTGTTGCGGCGGTATCGCCATCAGCTGAAGACTGAAAGCCCCTTGCCCCAGTTGATCCTCATCGACGGTGGGCCGGAACAGCTGGCCTTCGCTCGCCAAGCCCTGGAGGAGGTGCCGGTGACCATCGCCACGGTGGCCTTGGCCAAGCGGGAAGAGCTGATCTTCACCGATCCCCAGAAGTCGCCGCTGGCCCTGGAGCGGACCGATCCGGCTTTGCGGTTGCTCCAGAGGGTCCGCGACGAGGCCCACCGTTACGCCATAACTACCCACCGCCACAGAAGAGTGGCCAGGCTCAGCCGCTCGGCGCTGGAGGAGGTGCCAGGCATCGGAAAGCACCGGGCCGCTCAGCTCTTAGCCGCTTTCGGCAGCGTGCAGCGCATCGCCGAGCTGGACTCCCAGGAGCTTCAGCGGGTGTCCGGCATCGGCCCGACCCAAGCGGAGAGAATTTTACGGCACTTGCGGGGACAGTACCAGGGAGAGGAGCCAGCCCATCGATGAGACAGCGATGGATCGATGAACATCATATGAGACGAGCCCTTAGCCTGGCCTGGCGAGGTCTGGGCCGGACGTCGCCCAACCCCATGGTGGGCTGTGTCATAGTCAACGACGGCGTCGTGGTGGGCCAGGGATACCACAAGGCCTGCGGTATGGACCACGCCGAGCCCATGGCCCTGGCCGGCGCGGGGCCCCGAGCCCGGGGCGCCACGGCCTACGTGACCCTGGAGCCCTGTAGCCACCAGGGCCGTACGCCGCCCTGTGCCCCTCGGCTGATCGAGGCCGGGATCCGGCGTTGCGTCATCGCCCTGATCGACCCCAATCCCAAGGTGTCGGGCCGGGGCGTGGCCCTGCTTCGACAGGCCGGAATCGACGTGGTCACAGGGGTGTTGGAACAGGAGGCCCGCTGGATCAACCGCGGTTTTCTGTCACTCCAGCGTCGAGGTATCCCCTGGATCACCCTGAAGGCCGCGGCGTCGCTGGATGGCGATCTAGCCCTGGCCGATGGACAGAGCCGGTGGATCACCGGCGAGCTGGCCCGGCAGAAGGCCCACATGTTGCGAGCCGAAAACGACGCCATCCTGGTGGGATCGGCCACGCTGATCCAGGACAATCCGGCCCTAACGGTGCGGGCCACCGAGGGGCTGTCACCGCGGCCCATCCTGGTGGATGGTCAATTCTCCAAGGTGGCGCCCCACTGCGCCGCCTTGACCGACCAGGCCCTGGTCTACGGGCTTCAAGGGGCGGCCGTTCCGGAGTGGCTGGCCTCCCGGGCCAGGTTTGTCCCCGCCGACGCTGCTGGAAAGCCCGATTTAGGGGCCATCTTTCGGGATCTGGCCCAGCAGGGCGTGGCAAGACTGATGATCGAAGGCGGCGGCACTCTAATATCCAGTTGCCTAGCCGGCGGCTACGGCGACGAGGTTGCGCTCTTCGTGGCGCCTACCTTTCTGGGTCGGGGCAAGACCTTGACCGGCGGATTGAAACTCAAGACCATGGCAGAGCGCCGCGACGTTCGGATCCTCTCGGTGCGGGACTGCGACGGCGATCTGTGGATTCACGGAGGCATGGCGTGTTCACTGGACTGGTTGAGACAATAGGAGAGATCCGAGCCATCTACCGCCGCGGCAGCGTCTGGGACATGGAGGTGCTGGCCTCCTTTGCCGAAGAGCTGAGCCCGGGCCAATCGGTGGCCGTCAGCGGCGCCTGCTTGACCGTGGTGGACCGCGGCCGGGATAGATTCGTCGTGGAGATCACTGACGAGACCTGGAAGGTGGCCCGATTCCACCAGGTCCGGCCCGGCGCCAAGGTCAATCTGGAGCGGGCTATGGTCCTGGGAGGACGGCTGGACGGGCATCTGGTGACGGGTCACGTGGACTGCGTGGGAACGGTGATATCTCTGCAGCGGGGGGCCTCCGATGGCCTTCTCTGGGTGTCCCTGCCAGAGGACCATTTTCGCTACGTGGTCCAGAAGGGTTCGGTCTGTGTCGACGGTATCAGTCTGACCGTAGCGGAGCTGGGGCAGTCGGCCTTTTCCGTGGCGGTGATCCCCGAGACCCTGAAGGCCACGACCCTGGGAGTGTGCCGCCAGGGCGATCTGGTCAACCTCGAGACCGATATCATCGGCAAGTACGTGGAACGACTGCTGGGCTTTGCCCCGTCGGAGGAGATCCAGCAGGAAGGGCCGCTGACCCTGGAGAAACTGAGAGAACTGGGCTGGTGAAGGCCCTTGGAGGTACCCAATGAGCGAAGATTTTGAGCGCTACTTCTGCTCCGTCCAGGAGGCCATCGATGATATCGCCGCCGGCGCCATGGTTATCGTCGTCGACGACGACGACAGCGACAGCGAAGGCGATCTGGTCATGGCGGCGGCCAAGGCCACCAAGGAGTCCATCAACTTCATGGCTTCCCAGGCTCGGGGCCTTATCTGCCTTCCCCTGGCGGACTCACAGGCCCGCAAAGCTGGGTTGAACCTCATGGTCGCCCAGAGGCGTTCCAATGCCGATTTCACCGTGTCGGTAGACGCCCGAGGGGTGAGCCGAGGCCTCAGCGCCGAGGATCGGGCCCTGACCGCCCGAGCCTTGGCGGCCGAGGAGCCATCGCCGGAGGATTTTGTCTCGCCGGGCCACCTGTTTCCCCTGGTGGTGCGCCAGGGTGGCGTGCTGAAGTACTGCGGCCACGCTGAGGCAGCGGTGGACCTGGCGGTCCTGGCGGGATGCTCTCCTGTGGGGGTGCTCTGCAGCGTCATCAACGACGACGGCACCATGGCCAAGCTGCCCGACCTGGTGGTCTTCTCTCGAGCCCATGGGATCAAGATGCTGTCCATCGCCCAGCTCATCGCCTGGCAATCCGACCGCACCCGCCTGATCGAGCGGGTGGCCGAGGTGCATCTCCCCACGGCCTACGGTGAATTCAAGGCCTTGGCCTATCGGAGCATGCTGGAGCAGGACCCCGACCGGGTCCATATCGCCATAGTCAAGGGCGATCTCTCCGGCACCGAGCCTCCGCTGGTGCGGGTCCACTCGGAGTGCATGACTGGCGACGTCTTCGGCTCTCTGCGCTGCGATTGCGGCCCCCAGCTTCAGGCTGCGCTGGAGATGATCGAGACCCAGGGTCGGGGAGTGGTTCTCTACATGCGCCAAGAAGGCCGAGGCATCGGCTTGGTGGAAAAGCTCAGAGCCTACGAGCTCCAGGAACAGGGCATGGACACCGTGGACGCCAACGTCGCCCTGGGCCACAAGCCCGATCTCCGGGATTACGGCATCGGCGCTCAGATTCTGAAGGACCTGGGCCTCTCCAAGATCCGCTTGCTCACAAACAACCCCACCAAAATCGCCGGCCTTCAGGGCCATGGTCTCCAGGTGGTGGAGCGGATCCCCATGGAGATCCAGCCTAACCGGTTCAACGAGCGCTACCTCCACACCAAGGAAGAGCGTATGGGCCACATGCTTCATTTCGGCAGCTGAGGTCCCGTAGCGCTAAACTAAAATTAAGCTAAAACTAAGCTAAAACAGAAAGAAGGTCACCGACACCATGAGAGTCATCCAAGGCAACCTTATCGGATCCAACGAGCGCTATGCCATCATTGTCTCCCGATTCAACGAGCTGATCTGTTCCAAGCTGGTGGAGGGGGCCAAAGACGCCCTGAGCCGCCACGGCGTGAACCTGAACGGCGTCGACGTCTATTGGGTCCCCGGTGCATGGGAGTTGCCGCTGACAGCGGAGGAGTTGGCCCTGACGGGAAAATACGATGCTATTTTGGCCCTGGGGGCGGTGATCCGCGGCGACACCCCCCATTTCGAATACGTCGCCGCCGAGATGTCCAAGGGGCTGGCCCAGGTGGGCCTCAAGGCCCGAGTTCCCGTGGCCTTTGGCGTGCTGACCACCGAAAACCTGGAGCAGGCTCTGCTTCGAGCCGGGAGCAAGGCCGGCAATAAGGGAGCCGATGCCGCCATGGCGGCGCTGGAGATGGTGTCGTTGCTGAAGCAGATCCGCGGCTCCACCAAGGAGGATCGCTGATCGGCTATCCCGTGGCGGGTTGTGTTTTATCAAGGCTCTTTGTTACAATGGGCACAGGCTGATCTTTGCCAAGTTCCGATGTTGGCTGATCAGCTCTGCCGGCCCTTGGGGCTGGAAAGGAGTCTTTGTGAGATGTTGGTACACTACGACGCTGGACTGGCCTTATCGCTGTTGACCATGGTGGCTAGTTGCCTGTTGCTTCAGTGGTTCTTCAGGAAAAAGCTCAGCCGAGACCAATATTTTTACATGCGGGACCTCTCCCTGATGGGGGCCCTGATCCTCCTGGCGCTTTGGAGCGGCAGTCCTCAGATCTGTGCCCTCATCGCCAGCGCCATGCTAGCTTTGCTGATCGGCACCATGGAGCAGCTCCATCCCGACCAGGGATGGTTCTTCCTGATCCCGCTGCCTGGGCTCTTCTTCGCCCTCACCGGGGCGACGATCTCCTTCTTCGCCGCCCCCGACGGAGGCTACCTCTACCTGACGAGTTTTCAGTCCCTGGTCATCACCACGCTGTGGATGACTTTGTTCCCGGTGTTGTTTCAGCGGTTGGACCAAGTGCCAGGGCTGGCGGGACACCTGTTGAGCGTGATCCTATCGTTGATGCTGGTGGTCACCTCGCTGTCGGAGCAGGAACTGGGCGAGGGCTTCTTTATGGCCCTGGGATCGCTGCTGCTGGTAGGGGCCTACTGGAGCCGCCTGGGCCACCATTACCGCCATCTGGAGTGCGCCCTGACCTCAGTCTGGGGTGTGGTGGTGGCCGGAGTGTCCATCCTCGGCGTGAGCAAGGGCATCGCTATCACGGCGTTGATGGTAGTCCCCCTGGGCTTTTACTCGGTGCCGCTGGTGGAGATCTCCCTGGGGTTGGTCAGCCAGACCGTTCTACGACGGCCCCCGGTGTCGATGCCCTACCTCTATGGGAAGGTCTTGGAGCGGGGAGTGGACCATCCCGCCGCGGTGCGGCTGGTGACGACGATCTGTCTTCTGGTGGGGGCTACCGTGGCCTTTGTGCAGCTGGGGCCCAGCTCCTCGCCGTTGCGGGCTTTCGGCTTCATGTCGGCGCTGGCTTTGGCGGCGTTGCTCTGGACCCTCTGGGGCGGCAAAAGCGATACCCAGCCCCAGCGGTCTCTCTGGGGCGTGAAAATCGACGGGATATCGATGAACTACGCCCTTTCCAAGGCCATGGCCTGGCTTCGCAGTCCCAGGCCGGAGTTTCGCATGGTGGTCACCGTCAACGCTCTAGCGCTGTGCCACGCCCGCAGGGACTCGGAGTTCCGCCATATAGCTAGGGATGCCGATTTGACCCTGCCCGACGGAAAGGGCCTTTTCTGGGCTCTGAAGGTCTTAGGCATCCCGGCGGTAGAACGGGTGGCAGGCATCGATTTCATGGACCGCCTATGTCGCCTGGCCGCTGTGGACGACCTGCCGGTCTATCTGTTGGGCGGTCGCCCCGGCGTGGCCCAGGAGGCCGCTAAGCAGCTCCAGTCCCTCCATCGCGGCCTTGCCGTGGCCGGCGCCGACGACGGCTATTTTGATCCCCGACATTCGCACCAAATTGCCCAGAGGATTCGCTGCAGCGGCGCCAGGATCCTTTTCGTCGCCCTGGGCCAGCCGAAGCAAGAAAAGTGGCTCCGGGACCACAGCCAGGACCTGGAAGGCATCCTCTCCGTCGGCGTCGGGGGCAGTTTCGACGTCTACGCCGGACGGCTCAAGCGGGCCCCCCAGGCCTGGCAGGACCTGGGCTGTGAGTGGTTGTATCGCCTTCTCCAGGAGCCTCGCAGGCTGCGAAAGGACCTGGAGCTCTTCGCCTTCTTGTGGTTTGTGGTCAGAGAGAAATTAAAGATTTTCCCCTGGAAGGAACCACAGTGATGGATACCATCGTCGCAGAAATGTTGATGCAAAGGGACTTGACGGCGGTGATGGAGACCGACACCGTCGAGGAAGCCCTGCGGGTCCTACACAGCCACGGCTTCAGCGGCGTTCCAGTAGTCGATGAGGCCTGGAACTTGACAGGCTTTTTCTCGGAGTCCGACGTGCTCCGATCCTCGTTGCCCACCTACCTTGAGGTGCTGGCCCAGGAGGCCTTTCTCTTTCAGGAGAACCATCTATTGTTTCACAAGTTTTCCGAAATACGAGAAAAATCCGTGGGCGACTACATGCAAAGGCAGTGCTTTTTCGTCTCCCGTCGAGTTAGCATTATGAACGTGGCCGACTTGATGTTGCGCCGCCGGATCAAACGCCTCCCCGTGGTAGATGGTCGCCAGTTGGTGGGGATCATCGACCGGGGAGACTTCTGTCGGTACCTTATGACCAGAGGTAAGGCCGATGGCCGCTGATCCCTCTCCCCGAGAGTGGCTGGAGGCCCTGGAAGATTTGGCCTCCCGTCAAGAAAGCCGTCGCGAAAGCTACCTGGCTGATCAGACCGCCAGGATGAAGGCCGTCGACGGCAGGACCTTGGAGATGGTGGAGCGCACCGTCGCCAGCGCCGAAGAGGACTTTTCCAGGTCCCTGGAGGAGCTGCAGAAGAGCCTTCAGAGGGAGTGTCAGAGCCGCCGGGAGTACTGGCAAAACCAGCTCCAGCAGGCCGAGACCAGCCTTCAGGGGGAAGTGAAGGCCCTTCTGTCGACCCTTCTGGAGGAGGTGTTGCCCCGTGATTGAGCCCATGTCAAGCGTCACGGTCTTGGCGCCCCGATCCCTGGGAGAGATGCTGATCCCGGCGCTGCAGCACTTCGGCAAGCTCCAGTTGGTGCTGCAACAGCGCCGCCAGGACGGCCAGGGCACTGCTTCCCAGCTGTTGCTGCTGCGGGAACAGTTAGTGGCCATCATGGAGAAGCTGGGCGTCAAGGACCTGACTGTCTCAAAGAACGAGGTGGACGCTCTGGAGGAGCGGATGGTCTATCCTCTGGAGCGGCTGATCCCCGAGATCGACGGAAGTCTCAGGAAGTTCCGCGACGACCTGGATCGCCTTTCGGCCCAAGAGGCGGAATTACGTAGGAAGAACGACGAGCTCCAGTTCCTGTTGGACCGCGTCGGTGCGCCCTTACTGCCGGAGATCCCCGGGAACCACCACGGCCTTTGGTGGCTTCGCCGCCAGGACTTTCCCGGGGTGATGCGACAGATCCAAGAAGCCCAAGGCAGTGCCCAGGGCGAGATCAAGGGACAGCTGCACCCCTTTTCCAAAGACGACATGGCCTTGGCCGAGGTCTCGTTGCCTCAACTTTGCGCTCCCTTGGCCCGGCGCATCCTCGAAGACTCAGGAGCCACCCAGTGGCGGCCCCCTCAGGGATGCCGTGACGACGATTATCCCAGCGCCGTCCTGTCCATGAGGGAGAGCCTGGAGTCCAACTCCCGACGGCTTCAGGAACTGGACCAAGCCCTAGAACAGGCCCGGAAGCGTTGGGGGCCCAAGCAAAGGGCCTTCTTCCACCTGATCGAGCGAAAGCTGGAACAGCTGCAGGTGCTAGAGCAATGCCAGACCATCGGCGAGGCCCTGGTGATCCAGGGTTGGCTTCCCCAGGTCTCTGCTCCGGAGCTACGGGAGTTCCTGGCCCAGCGCTTTGGTAGCTCCGTGGTGCTGTTGGAGCAGGACCCCGAGCCAGATCAATACGCTGCTGTACCCATCCTGCTGCGACACAACGACTTTTTCAGGCCCTTCGAGCTCTTTTTAAAGCTGGTGCGGCCGCCGGCCTACGGCACCACCGACCCCACGGTGATGATCGGCCTCTTTTTCCCGCTCTTTTCAGGCTGCATCGTGGGAGACGGCGGCTATGGGCTGGTCATGTTGTTGTTGACTTGGTGGATGCGCCGACGCTGTGCCTCGGCGGTGCTCCGGGACGGCGCCTTTATCCTGATGACCGTAGCGGTTTGGAGCGTTCTCTGGGGTTGCGCCTTCGGGGAGTTCTTCGGCGACCTGGGCCATCGGGTCTTTCACCTGGCGCCGCTATGGGTCGAGCGGTCCCACGTGGTGTTGCCGGTGCTGTTCTTTTCCATCAGCCTGGGCCTCGGTCACGTCTTGATCGGCCTGGCCATGGGGGTGATCCAGGGTTTTCGGGGCCGCCATAGACGCCACGCCCTGGAGAAGCTGGGCAATATCCTGGTGGTCCTGGCCATGGTGGGGGCACTGATGGGAGCCCGCCAATACCTCCCTGCCGGAGCTCTACCGGCCAGCTTGGCCGCTGGAATCCTGGGGGTGGTGTTGCTGATGGTCGGCGGCGGCATCGGCGGCCTGGTGGAATCTATGAGCACCTTTGGCAACATCCTCAGCTACGTCCGCATCGGCGCCATCGGGTTGTCGTCGGCTATCCTGGCCGTGGCGGCGTCGAAGTTCATTGACGTGTTGGGGTTGTCCTTTCTGGGGCTGTTCATGGCCCTGGCCATACACCTGCTTAATTTCGTCCTAGCCTTTGGAGAGTCGGGCCTCCACTCGGCCCGTCTGCACTACGTGGAGTTCATGGGGAAGTTTTACGACGGCAGGGGGCTTTCCTACAAGCCCTTTGCCTATAGGAGGGATCTCTGATGGAGAAGGGACTTATCGCTCTGGCTGCTGCCCTGGCCGTGGGCATTCCAGCGGTGGCCACGGCCTTTGCCCAGGCCCGCATCGGCAGCGTGGCGGCTGGGACCATCGCTGAAAAACCCGAGACCGCCGGCACCATGATCATCCTGGAGGCCATCCCTGAGACGATGGTGATCCTGGGCTTCGTGGTCGCCATCATGCTGATCCTTCAGTTCGCCTGACGGAGGCCAGGGTGTCACCCGACCTGGCGGCCTTCTCGGAGGTCCTGGAGGAGCGTTTTCAAGCCAAGCTCCGTCAGAGCGAAGCCGATTTTGAGGATCAGGCCATGGCCCTGATCGTCCAGCGCCGCACCGAGGCGGAGCAACGGGTGGCTCAGTTGGAGCAGACCTACCAGCGGAAGCGCCAGGAGCTCCAGGGGATCCACCAGCGGACCCTGCGGGAGATCGATAGCGAGGGACGCCGCAGGCTGGTGGACTTTCGCTTTTCCCGAATGGAAGAGGCCCTCCGGGAGGCCCTGGCCGAGTTCCGCCAGGGCCCTGACTACGGGGACTATCTGATAAAGCTCGTCGACGGCACCAGGGCCTTGCTGGGAGGGATCATCGGTTTCCGTTGCGAGGGCCTGGAGGCTAGGCTGTTGCGTCCCCGTTATCCCGATCTGATCCTGGAGGAGCGGCTTCTGGACCGATGGGGAGGGGTCCTTGTCCTGGGAGAGGGAGGGGCCATCGTTGACTGCACGTTCCGCACCTGCTGGGAGAAGTTCAGGGGCTTCTTGGTGTTACGCGGCTACTGAGGAGGAAAATTACGGCTACGTCAACGGCCGTCTCCGATCTCGGTTTCATGAGTTCTTCTCCCCCCAGGACCTGGAGGAGCTTCTGGAGGGCGATTTGGCCGCCTTCGAGGCGCGAATTCTCCAGAGCCCCTACGGCGATACCTACCGGGAGAGGCTGTTATTGAGCCGGGCCCCGCTGGGCCGACGGCTGGAGCGACTGATTTCGATCTTCGCTGAAGATCGCCTGGAGGACCTGCGCCGTTGGGCCCAGGGGGAGCTTAAGGGCTTGCTGGCGGTGCTGTCGCTGCAGTCCGATATCGAAAACGGCCAGCTGTTCATGCGGGGCCTGGGGTCCTCCCAGCGGTTTCGCCGCTCGGCCATGTTGGCCTATGGGGACCTCCGGGGCCCCTTTTGGCGTGGCCTCCGGGACTGCCAGGGCGACCGGGCTCAGATCGCCGAGCTCTGCCGCTACCACCCCTCGCCTTTGTCCAGCTACCTCTGGGAGGCCTTGGAGCTGCTGGAAAACAGCGGTGCCCTCTGGGCCGCCGAGATTCACTATCTAGGGTGTTGCCTCGCCCTGGGCCGGGAGATTCTGAGCCATATCGGAGGCGACAACGGTGCGGTGGTGGCCGATTATCTCCGGAGGCTGACGGACCTGTGGAACCTCCGGCTCTGGCTGGGAGTCCAACGAAACCCCGAAGCAGCGGCGATCCAGTTCCTTCCTGGCGGCAACCTGACCGAGAATAGCCTTCGCTCCGCCAAGACGGTATCGGCCCTTTTGCGGGGAACCCTTTGGAAACTCCCTTCCGAGGCCGAGGAGTCGGCGCTACTGGTCCTGCTGGAGCGGCAGTTTTTCGCCTGGCAGCTGGCCCAGCGGCGGCTCAATCCCCTGGGCATCCAGGTCTCCCTGGCCTATATGGCCCGTCAGCTCCTAGAGTGGCGCAACCTGGGGATCATCCTGGTAGGGCTTCAGAGCCCTATAGACCGTCGAGTCCTGTACAGGGGCCTGACGTTGATGGAGTAGACAGCCATGACCGCCGTACCTCTTGTGCTGGTGGGGTCTCCTGCCTTTTTGAGGCTATGGGCCGCCTTGGGCTGCCGGGAGATCGCCTTGACCTCAGAGATGACCTACGAAGAACTGCGAGAGCTGGGACAGGAGCCGGCTTCCATCGTCCTCTACGAGGATGGGCTCTTGGATCAGCTTTCTGCTGTACAGAGAGAGGAGCTCTGGGCCGCCGAGCCTCCCTGCTGGATCCCCTTGCCATCGCCTCGAAAGGAGCCCCGCCCATGACGGAGCAAAGGACTTCCACCGTCGATGCCCTCCGAAAGGACCACGTCAGGACCAGTGTCGACTTCCCGGTGATCCTCGGGGAGCTGGTCTGCACCGCCGACCGGTCCTGGTTCGGCTTGGTGAGCAACCATTCTGGCCACCACGTGGACCTGATCCCCTTAGATAATCCCAAGAAGGTCCCCTTCGGGGCAGAGCTCCACTTTCTGGGGCAGCGGAACCTGACCTCCCAGGGAGAGCCCCAGTACAGCGTCGTGATGGACCCCCTGGGACGTCGCCTTGGCAGCTTTAACCCCCTCCGCTTCGGTTCCGGCCAGGGACAGCCCAAAAGCCTCTGGGGACTGGGCAAGCTGGAGCAATTCATGGCCCTCCGGGAGGGCTCCGGCGTGGTGTTGGTAGGGGATCTGGCCGGCGGCTTTGCCCCACTCTGTGCCAGGATAGCGGCTTGCCAGGACAGCGACGAGTTCTTCTTGGTCTGCCAGGGCGGTCTTCGAGAGCTTCAGATGATCTGCCGAGCTCTAGAGCGGGCCGGGAAGCCCAGGGCCTCGGTGGTTTGGTCAGCGCCCTGGATGAAGCCGGCTCTGCGCACCATGGTTCCCGACTGTCTGGCCCAGCAGCTCCGAGGAAGCCAGCAGGGCAGGGCATTGGTCCTGGTGGACGACCTCAGGCTTTGGCTGGCCGGGCTGTTGGAGCTGGGCGAGACCTCGCCAGAATTGCTGATGCCCAACGGCTATCCCCACTTTACGCGACAGCTTTTTTCCCAGTTTTTGGCGCTGCCCCGAAGGCCCGACCAGGGCCGGTCGGTCTCCTTTCTGGCGGGATGGCACTTGGACGAAGAGTACCCCTACATCGCCGAGCATCCCTATGGCTTCCAGCTGCTGCGGTTCATGGAGACGGGGATCGTCCTTCAAGAAGAATCGGAGCGGGCCCTGCCAGTGTTGGAATCCTGGGGCGAGTTGGCCTGTTCGGGCTTGGCTTGGCAGGCTCTGGTCCAAGCGGCCTCGAAACGCTACGACGATGGAGATCTGCAGGTCCTGGAGGACTTGACCAAGCTTTTTCAGGAGCTCTACCTGGAGACACCGCTGTGGGAGGCCTTTCCCTCGCCGCCGTCACTAGCCTTGACCGGCCGGGACCTGGAGAGGCTGGAGGCGTTGCTGGCGACGTCGTTGGCACCGTTGCATCAGGAGGTGCTGCAACTCCGCCAGGCCGTCCGGCTTTGCGCCAGCGAGGGCTCCGACGCTCAGCGTCGTTGCTTCGTCGGCTGGCTGGAGGACCGCGTTGAGAAAGGAGGCCCTAGGCCATGAGGCTCGCCCGAATCGGAGCGACCCAGATCAGCCACCTTTCCCACGCCTTTCTCTGGGTGGAGAACTTGACCGGGGTAGCTCTCAGCGATCTGGTGACCATTCAAGAGAGCTCCGGCAGGATCTCCTTCGGTCGGGTGGTGGCCATCGAGAAGGGCCGCTGTCAGATCCGCATCTGCGACGAACGAGGTGAGATCAGTCGAGACAATATCGTGGTCTGGGCCGATAGCACCGAGACTGAGCTCCCCGTGGAACCTCAGCTCACCTTGGAATCCCGTAGCCTGGTCCCCCTGCGTACGGGCATCACCGCCCTGGATGGCCTTTTCCCCTTCCAAAGGGGCCAGTCGCTGTTTTTGGAGAGCCGCTCCTGGCGGGGGACCTTTCCGCTGTTGTTCGGCCTGGTTCAGGGGGCTCTCTACGACCAACAGTGGGTGTCGGTGGTGGCTCTGGACTCCTCCCGGGACGAACAGCGGGATCTGGAGGGGCTGTGGAGGGACCTGGGCCTGGAAAAGGAAGGGCTCTTCCTCTCTCGAAGCGGCCGGCCGCTGCACCAAGCGCTGCTGCCGCTGCAGCGAGGTGTCCAGCGAGCCATAGCCCGAGCCGACGAGGGCCGGGACGTGTTCCTGCTCATCCTGGAGCTGGAGGCCTGGTATAGGCTTTTCGAGGAGGACCAGGTGCTGCGGGGCAATTTTCACAGCCACCGCGGCGCCCTGACGGCTTTCCGGGGAGAGCTCTGCCGCTTCTTGGACCTGTTGAGAAGCAGCCGAGGTCGAATCACGGCGATGACCGTCCTTTCAGAGCGCCTCGCCTCCGCCGTGGCGTCACCTCTGGTATCGCTGAAGGACCTCTTCGACGGGGTGTTGGTGCTGGACCGGCACGGGGCTTTGTCCATGGAGAGCTACACCCCCGCTATCGGCCACGGCCACGGCAAGGATTTCGAACACGCGCCGTTGCTACGCCGCCAGATCAAGGAGCTGTTGGCCCAGTTCCTGGAGAAGGAAAAGGCGGGCTTGACCCTTTCAGAGGCCGAGCAGAACTTTCTCTGGGCCTTGAACCGTTGCCTCGCCGACCTGACGGTGAAGGAGCGCAGTTCCTTCGACGAGATCTGGAGAGTTCTCTGCCTCCTCCCCGAGGAGCGGCTCTCCCGGATTCCCCTGTCGTTGCTCCGGGAGTTCAGCTATTCCCATCAGCCCCAGAGGGTGCCGGAGGACTCCAATGATGGCGATCGCTGATCCCCAGAGCCAGGCCAAGTTGGCGGAGCTCCGGCGTCTCGCCCTGATGCGACACCACCTCCAGGAGCGGCTTCAGCAGCGAAAAGAGGCCTTGGCCGCCATGAGCGATGCCACCTCCGGCGCACTGGCCTATCTCCAGATCCAGGAGGGGGCCCACAACGTGGAGTTCCTCCGTATGGGCTTGGCCCCTCAAAGGGCCAGATTGGCCGAAGAGATCCGAGGCGGTGTCGGCTGCCTCCAGGTCTTTCCCGCTCCGGAGCTGCCCCGAGGGCCGGTGGAGCAATTTTTGTCGTTGCTCAGCACTGCCCACATCGAGGAGCTCTCCCTGGAGATGGGCAAACTCACGGCCCTGCTTTGGCCCTACGTCAACGACCAGCTGTTGCTCCGAGCTTTGGATCGGGAGATCCGCCGCTGTAGGACCGAGCTTCGCCACCACGAGCTCCAGGTCATGCCTCGCCAGAGGGCCCTTCAGCGTCGTCGGATCAAGGGGCGTCAGGACCAAGAGGACCGCTATCGCCGCCGGCGTATGGGGCCATGAAACCGCTGGTCCTTGCACTGGGCAAGCCCAAGCTGCCCTTCGTGGTGGCCGGTTGGGAGCACTATCGTCAGCGGCTTCAGCCACTGCTGCCGCTGCAGTGGCTTTTCATCCCCGATCCTGTCAAGGGAAAGGCCATGCCCCAGGGGCAACGCCTGGAGCTGGAAGGAGCCGAAATCCTGAAAAGGCTCCGCCCTGACGACCGCCTTTTCCTGCTGGATCAGCGTGGGCTTCTGCTGACCAGCCAGGACCTCAGCGACCGCCTCTACCAGGCCCTGGCCTCGGGAGGCCAGGGCCGCCTCTGCTTTCTCATCGGCGGCCCCTACGGTGTGGCACCGTCGATTTACCGGAGAGCCGATCTGGTGATATCATTGTCGCGGTTCACCTTGACCCACGAGATGGCGCTGCTCTTTTTGGCCGAGCAGCTCTACCGTTCAGCCATGATCCGCAGCGGCTCCAAATATCATCATTAGAGATGAAGCCGTGAAACTGTAAAACCCTATGAGACCGTGTAAAGGGGAGGTTATTCCGCAATGAGTTTCGGAAAAATGGGCAACATGGGCAACATGCTGAAGCAGGCTCAGAAGATGCAAGCCCAGATGCAGAAAGTCCAGGAGGAGCTGTTGCAGCAGCGTATCGAAGGCAACGCCGGCGGAGGCATGGTGGTGGCCACCGTCAACGGACAGGGGGAGCTGGTGGCCCTGAAGATCTCTCCCGACGTGGCTAATCCTGACGATGTGGAGATGCTGGAGGACCTGGTGTTGGCCGCCGTCTCCGACGGAGCGCGAAAGGCCCGGGAGCTGATGCAGCAGAAGATGGGACAGCTCACCGGTGGCTTGAGCGGATTGGGGCTGCCCTTTTAGGTCATGGCCCTGCCGTTGCCGCTGGATCGTCTGATCTCTCTTTTCAAAAAATTGCCCGGCGTCGGCGAAAAAAGCGCCCGGAGGATGGCCTTTTACGTCTTTCAAAGGGGCGACGACTTCGGGCAGGAACTGTCCGAAGCCGTTCTGGCGGTCCGGCAGAAACTGACCCAGTGTAAACACTGCGGCAACCTGACGGAGCAGCAGCCCTGCTCGATCTGTGCCGATCCCCTGCGAGACCGCCGGAGCCTCTGCGTCGTAGAGTCCCTGGAGGACCTGATGACGCTGGAGCAATCGGGGATCTACAACGGCCTCTATTTCGTCTTGGGTACCGCCCTGTCGCCGCTGGACGACCGGGAGGATCTGCCCCAAGAGACGGTGCTGGCGCTGCGGAAGCACATCGCCGCCCACCCTCTGGAGGAGATCATCATCGCTACCAATCCCCGCATCGAAGGCGATATGACCTTTTACGCGCTGTTGGAGGTCCTGAAGGACCACCCCATTCGAAAGACCCGCCTGGCCTATGGCCTTCCCGTGGGAGGGAGCATTGAGTTTGCCGACAGGGTGACCCTCCACGCCGCCTTGGAGAGCCGTCGAGAGGTGGCTGACCTGAGATAGCCATGACGGGCAATTGTACTCTCCAGGCAAGGAGGTGAAACGATGGCAAAGGAGTTCAACGGCATCATGATCCTGATCTCCAGGGCCCTTTTGGGTCTTCTAGGAGCCATAGCTGGCTACCAGTTCGGCGGGCCTTGGCTGCTGGACCTCATGGGGACCTCGCTGCCGTCAGGGCAGCTATCTGGCTTTATTCTCACAGTCTCGTCTGTCCTTATTTTCGCCCTGATCGGCCTTCTGGTGGCGCCGCTGTTCGCCCTGCTGGTCAGCTCCATGGGGACCCTCATAGAGAAGCAGCTCCAGGGCGTCAGCTGGTCCGCTCTGTCCACCGGGATTGCCGGGCTGTTCTTCGGCCTGCTGATGGCCAACCTGTTGGCCATCCCCTTTTTTGGCATACCCCTGGGGCCCTACGCCGCCGTGCTCTTGAACGTTCTTATCGGCTACGTGGCGGCCCAGCTCTTTGTCAAACGGCAGCAGGACATCGCTGCGGCCCTTTTGGGCCTTCGCCAGAAGCTCAACCTGAAGCGAGGCGACGGTAGCCCCGAGAAAAAGCCTCCCAAGAAGGCCCCCCATGCAGGAGGGCCCGGCAAGGTTTTGGACACCAGCGTCATCATCGACGGGCGAATTTTGGAGATCGCCCGCACCGGTTTTTTACAGGGCCTTCTGATATTGCCCCGCTTCGTCCTGGTAGAGCTCCAGGCTATCGCCGATTCCAAGGATTCCACTCGCCGCTCCCGGGGCCGGAGGGGCCTGGACGTGGTGAAGGCGCTCCAGGAGCTGCCCGGCCTGACGGTGCAGATCGACGAGACGTCGTTGAAGTCCCTGGCCATCGGCACCGTCGACGCCGCGGTGGTGGCTCTGGCCCGGAACTTGGACGCTCAGATCTTGACCACCGACTACAATCTGAACAAGGTGGCCCAGATCCAGGACATCGCTGTGCTCAACGTCAACGACCTGGCCAATGCTCTGAAGCCTGAATTGCTGCCAGGAGACGTGGCCACCGTGGAGGTACTGCGGGAGGGCAAGGACGCCCATCAGGGCGTGGGCTATCTGGAAAACGGCACAATGCTGGTGGTGGAGGACGGCGGCGGCCACATCGGCAAGACCGTGGAGGTCACCGTCACGTCGATGTTGCAGACCTCGGCGGGGCGCATGGTCTTCGGCCGGATCCGTCGGGAGGGACGGCGATGACCGTTGCCTTTGTGGTCCTGGCCGCAGGCCGGGGAGAGCGGCTAGGCGGCCAGCCGAAGCAGTTTCGCCAGCTGGGGCCGCGGCCCCTCTGGGACTGGAGCATACAAGTGGCTCGAGAGCTTCGCCGCTCCGGCGACGTCCAGGAGATCCTACTTGCGTTGCCTGCCGAACTGGAAGCCCAAGAGCTCCAGCAGATCCAAGAGGCTGCCCCCGACGTGGTGGTGCTGCCAGGAGGAGAAAGCCGTTCCCAATCGGTGAAGCTGACCCTGGAGCGGACAGCCTGCCAGGTGGCTCTGCTACACGACGGAGCCCGGCCCTTCGTGTCCCTGGCCCTGTGCCGTCGCCTCTTGGAGGCCTTTACCGGAGATCAGGGGGTGATCCCCCTGTTGCCCCAAGCCGATGCCTTGAAGTGCCGCGTAGGTCTCGGTCTCTGGAAAGCTGTGGACCGTCGGGACCTCTACATAACCCAAACGCCCCAGATCTTCCCGCGGCGGGAACTGCTGGAGTTGCTCCAGGCCTCGCCAACGCTGGACTACAAGGACGAGGCGGAGCTGTGGCTGCAGGCCCAGAAGCCCCTGGAAGCCGTGGAAGGGGCCAGGGAGAACTTTAAGATCACCGATCAAGGAGACTGGAAGATGGCCCAGCTCCTAGCCGGGCCCAGGTCCCTGCGCAACGGCATCGGCTACGACGTCCACCCCCTGGTGCCCCACCGTCGGCTGGTCCTGGGCGGCGTGGCGATCCCATCGCCTTTGGGCTTGGCGGGCCATTCCGATGCTGATCTGGTCAGCCACGCCGCTGCCGACGCCCTTTTGGGGGCCGCCGGTCTGCCCGACATTGGGCTGTTATATCCCGCCTCGGACGAGACTTACCGCGATGTCCGGAGCCTGGAGCTCCTTAAAGACGCCTACCGACGGGTGAAGGCCCTAGGTTGGACCTTGCATTGGCTAGATATGGTGGTGACCGCCCAGATCCCACGGTTGGCGCCCTGGAAGGACGCGATCCAGCAGTCCCTGGAATCGGTGTTGGGCCAGGGCAGACTCAACCTGAAATTTAAGTCCGGCGAAGCCGTGGCGCCCATCGGCACCGCCGAGGCCATACAGGTGTGGTGCACCGCTACGCTGGCGGAATCCGGCGTCCTTTGAGGCGGGCTGTCACCATGGGGCCTCCTGGCTACGAGCCATCACGAAGGGGTCGATGAGAATGAGACAATGCATGGACGGACCCAATCTGCACCGCCGTCTGAAAAAGATCATCGGACAGCTTCAGGCCATCGACCGGATGATCGAAGAGGACATTCCCTGCGAGGACGTGCTCTCCCAGATTAACGCCGCCAAGTCGGCACTGAACAGGGTAGGCCAGATGGTCCTGGAGGGCCACATTCGCCACTGCGTTCGCGACGGCATCGAAAACGGCGATGCCGAGAAGACCATCGAGAGCTTCACCAAGGCGGTGGAGCGTTTCGCCAACATGCAATGAAATTACAGTTTTGAACTCGGGCCCCTGGGGCCCTTTTTTCGTGGCTTGACAATGGTCCTTGACGAAGCTATATATACTTATACCCCCATGGGTATAGGAGGATCTCGATGAGGACTTTTGTAGAAAAGTTGGAATACCTCTTGGAACTGGGTGGAACCAAAAAGGACGTGGCCTGCCTGATCCTGTCGGCGCTGGCCCTGCTGGCCAGCTTTTTCGACTTGGTGACGCTGCCCTTCGACGCTGCCTGGATCGCCATCCTGCTCTGCGGGATTCCCATTCTGACCGAGGCCTTTATCGGCTTGGTGACGGCTCTGGACATCAAGGCCGACCTGTTGGTCTCCATGGCCCTGATCGCTGCGGTGGTCACCGGCGAGCACTTCGCCGCCGGAGAGGTGGCCTTTATCATGCAGATCGGTGCCCTCTTGGAGGACCTGACCGTAGCCAAGGCTCGGGCTGGCCTGGAAAGGCTGGTCCACCTGACGCCCCAAAGGGCTCGGGTCATCGTCAACGGAGTCGAGACGATGATGGGAGCCGAGGATGTCGCCGTGGGCGATCGCCTACGGGTATTGCCCGGCGAGATGGTTCCCGTGGACGGAATCATCCTCGCGGGCCAGACCTCCATCAACCAGGCCGTTATGTCCGGCGAGTCGCTGCCGGTGGACAAGACCGTCGGCGACGAGGTCTTCAGCGGCACCGTCAACCAGTTCGGCGCCTTCGAGATGGAGGCCCAGAAAGTCGGTGCCGACAGCTCGATACAACGGATGATCCGGTTAGTCCAGTCCGTCGACGCCGGCAAGGCCAAGATCGTTCGTCTGGCCGACCGTTGGGCCACCTGGGTGGTGGTGATAGCGCTGCTCTCGGCTGTGGCGGTCTGGTGGTTCTCCGGAGAAATTCTCCGGGCCGTTACGGTGCTGGTGGTCTTCTGTCCCTGTGCCCTGGTGCTGGCCACGCCTACGGCAATTATGGCTGCCATCGGTAATGCCGCCAAACGGGGCTTTTTGGTGCGCCAGGGCGATGCCCTGGAGCGGTTGTCCCAGGTAGTCAAGGTGGCCTTTGACAAGACCGGGACGTTGACCTGTGGCACCCCTCGAGTGGTGGCAGTGGAGCCCCTTCTGGATCGCGGAGCCTCAGAGGTCTACCGTTACGCCGCTGCGCTGGAGCAGTTTTCCGAGCATCCCCTGGGCAAGGCGATCCTGAGGTGCTACCGCGAGACCGAAAGGGCCTCCTTGCCGGACTGTCAGGACTTTCAGATGGTCCCGGGCCAGGGTATCACCGGTACCGTAGAAGGGCGGCAGGTGCTGGCCGGCAACGAAAAGCTTCTAGCGGCTCGGGGCGTGGTTCTCTCCCAGGAGGCCGTTGCCAAGGCCCATGGCCATTTGGACCGGGGAAGCACCGTGACCTACCTGGCCTGCGATGGCGCTTTGATCGGCCTGGTGGTGTTGGCCGATACCCTTCGACCCGACAGCGTGGACCTGGTCCGGGAAATGAAGGCCCAGAGGGTCCATCCCGTGCTTCTCACCGGCGATAACGCCAACGCCGCCGGAGAGATATCCCGGAAGGTGGCCATCGACGAAGTCCACGCCAACTGTCTCCCACAGGACAAATTGGACTTTATCGGGGCAGCTTTGGACCGCGGTGAGGCCATCTGCATGATCGGCGATGGCATCAACGACGCCCCGGCGCTGAAGCAGGCCACGGTGGGCATCGCCATGGGCGGTGCTGGTAACGACATCGTCGTCGACGCCGCCGACATCGTGCTGGTGGACGATGAGCTGAAGCGGTTGCCCCATCTGCTAGCCCTGTCCAAGCGCATGATGACCACCATCAGGTTCAACCTGAGCTTTTCCATGATCCTGAACTTCGCCGCTATTGCACTGGCCTTCCTGGGCGTACTGACCCCTGTGACTGGTGCGCTGGTGCACAACGCCGGATCGGTATTCGTTATCGTCAACTCGTCGTTTCTGCTGAGCTGGGAGAGGGGAAAAAATTCCTAGACTAGAGCTCAGCCACGCCCCTAGCCTTGCTATCGGCGGCAGAGTATTAGAGTATTGCCGTAGTTCTATCTTGACACGCACCAATTTATATCGTATGGTATTACTGAAGTAGTTGGCCTTTTTGGACGTTTTGTGGTTTTCTAAACTTCATAGTGCTGCTTTGTTTCCCAGATGTGTCTTGATGCGTTGCGTTTCAAGGGCAGATCGCAAGAAATAAAAACCAGCAAAGATGAAAGACGCCGTGGTGTGTCTTGCATTTTTGCTGGTTTTTTGTATCTCTTATACTGAGCTTCAGTGAACTCGCTGGAGAATAAAGTAACGAAGGTAGGAGATATAATGCAGCAGATGGTCAAGACTTTGCCCGATAGCTATTTTGTCATCGGAGAGTCCAGGACAAATTCGGACAATGCAATCACTAGGATATACGGATCATTTTATATGGCCTTTGAAGTCGATGGAAAAAGCGAAAGAGTACTGAAATTTCAGTGTACTCATACTTTGGCTCTAACGGAGGAGTTTTTAAGGCAATGGTTTCTCGGTCAGTCCTTTCCTCAGATTGGAGACTGGCTGGAACAGGCACTGGCTCAGCGATACGGCGGATCTTCCCGCAGGGCTGTATTAACGGCCTATCGGGATGCGCTGAAGCGGTACAGTGCCATGCGTAGAGGCCTTTAAGTAAAGGTGTCCTATAGTGATCAGAGTCCCCAGAAGTGGAGGTGAACGAAGATAGGGATTAAGAATTCGCAGCGCTGATAGGCCGATATTGTGATTTTGTCCGTGTTTCCTATGTAGCCTGATTTTCAGAAAGGAGAGTAGCCATGATTTTCGACCTTCCGCCTATTTTAGGACTAGCCCCCTTGATTTTGTACATCCTTTTGGCCTTTGGCAAAAATACGCATCCTATCGTCAATGTGGTAGTCTGCGTCATCTTTGGCGCGATCCTCAGCGGCCAACCTCTGGGATCCTTGGGTTCTGTGGTCTACCAATCCATGGGCTCCTTCCTGGCTCTGGTGGGATTTATCATCATGCTGGGTTCAGGACTGGGAATGGTGCTACGGAAGACCGGTGTGGCTGAGAATATAGTTCATCTTTTTATGCAGAAAATAGGGGTAAAAACCCAAAAGCATGCTATTTTAGCGACCATGGTTTCTTCTATTGTTCTGGTCACCCTTCTGGGGACCATGGCCGGGGCCAATGCCATTATCGCGCCTATTGTGATTCCCATGGTGGCAGCAGTGGGTCTTACACCGTCGACACTGGCAGTGATCTTCCAGGGAGCTGGCCAGACTGGGCTGTTCCTGAGCCCCTTCAGCCCTCCTATGGTGACGCTGATGCAGATTACCGGGCTGAGTTACCTGCGAGTGCTGACCTGTGCCGGCTTGCCCGTCGCTGCGGTGATGTGGATCGGCACCTATTTCATAGCTCTCCGGATTCAGATGCAGAGCCAGGGCAAAGAGCGCTTTGAGGATCAAGGAGAGTCGGCTGGCGTTCCCAGCGATCAATTCCAGGCTTCCAAAGCCACTGCTTCTGCTACGAAAGCCTTTGCCGCGGTGATGATAGCCATGGTCGTCTGGGGAATCATCGCTGGCGGTGGCGCCTCCTTCGTCATTTTGGTGATGATTGTAGCCTCGATAGTCACTGGAGTAGTGGGAGGATTGTCGCTCTCTATGGTCTTTGATGCCATGATGGAAGGCTGCGGCAGGATGTTCTGGATGTTCTTCATGTTCCTCCTCTTTGACCCCTTCTTGAACTTCGTCACCGAATCGGGAGGCTTCGATGCTCTAGTGGCCATTGTGGAGCCCTATATTTCCTTTGGTGGCTTGGTGGGCTTTAGCATCATCACTGCCCTTATTGGTGTCTTTGGCATTAACGGTGCTGCGGTTGCCCAAGCGGTGATGATCGATACTCTGTTCCGTCCTTTCCTGGGCGATATGGGAGTGTCCATGGGCTTATGGGCAACTATAGTGCTGGTGGGCAGTCAGATTACTTCCTTTGCCTATCCCGGAGCGGATATGATCGGTCAGATGGGACTGGCTCATGCCTCGAATATCAAGCCCATGATGAAATTGGCCTACCTGGCCATCATCCCAGGAACCCTGCTGGTGGTCATTTTAGAGTGCTTCATCCTTTAGTAGCCAATAGGGCCTTATATTATAGGGATAAGTTCGGTGTCGCATGTTTAGGAGGTATAGGCCATGAATCGCATTCCACAACAGGCTATTTATAGCCTTCTTGGCCAACTTCGGGGAACCGTGGGGTTATACGTACACTATCTAGAGAGCGATGAGGTCTTAGAGATCAACCCTGAACGTCTGTTTCCTTCGGCAAGCGTTATTAAAATTCCTGTGTTGGCACTGCTATTGAAGGATGTGGCTGAGGGACGCATAGACTGGCATGGCCGTAGGGAGGTCGCTCCTGAAAATCGAGTAGGAGGTACTGGTATACTCCTTGACCTCGATCGGGACTATGTTCCCACCGTGGCTACCTTGGCTAGGCTGATGATCGTCCTCAGCGATAACGCTGCCACAAATGAGATCCTGGACATGGTCACCATCGATCGAGTCAATCAATTTTGCCAGAGCCTTGGAATGGTCCATACCAAGCTGATGCGCAAGATGATGGATTTTGCCTCACTTCAGGCTGGCAAAAACAATTTCATGTGTGCTCGAGAGACAGGTCAACTACTGGTGAAACTTGCTAGGGGAGACTTTCTCTCCCCTGAAATTTCCCAGAAGATTGTGGAGATTATGGAACACCAGCTGTGCCGTAATATGCTCCCCGCTCTGATCCCTGCGGTGCCCTACGACGCCTCGGAAGAGGAAAAGCAACACTTGGACTCCGATATGGTGTTGGTAGCCAATAAAACAGGTGATCTGGAGGGACTGCAGCACGATGTTGGGATTTTCACCCTGCCTGACGGCAGGAGATACGTCATTGCCATGTTCACTGGAGATCTGGTCAGCAACGGTGAGGGTGTTCAGGCTATTGCTCAGGTCAGCAAGGTGGTCTACGAAGCACTAAGATAGTTGTGTTCCTTGGCGAGCTTGCTTTAGACAGGAGGAGTAACGCCATATGCGAATTAAAGCGATCGAAGTAGGGCGAATCTCTCTGCCTCTAATCCGTCCTTTCAAAACCGCCCTTCGAACGGTTGCAGCAATAGAAGACGTAGTCGTTAGGGTGGTCAGCGACGACGGGATCGTGGGCTACGGCGAAGCTCCTCCAACCGCTGTAATCACCGGAGATACTACGGGCTCCATTCTCTGCGCCATTCAGGACTACATTGGCCCCGCACTGATAGGAATGGAGATAATGGAGCTGGAGCCCCTGATGGAGCTCATAAACAGTTCGATGGTTCATAACTCCAGCCCCAAGGCAGCGGTGGATATGGCAATTTACGATCTTTGGGCAAAGACCCAGGGACGTCCTTTGTACCAGCTTCTGGGCGGTGCTCGAGAGCGTCTAAAAACCGATCTTACTATTTCACTGAATTCAGTTGAACAGATGGTCAGCGATAGTCTGGATGCACTAGAGCGCGGTTTCGATATCCTGAAAGTCAAGGTGGGGAAGGGAGGGCGTGAGGATCTGGATCGTATAGCCGCTATACGTCAGGCTGTAGGGCCCCAGGTGAAGCTTCGTGTAGACGCAAACCAAGGGTGGACCGTAGATCAGTCAATATCCATTATAGGGGCTATGGAGGATCGGGGCCTTGACATCGAGTTGGTAGAACAGCCAGTCCCTGCCCATGATTTGGCAGGGCTGAAGAAGATCTCCCAAGGAGTGGATACGCCCATTCTAGCCGACGAATCGGTGTTCTCCTATCACGATGCAGCCAAGATCATCGAAGAGGGCGCTGCTGACCTGATCAACATCAAGCTCATGAAGACCGGCGGAATCTGGAATGCCTTGAAGATTTGCCGTCTAGCGGAAAATGCCGGTATCCAGTGCATGATGGGCTGTATGTTGGAATCTCGCCTGGCGGTGGCGGCGGCTGCCCATCTTGCTGCTGGCCAGAAGATCATTACCATGACGGATCTTGATGGCCCTTCGTTGTGTGCGTCAGACCCCTATACCGGCGGTCCCGACTTTATGGGACCAGAGATCGTCATGACTGACTGCCCTGGCGTAGGGGTAGAGAACGTTCCCTGCCACACCTGGCAATAAACATCACCGCTATCGAAATAAATCAGAGATAGTGGTATTCAGCGTAACTCTGTGGATAAGGCTTGACACCCGGGTGAAATGGGGTAAGATAGGGACGGCCTTGAAATTCAAGGCGCCGTTGTCCGCGCACCTGAACTGTACCGTTTTGAGGACGGCCGATGGGATCCCCTGTGGGAAGCTGCCGTTTCTCGGCGTTCTAGCGTACTGTTAAGGGATATAGTGCAGCCGATGGAAGAGTGGGGTTTCCCCACTCTTCGTTTTTTATGTTTTGTCGGTGAAAGGAGTAGCTATGGATCAGAAGAGCAACGCCGCGGGCTTGCAGTTGAGACTGGCTCCTGTGCTGGCACCACTAGTCCAGAGGCTGGGCTATGAGTTCGTGGGCCTCCGTTGCCCCCGGGAGGAGGGCAGCCTGATCCTACGGCTCTACATCGACGGCCCCTCGGGAATCGCCCTGGATGACTGCGAGCGGGTCTCCCGAGAGGTGGAGGCCCTACTGGACGGCCAGGACCTGATGGGGACTAGCCGCTACTATCTGGAGGTCAGTTCCCCCGGCATCGAGCGCCCCCTGTTCTCGCTGGAGGACTTCGCTCGCTTCGCCGGACGGGCGACGCGGATCCGACTGAAAGAGCCCCTGGAGGGCCGCCGCCGCCTTAGTGGCACCATAGTCACAGCGTCGGATGGCCTGGTGACGATCCAGGAGGATCAGGGCCTCTTCGAAGTACCCTACCGGCTCATCGACGAGGCCCATCTGGCCTTTGTGGAGACCAAACAGCCCAAAAAGACCTTTAAGAAAAGGGGAGTGAAGTAGAATGGACTTGGGGCAGGATTTTCTAAAGGCCTTGAGGCAGCTGATCGAAGAGCGCAACCTCTCAGAGGACGTCATCGTGGCAAGCCTCGAGGCGGCCCTGGCGTCGGCCTATCGCAAGTTTCGAGAGGGCAACACTGAGCCGGAGGTGAAGATCAACCGCAGCACCGGCGACGTGGAGATCTACGACGTCAAAAGAGTCGTCGACGCTCCCCGTCCTCAGAGCAGCGAGATCGGCCTTGACGAGGCCAGGACGCTGGTGGAAAACGCCGAGATCGGCGACGAGATCCGAGTGCTGGTGCCGGAACACCCCGAACGGTTTGGGCGCATCGCCGCCCAGACGGCCCGGCAGGTTATCATCCAGAGGCTCAAGGACGCCGAGCGGGAGATCGTTTACAACGAGTTCGCCGGCAAAGTGGGAGACTTGGTCACAGGCACCGTTTTCAAGGCCGAAAACGACCAGGTCTTCGTCCGGATCAGCGAACGCAGCGAGGCCATCCTGCCCAAGGAAGAGCGCATCGCCGGCGAGACCTACCTTCCCGGCACCAGGATGAAGTTTCTGCTGCTGGACGTGCGGCAGACCACCCGAGGGCCTCGGATCATCGTCTCCCGCACCCATCCGGGGCTTCTGCGGCGGCTTCTGGAGGTGGAGGTACCTGAGATCGCCGATGGCACCGTGGAGATTAAAAATATCGTCCGCGAGGCCGGTACCCGGGCCAAGGTGGCCGTGGCCACTACCGACAGCTCCGTGGATCCCATTGGCGCCTGCGTCGGCAACAACGGTGCCAGGATCAAGGCCATCAGCACCGACCTGGACAACGAGAAGATCGACATCATCGTCTGGAGCGAAGATCCCCTGGTTTTCATCAAAAACGCCCTTTCTCCGGCCAAGCCCCTGCGCATCGAGCCGGTGCTGGAGCAGGAACGCACCGTCAAGGTCTACTCTCGCCCCGACCAGTTATCGCTGGCCATCGGCAAAGCGGGCCAGAACGTGCGCCTGGCCGCCCGCCTCACCGGTTGGAAGTTGGACATCAACACCGCCGAAGAGGCCTCGGTGACCCTGGCGGATCTCTTTGAGGGGAAGGACGGCTAAATTGAGGCGGACCCACAATCCCAGGTCCTGTGTGGCCTGCCGCCGAGAACGGCCGCCACAGGAGATGATCCGGGTGGTCCGAAGTCCCGACGGAGCGGTGGCGATGCAACTTCAGGGCAAGCTGCCCGGTCGAGGCGCCTACCTCTGTCCAGAACCGGCCTGCCTAATGCTGGCCAGAAAGAAACGCCTTCTGGACAAGGCGCTGAAGACCTCGGTGCCTCCGGAGATCTACCAGGCTCTGGAGGAGAGGATTGGCTCCGTCGCCGAGGTCGAGCCTCGGGGTCCCTCGGAGCTCTTCGCCCTGCTGGGCCTAGCCAGAAAGGCCGGAGAGTTACTGGTCGGACAGGACAGAGTGCTGGAGCAACTGGACCGCGGGAGGCTGATGGTGATCTTTTCCGAGGATCGTTCCGAAACCTTAGAACGGTCGATTCGGGCCAAAGGCGTTTCAGTAGCGGTGTTGGCGGGAGTGTGCCGGAGCGAGTTGGGACATGCGATCGGCCTTCAGGGGACCCAAGTGGTCGCCATCGCCGAAAGCAGCGGTTTTGCTCGGAAGGTGGGGGACCTCCTTCCGAAAGGAGGAGAGGCTTTTGAGTAAAATGCGTGTCTACGAACTGGCCAAGCTGTTGGACCTCACCAATAAAGAATTAACTGCCTTTTTGGGGCGTATGGGCCTGGAGATCAAATCCCACATGAGCACCCTGGAGGACCAAGTGGTCCAAAAGGTGGAGGACTTGGTTAAGCAGGAAAAGGTCCCCCAGGCCGAAACCCCTCAGCCCGAAAGCGCCCCAGCGGAAAAAACGGAAAAAAAGCCGGAGAAACCAGCCAAGTCTGCTAACAAGTCGGCTAAGCCCTCGGAGTCTGCCAAGGCCACCCAATCGTCGGCTTCAGCGAAGTCGGTGAAGGCACCAGAACTGTCAAAGGCGACGACTCCCGTGGAGACCGCCTCAGCCGAACCGACCCAGGAGCGGGAATTGGTCGTCGTTCCCCAGGGGGCAAGCGTCAAGGACGTGGCCGATCTACTGGGACTTTCCGCCGGCGAAGCCGTCAAAAAGCTGATGGCCCAGGGGATGATGTTGCCCGCCACGGCGGCGGCCGACGACGACGTGCTGCTGATATTGGGCGAGGCCTGCAGCGTCGCTCTGGACTGGGCTAAGGCTGAGGATCCCGCCGAGAAAGCCCCCAGCGCCAAGAGTGCCAAGGCCGAGCCTCGGGGGACCCATCAGCGCCCCCGGCCGCCTATCGTCACCGTCATGGGCCACGTGGACCATGGCAAGACGTCGTTGCTGGACACCATCCGCAAGACCCGGATCACCGACCGAGAGGCCGGTGGCATCACCCAGCACATCGGTGCCTCCCACGTGGTCCATAACGGCAAGACCATTGTCTTCCTGGACACCCCTGGACACGCCGCCTTCACATCCATGCGGGCCCGTGGCGCTCAGGTCACCGATATCGCCGTGCTGGTCGTGGCTGCCGACGATGGCGTCATGCCCCAGACCATCGAGGCCATCAACCACGCCAAGGCCGCCCAGGTCCCGGTCATCGTAGCCATCAATAAGATGGACAAGCCCGCGGCCAATCCCGACCAGGTGAAACAGCAGCTCAGCGGCTACGGCTTGGTCTCCGAGGACTGGGGTGGGGACACCATTATGGTTCCCATCTCCGCCAAGGCCGGCACCGGCATCGACCAGCTGCTGGAGATGATCCAGCTGGTCGCGGAGATGCAAGAGCTCCAGGCCGACCCCACCGTCGAGGCCGAGGGTGTGGTCATCGAGGCCCGTCTCGACAAGGGCAAAGGCCCCATGGCCACGGTTATCGTCCAGCAGGGGACCCTTCGCACCGGCAACATGATCCTACTGGATACCAGCTGGGGCCGCATTCGGGCCATGCTCAGCGACACCGGCAGCAACGTGAAATCGGCGGGGCCTAGCACCGCCGTGGAGCTTCTGGGGTTAAACGCCGTGCCCCAACCTGGCGAGCGGTTCCACCTCATCAAAAACGAAAAAGAGGCCCGAGATCACCTGGGTCAGCTCGACGAGGCCCGCCGGGAGTCCCAAAAGAACACAGCCACGAAGCGGATGACCCTGGAAGACCTCTACAGCCAGATGCAGGGCGGATCGACGCCGACGCTGAACCTGGTGGTCAAGTGCGACGTCCAGGGCACCATCGAGGCCATCACTGGCTCTTTGGACAAGCTGAGCACCCAGGAAGTCCAGGTCAACATCGTCCACACCGGCGTCGGCCGGATCTCCGAGTCCGACATCATGTTGGCCTCGGCCTCCAACGCCATCGTGGTGGGCTTTAACGTCCGTCCTGACCCCAACGCCAGCAAGCTGGCCGAGCGGGAGAACATCCAGATCCGCCTCTACAGCGTCATCTACGAGATCATCGACGACGTCAAGGCGGCCATGGAAGGCCTATTGGCGCCGGACTTGAAGGAACAGCAGACCGGCCAGGCGGAAATTCGCAAGATTTTCAAGGCCCCCAAGGTGGGCAAAATTGCCGGTTGCAGGGTCCTCTCGGGCTCCATCAAGCGAGGTAGCAAGGTGCGGCTGATCCGGGATGGTATAGTGATCTGGGACGGCGCCATCGCATCGTTGCGTCGGGAAAAGGACGAGGCCTCGGAGGTCAACGCCGGCTACGAGTGCGGTATGACCTTCACTAACTATCAGGACTTCCACGAGGGCGACCTGGTGGAAAGCTATCAGATCGTTGAGGAAAAGCGAACCCTCTAGACCCTAGCTCTGGTTAGGCGAAGAAACTTCGTTGAGCCAGTTTCTGAACGACCCCACCTGGAGGCGTACCCAGTCGTTGGAGGCTATGGCCTCTGGGCTCCGTAGGGGTCGTGTTACAATGGATGGGCCTGTGGCCTGAGCTCCTGGGCACCGGTGGGGTGTCCGGGAGCCATCCTCCGCGGAAAGGAGTGGCAGCTATGGCCGGTTTCAGAATGGGACGGATCAACAGCCAACTGCAGAGGGAAATTTCTCATATTCTGGCGTCGGTCATCAAAGAAGACCGGGTTCGCGACGCCATTATCACGTCGGTGGACTGCACTAGGGACCTGAAGTTCGCCAAGGTCTACTACACCACCCTGGAGGACAAGGGCCGCCAAGGCCTCGCCAAGGCCCTGGAAAGGGTCTCCAGCGCCGTCCGGCGGACTCTGGGACAGCAGTTGCGACTGCGCACGGTGCCGGAGCTGCAGTTCCTCTTTGATGAGACTGAACGGCGAGCTCGCCAGATGGACCAGATCCTGGACCAAGTGGCGTCGGAACTGCCCCAACTGGACGACCTGGAGGCCGACGACCAGGCTGCAGATCTCCCGAGAGACCAGGACCATGACCGCTGATCCCCTGGGAGCTATCGCCGCGGCCTTGTTGGAAGCCCCTTTTTGGCGGGTCTTGGTCCACGTGAAACCCGACGGCGACGCCCTGGGATCCGCCAGCGCCCTGGTCTCGGCTGGCGATGCCCTGGGGAAGGCCGTCCACTGGGGCGGTGCCGATCCTATGCCGTCGCTCTATGCTTTTTTGCCCGGAGCCTCGGAGTACCACTGCTATGACCGTTTGCCCCAGGACGGAGCCCTGACGGTCTGCCTCGACACCAGCACCGTGGACCGTTCTGTGCCGGGCCTTACCGCCGAAGCAGTGGACATCAACATCGACCACCATCCCGATAACCCTCGGTTCGGTGCCCTCTCCTGGGTCGATCCCCAGGCGGCGGCGGTGGGGGAGATGCTCTGTCGCCTGATCCCCGCCATGGGTTGCGACCTGGCCGGGCCCATCGCTTTGGCCCTCTACGTGGCTTTAGTCTCCGATACTGGAGGATTTCGCTATTCCAACACCACCGCCGAGACCCTTCGAGCCGGAGCGTCGCTGATGGCGTCGGGGCTCTCACCGGTGGAGGTCGACGAGTTGCTCTATCACCACGACAGCCTGGCCAAGGTACACCTCCGGTCCGTCGCCCTGGGCCGGGCCAAGAGATTGGGCTCCAGGTCGGTGCTGTCCTGGCTTTCCCTGGAGGACTTTCGAGATACCGGCGCCCAAGAGGCCGACACCGAGAACCTGGTCAACGAGCTCACCCATGTCGAAGGGACCGACATGGCGGTGCTGGTCATTGAGACGGCCCAGGAGCTGCGCTGCAGCTTCCGCTCCCGCGGCGACGTCTCCTCCCAGGCTATGGCCGCCCGCTGGGGTGGAGGAGGCCATCGATACGCCGCTGGCTGTCGCTTGCCGTTGCCTCTGTCCCAGGGCCTGGCAGTGTTGGAAGGGGCACTTCATGACCTATAACGGAATTATTGTCGTCGATAAGCCCGCCGGCGCTCGTAGCACCAGCTGCGTCGGAGCGGTGAAACACCTGCTGGGGCCCAAGCAGAGGATTGGCCACGCCGGGACCCTGGACTCCACGGCCCAGGGGGTCTTGGTGTTGCTGCTGGGCAACGCCACCCGGCTCAGCAACGCCGTGATGAACCTGCCCAAGCAGTACCTGGCCACAGTGCAACTGGGTTGGGAGACCGATACCGACGACGGCTCAGGCGCACCGCTGTCCCAACCTCAGCCCGTCGAAGTGCCCCACCAGACCCTGAAGGAAGCCCTGCTGAGTTTCTTAGGGACCCGACTGCAGCGTCCGCCTCGGATTTCCGCCGTCCGCGTCGACGGCGTCCGGTCCCATCGGCTAGCCCGTTCCGGCGAGGAGGCCCAGCCGACGCCTCGCCCCGTGTCCATCCAGTCCATAGACTACCTAGGGCCCCTCCCGGAGAAAGGACAGTTTCAGCTCCGGGTGGCCTGCCACCGCGGGACCTATATCCGCAGTCTGGCCCGGGACATCGGCCAGATCCTGGGCACCGGAGCCCACCTCTGCAGCCTCCGTCGGCTGGCCGTGGGGGACTATCGCGGCGAAGGAGCCCTGGTTCTGGACCCTCAAAACCCGCCTTTCCGCCAGGATCTGCTGGACCAGATCAGACCGGTGTCCACCCTGGCGGGCCAGTACTGCACCTACGAAGCCAACGGCTTCTGTGAGGGGCGCCTGGTCAACGGTCTGGGAGTCTATCTCCAGCGGATGGAGCTCCGCAGCCTCGGCAAAGTGTCCGTCCACGAGGGCATCGTAGCGATGGGGCCTACCAGGCTGTGCCTGGGGCGGCTGGACCGTCAGGGAGCCATGGGGATCCTCTATCCCCAGACCATTATCCCCTTGGAGGTGACGTTACCGTGATACTGTGCATCGGCGCCTTCGATGGGTACCATCGAGGCCACCAACAGCTCTTTATCGAAGCCCAGCGGATGGCCCAGGAGGCCCAGGCGCCCTGGTCAATCGTCACCTTTGCGCCCCATCCCCGGAAGGTCCTGGCGGGAACCCTGGCCACCACCCTTTTCACCGAGGAGGAAAAGCGGTGGATCCGGGAAAAACTGGGCCTGCCCGAGCCCATTCAAATTCCCTTCACCCGAGAGCTGGCAGCTCTCACGCCGGAGCAGTTCCTTCAGGGCCTGGATCGGCGCTGGAACATCGACGGTATCGTGGTAGGCAGCAACTTTCGCTTCGGCCGGGACAAAAGCGGCGACGGTCCGATGCTGGTGCAGATCTGCAGGAAAAAGGGATGGGAGCTTCAGCTGGTGCCCCAGTTGCTCTCGTCGGATCGCATCCCCGTCAGCAGTTCCCGGATTCGGGAGTTGCTCTGTGGCGGCTCCGCCGAGGCAGCGGGCCAGCTTTTGGGCTATCCTTTTTTCTTTGTCTCCGAGGTGCTACAAGGCGACCAACGGGGCAGGCTCCTGGGCTTCCCCACGGCCAACTTCGTGCCCGGACCGGGCAAGACCCTGCCCTCCGAGGGTGTCTACGCCGGAGCGGTGCACCACGGCGGTCGATGGATTCCCTCGGCCATCTCGGTGGGCCGCAACCCCACTTTTATTGTTGACGGCAGCCTGAGGGTGGAGGCCCATATGATCGACTTCCAGGGAGATCTCTACGGCCAGCAGCTGGCCGTGGCGTTCTTGCAGTTCCTGCGCCCCATCGTCCGTTACGGAGGCAAGGAGGACCTGGTGCGGCAACTCCACCTAGATCGAGAGAGGTCCCTCCAGGTCTTCGACTCCTCCCGATCGATCCTGTCGGTGCTGGAGTGATAAGCCGCCCGGTTGCGCCGGTCCGGCTCCTGTGATAGTATGGGCCACGGCCTCGCGAAGACCCTGGCCTTTCGCGACGTCCTAGGTCCCCGTAGCTCAGCCGGATAGAGCATTCGCCTCCTAAGCGAAAGGCCGGCAGTTCGAATCTGCCCGGGGACGCCAAAAACGTAGCGCCGAAAGCCCTGGGGTTTTCGGCGCTTTTTCGTCGATTCCTCCAGATCCCTTCGATGGGGTAGCAGGATCCGGCGGGCCCACGGAGGATTTCCCTTGAAGGGCAATTGAGCGAAGATTCTAATTGACGGCCCCTCGGGGAGCTGTTAGAATCGCAAGAGTTCCGTTATTTTTCGACGTAAAACGACGAGGCGAGGAGGGATCGGGATGGGGACCTGTAGCGGTGTTTCTGGCCGAATCATTATATCGGCGGTTCTGGTCTCGTGGTCTCTGCCTCTGGCGACGAGCTGATCCGTCGTGATTTTCCGCAGGGAGGGCGAGGCCTCAGGGTCTTGTCCTCCCTGTTTCTCTTTTGGACTCCGCTCGGTCGCAGCGGGAGATATTTTGACTCGGAAAGGTGATCTCGTCATGTCCATCGACTACAAGTCCACGCTTAAGCTGCCTAAGACCGACTTTCCCATGCGTGCCGCTCTGGCGAAACGGGAGCCCCAGATCCTGAAGTTTTGGGACGATTTGGGGCTGTACCAGAAGATGATGGAGCGCCGGGATCCCCAGGGGCCTTCGTTTATGTTCCACGACGGGCCGCCCTACGCCAACGGCGAGATTCACATCGGCCACGCCCTCAACAAGGGTCTTAAGGACTTTATCTTCAAGTACAAGAACATGAGGGGCTACTATTGCCCCTACATTCCTGGCTGGGACACTCATGGTCTGCCCATCGAGCTGAAGGTTCTACAGACCGAAAAGGTCGACAAGGACCATACCGATCCCCTGGATCTGAGAAAGCGCTGCGAGGCCTACGCCAGGAAGTACATGGCCATCCAAAGAGACGGCATGATCCGCATGGGCTGCCTTTCCGACTGGGACCATCCTTATCTGACGTTGCACCACGGTTTCGAGGCCCGGGAGTTGGGTGTCCTGGCTGACATGATCGATCGGGGCCTGATTTACCGCGGCACCAAACCAGTCTATTGGTGCACCGACTGCCACACCGCCCTGGCCGCTGCGGAGATCGAATACGGCGACGAGACGTCGCCGTCGGTCTACGTGGCCTACAGCCTCGACGATCTGTCGGATCGCTATCCCGTCCTGAAGGGCCTAGACGTCAACGTGGTGGTCTGGACCACCACGCCTTGGACCCTGCCGGCCAGTCAGGCCGTGGCGTTGAACCCCAGCTTCGACTACGGCTTCTACCAGGTCCAGGACAAGGTCTACCTGGTGGCCCGTGGCTTGGCCTCGTCGGTATCCCAGGCCACGGGATTGACTCTGGGAGAGCCTCTGCTGGTTCTCAAGGGGCAGGACCTGGAGCTGGTCAACGCCAATCACCCCTATCTGGACCGCAAGACGCCGCTTTTAATGGCCGACTACGTGACCTTGGAAAGCGGCACCGGTTGCGTCCATACAGCGCCGGCCCATGGCGTGGAGGACTACGAGACGGGCATGCGCTACCGCCTGGAGACCTACAATCCCGTGGACGACCGAGGGGTCTTTTATCCCGAGACGCCCTTGGTGGGCGGCCTGTCCGTCGACAACGGTAGCAAGCTGGTGATCAAGACCCTGCAGGAAAACGGTCGTCTCCTGGGGCTGTTGAAGATCACCCACTCCTATCCCCACTGCTGGCGCTGTCACAAGCCGGTGATCTTCCGCTCCACCGCCCAGTGGTTTGTAGACGTGGCCAAGTTCCGCGACCAGGCCCTGACCTCCATTGATCGCGACGTCCAGTGGATCCCCGGATGGGGAAGGGACCGGATCTACAACATGGTCCGGGACCGCTCGGATTGGTGCATCAGCCGTCAGAGGATCTGGGGCGTGCCCATTCCGGCCTTTGACTGTCCCGACTGCGGTCAGACCGTCTTGACCGCCGACAGGGTCCGCCGCATCCAATCCCTGGTGGCCCAGGAGGGCTGCGACGTCTGGTGGGCCCGTTCACCAGAAGAACTTTTGGGCGACCTGGCAGTCTGCCCCCACTGCGGCGGCCACCATCTCCGCAAGGGCCAGGACATCCTGGACGTCTGGTTCGACTCCGGCTCAAGCCACCTGTCAGTGCTGGAGACCCGTCCGGAGGTCACCTGGCCGGCGGACCTCTACCTGGAGGGTAGCGACCAGCATCGCGGATGGTTCCAGACCTCCCTGCTGACCTCGGTGGCAGTCACCGGCCGCGCCCCCTACCGGGGGGTGTTGACCCACGGCTTTATCGTCGACGAGGAGGGCAGAAAGATGTCCAAGTCCCTCCAAAACGGCGTGGCCCCCCAGAGGATCGTCGATCAAAATGGCGCCGACGTCCTGCGGCTCTGGGTGGCTTCCACGGACTATCGCAGCGACATCCGGATCTCCGATAACATCATCGCCCGATTGGCCGATGAATATCGCCGCATCCGCAACACTGCCCGGTTCCTGCTGGGCAACTTGAGCGGCTTCGATCCCCGGCGGGATCGGGTCGATCCGGCCCAGATGTCCAGCTTCGATCGCTGGGCCCTGTCGAGGCTCCATCACGTCATCAAAAAGGTCACCGAAGGCTACGACGCCTACGAGTTCCACCTGCCCATGGTGACGATCCACCAGTTCTGTGTCAACGAGCTGAGTTCCCTCTACCTGGAGGTCAACAAGGACCGTCTCTACGCCGACCAGCCCCAGGGGACGGCCCGTCGCAGCTGCCAGACTGTAATGTGGGACACCCTGGTGGCTCTGACTAAGATGTTGGCGCCCATCCTGAGCTTCACCGCCGAGGAGATCTGGCAGCAACTCCGGGGCATCGACGAATCCCTGGAGGAGAGCGTGTTGCTCTGCGATTGGCCCAGCTACGACCTGGCGCTCTGCGACGACGCCCTGGAGGCCCAGTGGAACAGGATTCTGGACCTTAGGACGTCGGTGACCAAGGCACTGGAGGCCTCCCGGGCTGCCGGCAAGATCGGCCAGTCCCTGGAAGCCGCCGTTACCGTGGCAGCCCCCCAGGAATACCAGGACCTCCTGAGCCTTCATGAATGGGATCGGATCTGCATCACCTCGGGATTCCAGTTCGCCCAATCCCTGGAAGAGCCTGCCGACGAGCGGGGGATTGCCGTCCGAGTCTCCCCTGCCAAGGGGACCAAGTGTCCCCGCTGCTGGCGCTACGAGGAGACCCATCGCGACGACGGCCTCTGCTGCCGTTGCGCCTCGGTGCTGACCCAGGACTAGCAGTCCACTGTACCCATGGGGCGACGAAAAAAGGGAGCGGCTCCGGTCGCTCCCTTAAATTTCGCGCTCCCACTAGATCGAGATATAGAGCCCTACAGACAGGAGGCTGCCATTGGATCGAGCTTTGTTGGAGATCGTGGTCTCCCAGGACGACGCAGGAGCCCGGCTGGATCAGTTTTTGGCAGGGGAGCTGTCCTGTTCCCGCAGTCGCGTCAAGGCCCTGTTTCAGCGCGGGCTGGTGACCGCCCAGGATTCAAAGAGGCTCAAGCCTTCCCGGATCGTAGCGGCAGGGGAGTGCTACCGAGTGGACCTCCCCGAGCCCGCTCCTTGCACCATCGAGCCCCAGCCTGTACCCTTTGATCTAATCTACCAGGATCCCCACATACTGGTGATCCAAAAGCCCGCCGGGGTGGTGGTCCATCCCGGCGCGGGACATCGCGACGGGACATTGGTTAACGGTTTGGTGGAGCGCTATCCTGATATAGGCTCCATCGGCGACCGCATCCGTCCCGGCATAGTCCACCGCCTGGACCAGGGCACCTCGGGGCTAATGGTCATAGCTCGGAGCGACAGGGCCATGGCGGAGCTTCAGAGGGCCTTTCAGAGCCGAAGCCTGGTGAAGGAGTACATCGCCCTGGCTCAGGGGAGCTGTCCCGACACCAGCGGACTCCTCCAGGGCGCCATAGGTCGGGATCCCCAAAATCGCCTGAAGATGTGCCTGCGCCCCGACGGCCGGGAAGCCCAGACGGGCTACCAGGTCCTCTGGTCCCGGGGGCGCTATCATCTGATGCGGTGTCGGCTCTACACCGGCAGGACCCACCAGATCCGGGTTCATATGAAGGCCCTGGGATGTCCCCTCGACGGCGATCGGCTCTACGGCCCCAAGGACCCAGACCAGCACATCCTCCAGGATCGGGTGTTCCTCCATTCCTGGCGTCTAGCCTTGGACCATCCCATCACGGGCCAGGCCATGGACTTCCTAAGTCCCCTGCCGCCGGAGCTCATCGAGGCTCTGAAAGGACCTCTTTCCATTCCTCGCGATGGACCACCACGGTCTGGGGGTGCCGGTAGGTGACCTGGCCAGGACCGCCGCCGGCGATGGAGCGGACCTGTTTTTTCTCGGTGCAGTCCACCGCTGCGGTGGTCTCCTGGGCGGAGCTGTAGTATAGGGCCAACGACGCAGCCGCCCGAATTAGCCGGTCTCTGGCCTCGCCCTCTTTGGGTGGGCTTTTGAGGATCACGTGAGCTCCTGGCCGTTGGTGGACGTGAAACCAAAGATCCTCGGGCCCGGCGGCCCTGAAGGTGACGTAGCGGTTGCCTCCCTCGTTCATGCCCACCAGGATAGTGGCCCCCTCGACGGAGAAGCGCAGGTGGGGAGGCAAAGGCCGATATCCCTTTCTTTTGGGCTCCTTCTTGGCGGCCGCTGGCTTCGAACCGTAGTGCTCCGCCACCTGGCGGCACAGCTCCGCCAAGAGATCGGGCGTCTCCAGCCTGGTGATGTTGTCCTCCAGAGCCCCTATGTCGTCCAGTTCCTCCTCCAGTCGCTGGATCTTGGCCTGGGCGGCGTCGACGTCGGTGCGGTACTTCTGATAGAGCTTGAAGTACCTCTGGGCGTTGCCCGACGGATCCAGTCGGGGATCCAGCTCCACCTCTATAGTTTTCTCACCCTGGGCGTTCCAATAGGTCAGTGTCACCTTTCCGGTTTTGCCCTTCAGCTTTTCCAGGTTGTTCAAGATGGCCTGGCCCGCCGCGGCCATGGCGCCGCTCTGCTCCGCCCGGTGGATCTGGAGCTGCAGGTCGTCGATGTGTTTGCACCGACGGCCTTTCTGGCGTTGCAGTTCCTTCAGGGCCTGGGCGCTGATGCGCTTAAGGGCCTGGGACTCCATGGCCTGGGCGGTAAAGGCCCGGCAGATCTCCAATCCCGATCCTTCCAGAACCTCGGCCTGGGGCAGCAGAGTCCCCAGCGCCGTCAGGTAGTTTCCTAGACTTTGAAAGACCAGGCCAGGCCCAAACAGGGCTTCTCGCACCCTAGAGCGCTCGCCCTGGTGCCACAGCTCCATAAGCCTCGTGGCCGCCACCTTGCCCAGCCCTAGAGGGCGTTCCAGAGCCTGGGCCAGGGCATCGTCGTCCATTGAGGGCTCCATGGGATGGGCCTCCAGGGGGGGAGGCGGTACGTAGGGCCGTCCGGGGACCACAGTGCGATAGCGGTTCCGATCGGGGTGGAGGTGCTTGGCCGCCTCCAGGATCTTATTGTCCTGATCCAACAGGATGGCGTTGCTGAGACGGCCCATGAGCTCCAAAATCAAGGTGGCCTCTCGGCTCGTGCCACCTCCCAGGAACCGTTGAAACCGCAGTGCTAAAACTCTGTCCTGGCGACACTGAGTTGCCTCTTTCAGGATCGATCCCACCAGATGGCGCTGCAACCCCAGCACAAAGGGCGTCTTGCCCCGTTGACTGCGCCCCAGGGCTTTTACTCGGCCCGAGTTGAAGGAGCAGATCCCGGCGAACTCGGGATTCCAGGAGAAAAAAAGCGGCGCCAACCCCCGCAGGGTCAGGGCACACCAATCGGCGCCGGCGTCGATGCGCTGTAAAGGCCGTCCCCGGTAGAGCTGCAGTTCTGGCAACAGCCCCCGTAGAAGTTCAGGTCCGTAGTTCATGGCTTCACCTCCACCTCAGAGAGCCGCGCCCTCTGGGATCTCTCATTATGGCAAAAATATGGCAAAAAGGGGACCCCTTGACCACCATTGCTTTCCCCTCCGGAGAAGGCCGAGCCTCCGGGCAGAGCCCGTCGGAGCACCTGGGGCGCCGCCTCTACAGGTAAAACCAGGCTTGACAAGAGGGGGGCCTTGCCGATAGAATGCTCCCTGTTGGTTCAGGGGGCTGTGGCGCAGCTGGGAGCGCGATTCGTTCGCAACGAATAGGTCGGGGGTTCGAATCCCCTCAGCTCCACCATGTTCCTTTTTCTTCACTAAAAACGGGGCGTAGCGCAGTCTGGTTAGCGCACCTGCTTTGGGAGCAGGGGGTCGAAGGTTCGAATCCTTTCGCCCCGACCAGTCTTTGCCAGGGCCATGAAAAAGCGGAAATAGCTCAATGGTAGAGCACTAGCCTTCCAAGCTGGGGGTTGCGGGTTCGAGTCCCGTTTTCCGCTCCATTTTTATGCGCCGGTAGCTCAGTTGGATAGAGCAACGGCCTTCTAAGCCGTGGGCCACGGGTTCGAATCCTGTCCGGCGCGCCATCACGACTTGACGCCGAAGGAAGACATGGTAGAATCACAAAAGTACCGACGGTGGGTGTAGTTCAGTTGGTTAGAATGGCGGATTGTGGATCCGCAGGTCGCGAGTTCAAGTCTCGTCACCCACCCCAGTTGTGGATCGTTAGCTCAATTGGCAGAGCATCTGACTCTTAATCAGAGGGTTACAGGTTCGATTCCTGTACGATCCACCATTTTCCCGGGCCATTAGCTCAATTGGCAGAGCATCTGACTCTTAATCAGAGGGTTGCAGGTTCGATTCCTACATGGCCCACCATT
>CAZCKP010000001.1:0-48190 GCA_964499295.1 uncultured Synergistaceae bacterium | reverse complement strand
GAACGCAAAATTTGTACATCCCGAGGAGCCTACTACCCTCCCGGAGCGGGGCCGTCTCTAGGCCCTAGGGAGTCCTTGGCGGGGCCTTTTTTTCAGCTTTTTCAGCTTCAGCGCGATGCCGGTGCTGCCGAAGGCGATCAGTGCCGCGCCGGTGCTGCCGAAGAACAGCGGTAGCACTAGGGTGTCCATCTGGCTGGCGATGGTGGCCGGAGACTGGGGATCGTAGTAGATCTCCAGGGTATCGCCGCGGTCCAGCAGGGCGTTGTAGAGCTTCAGGGGTCTTCGGTAGATCATGGGCCCCACTTGATATCGGACGGTGGCGCTGCGACGGGACAGGGCCATCACTTCCCCCTGGGTCTTGACGTAGTCCTCCCTGATGGTCTGGCTCCGCAGGGTCAAAAGCACGCCCACCGTCAGAAATACGATGCCCAATATCAGTCCCAGCGACGCGAAAAAGGCGTAGGCCTTGCTGTTCCGTGCCATGTCGTTACGCCTCGGGGCTAATCCCTGATGGGGACGATCTCCAACCAGTAGCCGTCGGGGTCCTTGATGAAATAGATCCCCATCTGGGAGTTTTCGTAGCAGATGCAGCCCATTTTCTGGTGTCGCTGGTGGAACCCCTGAAAGTCGTCGACGCGAAAGGCCGTGTGGAACTCCTCGTCGCCGAGGTCGTAGGGTTCGCTGCGGTCCTTGAGATGGGTCAGCTCCAATTGGAAGTCCGAGACGCCGTCGCCGAGGTAGACGATGGTAAAGTCCTCCTTGGCTATGCGGCGTACCTCCCGAAGCCCCAGGGCTTCTTGGTAAAAGGCCAGGCTTTTGTCGAGGTCCAGCACGTTGAAATTGGTGTGGGCAAAGCGAGCGTTCACTGTGGAAGTCCCTCCTTGTGGATTGGGCCAAAGGGAGCCCTTTGTCCCTATTATATCCGGAAAAGCTCCCGGCGTCGGTAGGCTCTGTGGAATTACCGCCTTGACAGGGCGGCGATAGGACGGTATAACCTGTTGCGTTTGCAACTATATTTATGGAAGGAGGCACTGAGGTGACCGCGGAAGATCTGGGGAAGCTGATCACCTTGATCCACCGCTACGGCGTCATCTTTCATAATCGGCGGCTCAGCGCTTTGGGGTTGACCGTAGGGGACCTGAGCTTTTTGCTCTACCTCCGGGATCATCAGGGCACTGTCCAGGAGGACATCGCCGACGGCATCGGCTTGAACAAGAGCAACGTGACCCGTGGGCTCTGTCACCTGGAAGATAAGGGCCTGATCCGGCGGGAAGGCGATCTCCGGGACCGCCGGAAGATACGGGTCTATGTCAGCGATGCCGGTTGGGCCCTGATGCACCACGTCGTTGACTCCGCCCAGGAGTGGAGTCGTCGGCTAAGCGAGGACATGGACAGCCAAGGCCTTAGACAGGCTCAGGAGCTATTGACCCTCATGGCTGCCAACGCCGCCAAGAGCGCCAAATCCTGAGGCTGGAGCTTTTCATTCATTTAGGAGGAAAAAAGTGGACCAATTGGACAAAGATAGATCGGTCAAGACCGCCGAGGAGCGACAACTCAGCGAAGCGCCGCTGGGACGGCTGCTGCTGAAGTTTTCGCTCCCCACGGTGGTCTCGCTGCTGGTTACGGCTCTCTACAATATCGTGGATCAGATCTATATCGGCTGGGGCGTGGGATACCTGGGTAACGCAGCCACCAACGTGACTTTTCCCCTGGTGTCCATCACCATGGCGCTGTCGCTACTGATCGGTAACGGTTGCGCGGCCAACTTTAGCCTCAGCCTGGGCCAGGGCGATAAGGATCGGGCGGCCCAATACGTGGGCAACGCCCTGATCCTCCAGTCCTGCGTGGGTGTGGTGCTGGCGGCGTTGGCCATGGTCTTTTTGACGCCGCTGCTACGGCTTTTCGGCACCACCGACAGGGTGATGCCCTACGCCCTGTCCTACGGCCGCATTATCCTGTTGGGCACGCCCCTAGTAATGGTCACCATGGGCCTGAGCAACATCATCCGCGCCGACAGCAGCCCCCGCTACGCCATGTGGTCGGCCATGCTGGGGGCGGTGCTGAACATAGTGCTGGACCCCATTTTCATTTTCAGTTGGGGTCTGAACATGGGCGTGGCCGGGGCGGCCTGGGCCACGGTGATCAGTCAGGTCGCTTCCTTTGGGGCCACCACAGCCTATATCAAGAGGTTTAAGTGTATCGCTCTGTTGCGGAGCCACCTGAGGCTGCAATGGCCGGTGGTGCGACGCATCGTGACCCTGGGCGCCTCGAGCCTGTTGAACCACACTACTCTGACGGTGATCCAGATCGTGCTCAACAACTCCCTGGCCTACTACGGCGCCCTGTCGCCCTACGGTGCTGAGATCCCGCTGTCGGCGGCGGGCATCGTGATGAAGGTCAACCAGATTCTGATGTCCCTGCTGGTGGGAATCGCCATCGGCGGCCAGCCCATTACGGGCTACAACTACGGCGCCGGCAACCTGGGTCGGGTGCGCCGGGTTTACTTTGCCTCCACGGCCATGGCTACGGCCTGCGCCGTCAGCGGCTTTTTGGTATTCCAATTCGCCCCTGACCTGATCATCGGGGCCTTTGGCCACGAAAACGAGCTGTACAACGATTTCGCTAGGCTGTTCTTCCGGGTGTTCCTCTGTATGGTCCCGCTGATGGGCTTCCAGACTGTGACGGCCATCTACTTCCAGGCCACGGGACGGCCCGGCAAGGCCATAGTGCTGACGCTGATCCAGCGTTTGGGCTTTATGGTACCGGCCTGTCTGATCCTGCCCCTGTTCTTGGGCCTGCGGGGATTGCTCTTCTCGGCTCCCCTGGCCGATTCCCTGTCGGCGCTGGTCACTATAGGCTACATCCTACCGGAGCTGAAGCGCCTTCGAGCCCAGGAGACTCTTCCCAACGGCCAATTGTGATTGTCCAGAGCCGGAGCTCCCAGGAGTTCCGGCTCTGTTTCGTCGTGGGTGTATAATGTAGCCATCTGAAGCTAGGAGGCGGAGACCATGGAATTTTGGAAGATCAACGGCAACGGCAACGACTTCATCGTCCTGGATCTCCGGGACGAGAGCTGGTCCGATCAGGACCTGGCGTCGCTGGCTCGCCGTCTCTGCCAACGCCGCCGTTCCATCGGAGCCGATGGGATATTGGCGGTGCAGCAGTCCAGCCAGGGCAGCTTCATGATGCGGATCTTCAACTCCGACGGCACCGAAGGGGAGATGTGCGGCAACGGCGCCCGTTGCGTCGCCCGCTTCGCCTACGAGAGAGCCATCGCAGGTGCGTCGATGTGCTTCGAAACCCTGGCCGGCACCGTCAAGGCGACGGTCCAGGGGCGCTACGTGGAGCTGGACCTGGGCCAGGTCAGCCTGGATCCCCAGTGGATCGACCGGGTGATAGAGCTGGAAGATCGAGTCTTTCGGGCCGTCTACATGACCGTGGGAGTGCCCCATCTGGTACTGATGGCCTCCCAGCTTCCCGATCGTGAGACCATGGTGCGACTGGGCCGAACTATGCGGAACCGTCGAGACCTCTTTCCCCAGGGGGCCAACGTGAACTTCGTCCGTCCCGCCGGGCGGGGTGAGGTAGAAGCGGTGACCTACGAACGGGGCGTGGAGGACCTCACCGATTCCTGCGGCACCGGCGGCGTGGCCTCGGCCCTGGCGGCCCATCTGCTGCACCGCATGGCCTCGCCGGTGGAGGTCCACAATCCCGGGGGCACCAACAGGATCGTCTTCGAGGAGCTCCAGTCCCTGGTCTTTTCGGTGCGCCTCGGCGGAGCCACCTCGGTGGTCGCCCAGGGGACCTTGGGCGCTGATGCATAAAAGGGCGAGGGCGGCGACAGAAGAGCCAGGAGCAGAAGAGTTAGCTATCTGTAATCGACGAAAACATTGCGTCTTTGGGCGCGACCTTGCCGGGCCATAGTCGACAGCCTATAATAAGGGTTAGTCAAAGGTCGTAATCGTGGGGTAAAACCCTGGTGACCGTCCTTTGATCAGGCTAGGGAGTTCTCTTTCTGTCCTCAAAACCTCAGGAGGTGTTGTTATGGCAGCCTTTGCTGATCCCTTTTCCGCTAACGTGGAACGAAAACTATCCAATGCCGAGCTGATGCAGGCCCTCCGCCAGGATATCGCCGGAGAGCTGGAGGCCATTTTCCTTTACGACGCCCACTACCAGGCCACCGATGACCCCGCGGCCAAAGCGGTGCTGGCCGACATTCGGGACGAGGAAAAAGTCCACGTCGGCGAGCTGATCACGCTGATGCGCCACCTGGACCCCAAGGAAGCGGAGTTCTTCCTGGAAGGGGAAGAGGAAGTCAACGAGATGCTGGAAAAGCTGGGCATCGCGAAAAAAGCCCCTTCGTCCTCTGGCGCCACGGTGGGCAGCCTTTTGGACCAATAGGCCGGAGGTGATATCATGGACTACCTTGCGCGGAATGACTCGCCTATTTCCGAGGAACTGTGGGAACAAATTGACTCAACGGTAATTGCCGGAGCTAAGCAGCACATGGTCTGTCGCCGCTTTCTGCCCCTTTACGGCCCCCTGGGCGCCGGTGCTTCCTACGTGCCCGTCGACGGCAAGGGCTACGGCGAAGCGCTAGATGGCAATCTGGGGCGTCGCACTGGCCGGAACCTGCTGGAGTTGCCTATGCTCTATCAGGACTTTACGCTGTACTGGCGCGACGTCGCTGAGGCCGAGAAGAACGGCCTGCCCCTGGACCTGTCGGCGGTGGCCCGTGCCGCCCAGAAGAGCGCCAAGCAGGAGGACGACTTTCTGCTCTTTGGCGACAAGACCCTAGGCCATAGGGGTCTCTTTAACGCCGATGGAGCCCACAAGATCAAGCGCAGCGATTGGTCCGTCGGCGAAGGTCCCCACACCGACGTGGCCCACGGCATTGCCTACTTCGCCGGCAACGGCATGTTGGGGCGCTACGCCCTGATCCTGAGCCCCAACCTGTACCTGCAGCTGCAGCGGCTGGAGCCCAACGTAGGGCTGCTGGAGATCGACCGGGTGAAAAAGCTGGTCCAGGACCGGGTCTACCCCGTGGGAGACTTCTCTCTGGGCAAGGCCGCGCTGATCTGCGCCGAACCCCAGTACGTGGACATGGCCGTGGGGCTGGACCTCTCGGTGGGGTACCTCGGCCAGAGCGATTTGAACCACCCCTTCCGGATCATGGAGACGGTGGCGCTGCGGATCAAGGATCCCCAGGCTATCGTGATCTTCGAGTAACCACCACAGGGCCCTGGAGCTTCGGCGCCAGGGCCTTTTTGCGCCGGAGCTCCAGGAGCCGGCTTTGGCCCAGTGGGATTTGGCGATTGCCACCCAAGCCGTCGCGGGGTACCATCAAGACAGCAGATAGGCCCCGACTCGGGAGCCGATCCAAGGGAGCTCCGATAGCCAGGAGCCCCAGAGAGCCGAAGGGATCTAGCCAGGGACCTCCTTTCGGCGCGGAGTAGCAGGCGCCTTGGGAGCGCCTTGAAGGGAGACGCCATCGATGAAGTTCCTGATTGTCGGCGGAGTCGCCGGCGGAGCCAGCACGGCGGCGAGACTGAGAAGATTGGACGAGACCGCGGAGATAGTGATCTTCGAGAGGGGGCCCCACGTCTCCTTTTCCAACTGTTGCCTGCCCTATCGCCTCAGCGAGATCGTGGCGGAGACCAAAAAGCTCCTGCTGATGACGCCGGAGCGCTTCGCCAACCAGTACAACATCCAGGCCAGGGTCTCCTGTGAGGTCCTGTCCATCCACAGGGACCGGAAGTCGGTGACCGTCAGAGATCTGACCACGGGCCAGGAGTACCAGGAGAGCTACGACAAGCTGATCCTCGCCCCCGGTGCCGACGCCGTCATCCCCAAGATCGAGGGCATCCAGGAGGCATCGGTCTTCACGGTGAAGAACGTGGTGGACCTGTCGGCGCTCTACGATTTCGTCAAGACCAAGGACGTGAAGAAAGTCGCGGTGGTGGGCGGAGGCTTTATCGGCATCGAGGTGGCTGAGAACCTGAAAATAGCCGGTTACGACGTGACAGTGGTGGAGGCGCTGCCCCAGATCCTGGCCACCTACGACTACGACGTGGTCCAGATCCTCCACAAGGAGCTGTTGGACCAAGGCGTGGAGCTGATCCTGGGCGATAGGGTCACCGCCTTCCGAGGCTCCGACCTGGTGCTGCAGTCAGGCAGGATCGTGGAGGCCCAGGCCGTGGTGATGGCCATCGGCGTCACCCCCTGTTCCGCCCTGGCCAGGGAAGCCGGCCTGGAGCTCAACGACCGTGGCGCTGTCAAGACCGACGGCAACTACCGTACTAGCGACCCCAATATCTACGCCGTGGGCGACGTCGTCGAAGTTACCAACGCCATCACCGGCCAACCGGCCATGATCCCCCTAGCAGGTCCCGCCCAGAAGCAGGCCCGGGCCGCGGCGGACCATATCCACGGCTGCGCCGTCAAGAACAGGGGCTTCATCGGCTCCAGCTGCATCAAAGTCTTCGATTACAACGCCGCCTCTACAGGCCTCACCGCCGCCCAGTGTGAGAAAGCCGGCATCGCCTACGGAGTGGCCTACGTGATCCCCCAGGATCGGGTGGCCATCATGCCAGGCAGCTGCCCCATCCATTACAAGCTGATCTACCAGGTGCCCAGCGGCAAGGTGCTGGGAGCACAGGTTATCTCCAAGGGCGATGCCGCCAAGAGGGCCGACACCGTGGCCACGGTGATCCACTTCGGCGGCACCGTCGAGGACCTCCGGGACCTGGAGCTCTGCTACGCTCCGCCCTTTTCCACGGCCAAAGACGCCGGCAACTACGCCGGCTTGGTGGCCTGCAACCTGCTACAGGGGACCTTCCGCCAGGTCCTGGTCAGCGAGGTACGCGATCTGGTTCTCTCCGGCGCCTATATCGTCGACGTCCGGGAGGCCCAGGAGTACGCCCAGGGCCACGTGAAAGGTGCCGTCAATGTCCCCCTGAGCCAGCTGCGGCAACGTCTGGACGAGATACCCCGGGACCGGCCGGTCTATCTCTACTGCCGCAGCGCCCAGCGGAGCTATAACGCCGTTTTGGCGCTACAGGGCCACGGCTTTGACAACGTCTTCAACGTCTCCGGCAGCTTCCTGGGCCTCAGTTTCTACGAATACTTCAACGACGTGACCCAGCAGCGGGATCCCATCGTCACGGCCTACAACTTCAAGTGACGGCCCCCGGGAGGCCAGCGGGGGAGAAGGAGAAACAGGACATTATGGCGGTAATTTATACCATGGCCCACAACGGTCCCCTGCAGCGGGGCGAGCTGGTCCAGCGGCCCAATCGTTTCGTGGTGATCGCCCGGATCCAGGGGTGCTTGGCCCGTTGCTATCTGCCCAATCCGGGCAGGCTCTGGGAGCTGCTGAGCCCTGGGGCGGAGCTGTTGCTAGACCCTACCAAGGGAGGTGCCACTGAGTACACGGTGCTGGGCGTCCTTCGAGGGGATACCTTGACGCCGCTGCACACCCACCGGGCCAACGACCTGGCCGCAGAATTGATCCGCCAGGACCTGGTGCCAGGTTTGGAAGGGGCCAGGGTGGCGCGCCGAGAGGTAACCGCCGGGGACAGCCGCTACGATCTGCTGCTCCGGCAGGGCTCCCAGGAGATCTACGGAGAGGTCAAGTGCTGCACCCTCTTCGCCGGTGGCGGAGGTTATTTCCCCGATGCGCCGTCGCAACGGGCCTGTCGCCACCTCCGAGGCCTGGAGGCCCTGAGTCTCCAGGGCCATAGGGCCGTGGTGATGGTCATAGTCAATTCTGCCGAGGCCCGATGGTTCCTGCCGGATTGGCACACCGACCCCGATTTCGCCGAGACCCTCTTGACGGTGCGCCATCACCTGGACATCGTCGCCTTGGCCCTGGGCTGGAATCGAGAGGCCCAGGCTCTGGGACCGGTGCGGCGGCTTCCGATCCCCTGGAAGACCCTGGAGCGGGAGAACGTTGACGCTGGGGTTATGTTGGTCCTGGTGGAAGCAGAAGGCGTCGTCTGGGCCCTGGTGGAGTCCTGCCCCCATGGGCTGAGCCGAGCCATGGCCGGTTGGACCAGGCCGAAAAAACGCCCCCAGGGCGCGGCGGAGAAGCTGCGCTCCCAGGGGCGACTGGTGGCCCTGGTGCCCTTTCGATCTCCCCAGGACTTTCTACCGGAGTTGGCCCAGGATCTGAACGGTCTGTTGCAGCGTCCCCTGGAGCCCGACGGCCAGCGCTGGATCGGTGCCTTTGCCCAAGACCCCCGGCGGTGGCCGCCCTTTGTGGACTGGCTCCTACGGTATCGCTTTACCCGGCTAGACCGGCGGATCGAGGCCGAGCTGGTGGAGCCGTGAGGCGATCGTTAGTCGATGGTTCTTGGGAGAGGGTACTAGCTTTTATTCAGTTAACCATGTTGTCTACGGGGATATGTCGGCGATCTACTAGAAAGCGCCTTCCCTGGGTATATAGCCCCAAGGGGAAGGCGCTTTTTAGTGTGCCTGGGATAAAGAACTGAAAGAGATCGCAGTGGCAGCGCTGCGGTGCTTCCAGAAGGCTTTGGTGATATTGTAAGGGGACGATCGGATGATCGATCGGCCCTTGTCTCAGAGCTCCTGGCGGGCTCGGCGGCGGAACTCTGCCAGGTCGGATTGGTATTGATCCCGGTAGGGGGAGCGGTCTCGCCCCGAGCGATCCCGGCGATCGCGCCCCTCCCGGGGAAAGGGATAGCCCCGCAGGCCGCTCTCCCGGGCGCCTTCGTTGCCCTGGGACACCAGCCCTCGCTGGACCAGCCGCTCCCGGCCGCCCTGTTCCAGCCTGTCCTGGGCCATGGGACTGAGCTCCACCTCGGTATAGCGGTCTCTCATACGGATATTGCCGATCTCCCTGCGGTCCACCCCCAGGGTGCTGCAGAGGGCCCCCAGGATCCGGCCCACCGACCAGTCCTCGTCGCTGCGGCCCTTGCAAATCCGGACTGGAACGCCCTTGCCGGTGAACCGTTCTCCTGGCGCACCGCGGTTTTCGCCGGGTTCCCGGCGGCTAAGGCGGCCTTCGCGGCGGGGCATCAGGCGCTCCTTTCGGCGGTCCAGCTCGGCCTGCAGGGTCTCCCGCAGATCATAGCCCTTGGGCAAGTCCTGGACCACCGTTGACAGCAGTTTAGCCGCCAACTCCAGAGGATTGCCGCAGCGCTCCGATAGGGCCTCGGCCCAGGACCGAATCTCCGATGTGGGCTCCTGGGCCAGCAGGGCCTCTTCCTGAAGCTCCCGCTGGATTGTGCGGACCTCCGGTGCATCGGGCACCGTGAGCCACTGCACCTTCATGCGAGAAGACCTCAGCATGAACTTGAACCGCCCCGACTCCTGGGGCGTCAGCACTAGCAGGTTGCTGCCCTCGTGGCCGGCCCGGCCCGTTCGTCCCGAGCGGTGGACAAAGGTCTCCATCGATTCCGGAAGGCCCAACTGGATCACGTGGCTCACGCCCTGAATATCCAGCCCCCGGGCCGCCACGTTGGTGGCCACCAGGATGGGGATGCGGCCGGAGCGGAAGGAGAACAGGGCGCTGTTGCGCTCCCGCTGGCTCATGTCGCCGTGGAGCGTCAGAGCCAGAAAGCCCTCTTTCTGGAGCCGCTCGGCCACCTCGGCGGTGTCGTTGCGGGTATGGCAGAAGACCAGGCAGAGCCTGGGATGCTCCCACAACAGTATGTTGACCAGCGCTTCCATGCGCTGGCGGCTCGGCACCAGGTAGGCCCGGTGGACGATGTCCTCGTGCTGATCCGCCTCCTGGTCCAGGGTCAGGTGGATCGGGTCGGTCAGATAGCGGTGGCACAGCGACAGGATTTCCTCGGGCATGGTGGCCGAAAATACCCAGGTCCGGCGACGGGACGATGCCTCGTCCAAAATGGCCTCCAGCTCGTCCCTGAAGCCCAGATCCAGCATGTTGTCGCCTTCGTCCAGGACCACCGTGTCGATTTCGCTGAGGTCCAGGCTGCGGCGGTTGATGTGGTCCAGCACACGGCCCGGCGTGCCCACCACGATGGCGGCTCCTCGCCGGAGCTGGAGAATCTGATGGTCCATGCTCATGCCGCCCACGATAGAGGCGGTCTCCAGGCCTCGAACTCGACCGAAAAACTGGGCCTCGCTGGCGCTCTGCATAGCCAGCTCGCGGGTGGGCGAAAGGATCAGTACCTTCGTCTTTTTGCTGCTGGGGATCTGGTTCAGCAGCGGCAACAGAAAGGCCAAGGTCTTGCCGGAGCCGGTCCGGGCCTGGACCACCATGTCCCTGTCCAGATCGGGCTGGGAAAGGACTTGGTCCTGTACCGGCGTGGGCGTCGAAAAGCCGCGGCACTCCAAGGCCTCGAGAAGGCTCGGGGCCAAGTCATAGCGCTGAAAGGTCGTTGCAGTCACGTAGGTTCCTCCAAAATGTGTCGCCTAGGATCCCCCTGGATCTACACCATTTTGGAGGCTCCTGGCAATTCCCGGGCCGTCCCAGATTCGGGCGGCGCACATAAAAACCAATTCTTGTTCAATTGGCCCTCTTTGTCAATCCCCAGTTGATCGAGATTTTCGCTCCGGCCCTTTATGACGGGAGCAAAAGACCAAGGGCGCCCCAGGCCGAAGCTTGGGGCGCCCTTGGTCTTTTGGATTCTGCTGTGGCTAGTCCTGGTCCTGGCCGGACTGGCCGGAGTGGATCGACACGCCCATGCGGCGCAGCGTGGCCAGAATGCCGAAACCTATGGCGGCGCCGGGGGCGGAGCTGATCAAAAAGGCGACGCTCAGGCTCCCAAAGGCCACTTGGTTGCCGATGGCCGGAGCCATCACCGCCGCCGCCAGCCAGGCCCCCAGAGTTCCCGTGACCAAGGGCTCGGCGAAGGCCGCCCAATCCCGGCCCAGGGTCTTGTAGGCCAGTCCTACGGCCAAGGCGCCGGGCATGGCACCGGGGAAGGCGAAAAGGGACCCAGTGCCCAGGCAGACCCTTAAAAAGCTGGTGATAAAGGCCATGGCTAGGGCCCACCATGGCCCCAGCAGCACGCCGGCTACGGCGTTGACGGCATGCTGGAAGGGAAAGCACCGGGTGGGACCGAAGGGGATCGACACGGTGGAGAGCAACAGCGCCGCTGCCGTCAAAATTCCTGCCAGGGTCAGCTTTCTGAGCTGCAGGCCCTCGGTGGCGCCGAGGCTTCGAGCGATGGGGCGGGGGAGTTCCATCATGTTATTTCACCAATACCTTTCCAGCCTCTAGAGGCTTTGAGATAATCCCTGCCTCGACGGCGAAGTCGGCGAAGTTCTGCCAAGCTTCGGCGTCGAAATCCTGGCTACGGGCCAGACAGGGGAGAGTTGCTGCCAGGGTGTCCTCTTCGATGGAGCGGTCGGCATCGCTGACGGCCTTGAGATAGAGCTCCAGGGCCCTTGAAGGGTCGGAGTCGATAAAGGTCACGGCGTCGGCGATGGCCTGTCGGAAGGCCCGAAGGGCCGGAGCCCTTTGCTCCCAGACCGCACGCCCGGCCAGGAAGATCAGCTCGTCGTAGACCGGTATGCCCTGTTTATCCAGCTCGAAATAGGCCGTTTTCACGCCTTCGTGGGCAGCCGCCACCGGTTCGATGTTCTTAAAGGGGCCCATGACGGCGGCCACTTGGCCCGACACTAGGGCCGGCACGATGGAATAGCCCACGTTGACGGTCTGGTAATCGGTGACGCCGTTCATAGCGGCGAAGGTCTCTAGAAGCAGGTCCATAAGCCCCGGCACGGTGTAGCCCAGCCTTTTCCCCGACAGGTCCTGAAGGGTCTTGACGGGGCCCGACTCCAAAAAGAGCAGACACGTCAAAGGCCGGTCCATAAGACGTCCGAAGGCCACCACGTCCAATCCTTCCGAGGCGGCTATAAGGGTCTGGGGCTCATATCCCACGGCGGCGTCGACCTGACCGGCCACGGCCAGCTTCAGAGGATCGGCGGTGTCCGAGGGGACCTGAAGCTCCACCTCCAGCCCCTCTTTTTCGAAGAAACCAGCCTCCTGGGCCACCAAGATAGGCAGATGGTCCATGTTGGGGAACCAGTCCAGCATCACCGTCAGCTTTTCCGAGGCCCAGGCCGGCCGGGATAGCATCGCGGCGATCCACAGCGCCAAAAGCGTCTTTTTCACAGTGCTATTTCCTCCTTAAAACAGTTCATAGAGTAGAGAACGTAAACGTAAAAAGGCTTTCAAGGCCGACCGGAGGCTCCATCGCGCTTCCAGAACACCAGCCGCCGCTCGAGATAGCCCACAGCCCACCAGAGCGACAGTCCCATGGCGGTGAGGCAGAGGATGGCGCCGAAGACCCGGTCGGTCCTCATCCTAGCGTTGGCCTGGATCATCAGGTAGCCTAGGCCCCGCTGAGAGCCCAGCCACTCTCCGATGACGGCGCCGATGGTCGAGACAGCCACGCCCACCTTGAGGCCCGAGAAGAACTGGGGCAGCGCCCAGGGCCAGTAGAGTAGCCGTAGGCTCTGCCAAAAGGATGCACCCATCAGCCGGAACAGGGCGTTATAACCGGGGCTGCAGGACTTCATCCCCTCCAGCAACGACACCGTCACGGGAAAGAAGATGATCACCGCCGCCATCAGGACCTTGCTGGCCATACCGTAGCCCAGCCAGATCACCAGCAACGGCGCCAAGGCGAAAACCGGTACCGCCTGGGACGCCACCAAGAAGGGCGAAAGGGCCCGCTCCAGCGAGGGAAAACGAAACATCACCAGCGCCAGAGGGATCCCAAAGGCCAGGGCCAGGACGATGCCTAGCAGGCACTCCGCTAGAGTGACAGCGCAGTGGGGCAACAACAGCGGCGCTTCGGTCAAAACCGTCCGGGCTATCGTCGACGGCGGCGGCAGTATGAAGGCTGGAACTCCGAAGCGTCGGCAATACCACTCCCATAGGCCCAGCAGGCCCAAAATCACCGAGGCGGTCTCGAGCCGTCCGAGAAAAGAGCCCTTCATCCCATCTCACCCCTCAGCAGGTCGATGATCTGCTCCCGCAGGGCCACTATCTGGGGATCGCTACGGGCTCTGGGCCTTGGGATCTCCAGGCTAAACTCCCACCGGATTGTCATAGGAGGCCGGGAGAGCACCAAAAGCCGATCCGACAGGACCAGGGCCTCTTCCACGTCGTGGGTGATCATCAGCACCGTCTTGCCGTAGCGGCTCTGGAGCTGCTCCAGCACCCCCCAAAGCTCCTGCCTTGTGATGGCGTCCAAGGCCGAAAGGGGCTCGTCCAGCAAAATTAGCTCCCGGTCAAAGGCCAAGGTCCGAGCCAGGGCCCCGCGCTGTCGCATTCCCCCCGAAAGCTCCGAGGGAAGCCGATCCGCCGCCTCGGCCAAGCCCAACCGGGACAGGATTTCATCGGTCTCTTTCTTGGTCCGATCGGACAATCTTCGGGAGGTCCTGAGGGGCAACAGCGCGTTTTCCCGCAGCGTCAGCCAGGGCAACAGCAGATCCTCCTGGAGCATCATGGCTGCCAGGGCCGCGGCGTTTTCTATGGGTTTTCCATGCCAGAAAATAGCGCCGCCGTCGGGGCGAGTCAGTCCCATCAGCAGAGAAAAAAGGGTACTTTTTCCGCAGCCCGAGGGCCCCACCAGCGCCGTAAAGCTTCCCTGGGGCAGATATAAGGAAAAATCCTTGATGATAACCCTGGCGTCGTAGGACTTGGAAAGGCTCTGGACCGTCAGCATTGTTGCGACCCTGGCAGCCGAGGCAGCACCAGGGGCACCAACAGCAGGATCAGCAGGGCCTTACAGGCCATGTAACCGCCGTTGTAGACCAGGGAGTAGACCAGCGGCGAGGTGCCCTGGGGGGCGTAGGAGCTGAAAAAGAGCAGCCCCGAGGCGACGTGACAGAGCAGCTGGGCCCCCGAGGCTATCAGGGCGCCCCAGCGGGGACGGCTGGGCGTCAGAGCCGCCAGCCCCAAAATGCCGTAGGCCAGGGGGTAGTCCAGAACTGCCTGCAGGGGGTGGAGCACCACGCCGCCCAGCAGGAGCTGCAACAGCCCTGCCACGGCACCGGTGGTCAAAGCCCTAGCAAGGCCCCAGCGCAGGGCGAAGAGGACCACCGGCAGGCTGTCCAGGGTCACAGAGCCTCCCTGGGGCATCTGCCACAGCTTGAGCTCCGACAGCACCAGCGTCAGCGCTACGGTTAGAGCTCCTTCGGTGAGATAACGGATTTTGGAATTCATGGGTCCCACTCCAGACCGATCGAGGGATGTCCGGCCGGTGGGCTTCTAGGAAGTGGTGGTTCGTCGGGAGAGGCAGAGCCTCCGAATTTGAAGAGCGTGGTCACTTCCCTGCGCCGGTATGAGCCGGATCAGGTTCCAAGGGTCGAGACTGAACGTCTCCTCTCAGCCGGAATACCGACACCCCTAGTTCCATGGCCTTGGTATATCCCAAAGCCGGGACTCTGTCAATCCCTATTAATTTATGGTATGGCGGCCCCGGATCGCCCACGGCGAGCCGAACTTTCAGGGCTCAGACTTGGGGAGAGGGCGACTGTAGTTGCAGCCTTTGACGCCGTAGTTGGAGCAGCCGTAAAAGCTACCGTAGGGGCCCCGGCGGATCAGCAGGTGACCGCCGCAGCGCGGGCAAGTTCCCTCTCGTTCCATGGCGCTGCCCGCCAGATCGGTTACTTCTCTGACGAAGATGGACTCCCTGTTCCTGAGGGTCACCAGCCACACCTTCTTTCTGGCCCGGGTGATGGCCACGTAGAACAGCCGCCGCTCCTCGGCGAAGGGATAGTCGTCGTAGTCCTCCAACAGCAGAGCCAGCACCGGTGCGTCGACGATCTGGCTGGGAAAACCCATGGTCTGGGCCTTGTTGTTCAACAAAAAGACGTAGTCGGCCTGGAGGCCCTTGGAGCCGTGGATCGTCATAAAGGCTATGTCCAAGTCCGGTCGGGGCCGATAGGTCACGGCGATCCTCTTGGCGGTTAGGTCGTAGCGATAGCTGAAGTGCTCCTGGCCCTCCAGGATCTGGAGATCCCGGTGATAGCGCCCCAACAGCAGCACCGAGCTCCGCTCCGGTAGCGTCGCCAGCCGCTGGGCCAGGAAGTCCATGGCGTAGCGGCCGTTGTAGCCCGCGATGGTCCCCAGGGCAAAGTCCTGGTCCGACACGGCGCTTTGCAGTTTTTTGACCTTTTGGTGGGGGTTTTTCATGATGAACTGGCCGCTGATGGCGCTGAGGCTTTGGGGAAAGCGATAGGTCGTCTCGATACGGCTGATCTCCGAGGGCCCCCAGTACCTTTCGAAGTCCAGGATAAAGGAGATATCGCTGCCGGTGAAGCGATAGATGCTCTGCCAATCGTCGCCGACGCAGAATAGCCGGTATTCTTGCTGCTCTCGCAGGGCCTGGAGCAGGCGATATCGCGATCGGGCCAGGTCCTGGTACTCGTCTACCACCACGTAGCGAAAGCCGTGACGGTACCGCCCCGAGTTCAGGTAGTCCGAGGCCAGGTTGATCATGTCGTTGAAGTCGATTTCCTCTCGCCGCTTCAGTTCCTCCTGGTAGTTGCGATAGATCGGGTCGATCAGGTCCAGCACCGCCTCGATGGAGCGCCGGTCGTCGCGATGGCGGCTACTTTCCCGCAGCTCTTCCAGGGTGGTGCCGTTGCTCTTGGCCAGGGTGATGACGGTGCCGAAAAGCTGGGCTAGATCGTCGAGCTTCCGGCTGCCCTGGCCCTTGATCTGGGCCCACAGCTCCTCCGGCGAGGGAGGCTCAAAGGTCACCCCCGCCTGGTGTAATTGTTCTTCCAGAGACGACAGCAGGGTCCCTTCCAGCATCTGGTAGCTGTAGAGCTCGATCAGAACTGTGGCTTGGTCGCGATGGAGCGCCCGTTTCCACAGGATCCCCTCCTGGTAGGTCTGAGCCACCGTCATGCCCTTTTTGGCCTTGAAGTAGGGCGGCACCCGGCCCTGTCGGTCTATGGCGAAGTACTCGATGTAGACATCGAAATCGGGCAGATAGAAGTCGGGGCGGTATTGGCCGTGTTCCGACGTCCGGGTGTTCATAGGGTAAGGAGCCTCGTAGAGGTATCTCAGGCCCTGTTGGTGCAGGAAATTGGCGATGGCCATCTCGCCATAGCTTTTGACGGGCTCCCCGTTGAGGGTGGTGGGCCGATGGGATCGTAGGTAGTCCTGATATTCCTCGGGGTTGCTGAAGTCCGTATCCGATCGCTGGGGGATCTGGTGGTACAGCAGGTAGAAGTTCAGCTTTTCCAGGTATGGCCGTTGCTGAATCAGGGTTTCCAGCTGTTTCCGCACGAAAAGGCCCATCTCCTGGGAGCGGATCCTAGGCTTTTTGCCCTGGACTGCGGTGATGATGTCCAGGGCCAGCTTGTGAAAGGTCGACGCCGCTAGGGGGATTCCCATCTCGGCCTCCAACCGCTGGCTCATCTCCGACGCCGAGGCGTTGGTGAAGGACAGGATCAGCACGTCGTCGGCGGTGGCCAGTCCCGATTTCAGGAGGTATTTGACGTAGCCCACGATGGTTATGGTCTTGCCAGTGCCGGCTCCGGCCAGTACCAGGTGGCTTGGGGCTACGGTGACGATGCACCGCAGCTGCTGGACGTCCAGCTCCTTGCCCTCCACCGGCAGGATCAGCTTTGCCGCGGCGGCGGCTCGCAGCTCCAGGGCCTGACGGTTGTGGTCCTCCAGGCGCTGAAGCAATCCCTGGTAGTGCTCCACCAACAGCGAGGCCCTGGCGGCCAGGTCTCTGCTGGCCCTGGTCAGAGCCAGACCGCGCAAGGCCTTTTTCTTCAGGGCCCTTTGGTAGAGGGGACGCCATCGCTTCAGAAAATCCTCGGCCATGCTGAGCTCCAGGTGGCGCTCCCGGGGGGACCAGAGCCGCTGTTCTTCCTCCAGGGCCTCCTGGATCTTGGCGCTAAGGTCGTTGCCGTCGCCGAAGAGCGATGTCAGGGATCCCAACAGTCTCGACAGAAGTCTCGGCAATCCCATCGTCCCCTTTCTCAAAGTAGGGAGCTGTCTCCTTTTGGCCGAAGGTGCCAGCGGTGTGGGCGCAAAAAAGCCCGGAGAGGCTCTCTCCAGGCAAGCTCCAGGGGCATCTTTCGATCTAGCCCAGGGCTCGTTCCACCAGGGCCTCCACGCAGGCGCAGGTCCTGTCGATTCGGTCCAGCAGTTGGCCCATTTCCTCCCTGACGGTAAGGCCGTAAGGCGCCATGGCGTTGCTGCCTCAAAGTGCCGTTTTCGTTGGCCTGGGGCCCAGAAGCTCCCCTGGCGCGGGGGGCCAGGGGAGCTATCGTAGGACCAGACGGCCCGAGCCTTCCACGAAGCGGCCAACGACGGCGGCCTCGGTGAAACCGCAGTCCAGGGCCAGTTCCAGTATTGACGGCGCAGCCTTGGCCTCACAGGCCAGCAGCAGCCCACCGGAGGTCTGGGGATCGAAAAGCAAATCCGTCGATGCGTCGTCGCTGAGTCCGTCGATGGAGGGGCCGTAGCGGGAGCGGTTGCGGTAGGCTCCCTGGGGCACCAGGCCCATCTGGGCCAGCTCCAGAGCGCCCTCCAACCGGGGCAGTGCTTCCAGGTGGATCTCCAGATCCAGGCCGTCGGAGACCATGTCCAAGCCGTGGCCTGCCAGGCCGAAACCCGTCACGTCGGTGCAGCTGTGGACCAGTTCTCGCTGCTGAGGGCTCAAGAATCGGGGGAGGTCGTTGAGTCTGGCCATCCATCGGGCGGCCTCGGCGGCCCAGGCCGGTTCTGCCATGTCGGCCTTGATGGCCGTGGACACGATGCCACTGCCCAGGGGTTTGGTGAGGATCAGTCGATCCCCCGGCCGGGCTCCGGTGGTCCGCCAAAGCCGATTCAGGAGGGCTTCGCCGAAGACGCAGAGGCCGTACTTGGGCTCCTGGTCCTCTAGGCTATGACCTCCGGCCAGAAAGGCTCCGGCCTCGGTGACCTTTGACGCCCCGCCGTCGATCACCGCCTGGAGGGTCTCCAGTGGCAGGCAGTTGACGGGAAAGGCCACCACGTTGAGGGCCACCAAGGGCTGTCCTCCCATGGCGAAGACGTCACTGATGGCGTTGGCCGCGGCGATCTGTCCCCACAGGTAGGGATCGTCCACCACCGGGGTGATGAAATCCACGGTGAGGACTCCCGCCCGGTGCTGGTCCAGTTTCCATAGAGCGGCGTCCTCGCCTCCCTCCCAGCCACAGAGCAACCTGGGGTCTTGAGGGCGGGGGAGGGCGGCCAGAATTTTCTGTAGGTCCTCCGGACCTATTTTAGCGGCTCAGCCGCCGCTGCCAGTCAGCTGGGTCAGCCGTCGTTGCGGTGCCATCGGCGATTCCCCCCTTTCATGTAAGATTGGGCATCATTCTATACTCTTCCTGGGGCTCTGTCGATGATGCTATAATGATCTATCTTCGGCGATCCTGAAAGCAGGATTCTGAAGGGATGATCCCGAAGGAACGACGTCTTTTTGAGGAGGTCCGATCGATGGCGAGCGTGCCTATCACCACGGTTATGGAGGAACTGCAGGCCCTAAAGGCGGAACTGCAGGAAAGTCTTTGACCTGCCTGGCCTACAATCCGAGATAGAACGGCTTCATAGCCTCTCGTCGCAAAGCGACTTTTGGTCCTCTCCCGACGCCCAAAGGGTCAGCGCCGATCTGGCCCGTCACGAGGCCGCGGCCACGCGGTGGCAAGAGCTCTGCAGGGAGTGGGAGGACTTGACGGCTCTGGCGGAGCTACTGGCCCAGGACGACGACTCTGAGCTGGAAGGTGAGTTCAGCCGCCGCAGCCAGGAGTTTCGAGAGGAGATGTCGCGGCGACAGATGGAACTGCTGCTGTCGGGACCCTACGACCGCAGCAGCGCCATCCTGTCGGTTCACGCCGGTTCCGGAGGGTTGGACTCCCAGGACTGGGCGGAGATGCTCTACCGCATGTACCTGCGGTGGTGCGAGGGCCGCCGCTACAAGGTCAAGGTCCTGGACTTCCAGCAGGACCAGGAGGCCGGCATAAAAAGCGTGACCATGACCGTCGGCGGCGACTGTGCCTACGGCTACCTGCGATCGGAGATCGGCGTCCACAGGCTGGTGCGGATCTCGCCATTTGACGCCGCTAAGCGGCGCCATACTAGCTTTTCGTCGGTAGTGGTCTCGCCTCAACTGCCCGAGGGCGCCGAGGTCCAGATCGCTCCCGATGAGCTGCGGATCGATACCTATCGCTCCAGCGGCGCCGGAGGCCAGCACGTGAACATGACCGACTCGGCGGTGCGGATCACCCACCTGCCCACGGGCATTGTGGTGAGCTGCCAGAACGAGCGATCCCAGCACATGAACAAGGCTGCGGCCATGGAAGTCCTGAAGTCGAGGCTCTACGAGCTCCAGTGCCAGCAGCGCCAGGCTGAGATGGACGCCCTGTCGGGCGAGAAAAAGGAGAGTAGCTGGGGCAACCAGATCCGCTCCTATGTGCTCCATCCCTACACGATGGTCAAGGACCATCGCACCAGCGAGGAGACGGGCAACGTCACAGCCGTCTTGGACGGCGACTTGGATCGGTTCATTTTGGCTTATCTCAGGTGGTCGCGATGAAAAAACGCCTTTCTCTGTGGGGGGCCGTCGTTTGGCTGTTGGCGGCGACGGCGTCCTGGGGGGCTCCCTTTGTCCCCGACGAGCCAACCATGGCCTATTCGGACATCCGCCCCGGCATGAGAGGCTACGCCAAGACGGTGGTCCGCGGTCGCGACGTGGTCACCTTCCCAGTGGAAATTTTGGATCTGGCGCCCCAGTCGCCGCAGCCCTTTCGGTTGATCCTGATCCGCACCTGGGGCCCGGTGATCGAAGAGGCCGGAGGCATAGCCGCCGGCATGAGCGGCTCGCCGGTCTACATCGACGACAAGCTGATTGGTGCCGTCAGCTTCGCCTGGGACTTCAGCACCCATCGGCTGGGGCTGGTCACCGCCATCGAGGACATGGTCAAGATCTTCGACTACCCTGACGCGGTGCCTCCCATGGCCTCCACCCTGGAGCACCGCACCAAGGCCCCCCTCCGCTGGGACGACACCATTAGGGAGTTGGCGGACAGGGCCGGCGTCGCCCTGCCGCCGTTGGAGGCCCGCCCCTACGGCACCGTCCTGACGGCATCGGGCATCAGCCGACGGGCCATGGAGCGTCTGGGTAAAAGGCTGAACAGCGTCGTGGTGGGCGGCAGCGGTCCCGTGGTAGCCGACGCCTCGACCCCAGCGAACCTCCGGCCGGGCCAGGCCGTGACGGCCCTGCTGGTCTGGGGCGACGTGTCCCTGGACGCCTCGGGCACTTTGTCTGCGGTGAGCGACGACGGCCGCTTTTTGGCCTTTGGCCATTCCTTCAAGGCCTGGGGAGCTGTGTCCTATCCCCTGGCGGAGGGCTGGGTCCACAGCGTTATCCCCAGCCTGGAGGCGCCCTTTAAGCTGATGTCGCCGGGCCGCATCGTCGGGCTGGTCACCCAGGACCGGCCCGAGGGTCTGGGTGGGTATTTCAATCGCTTCGGCCCCGCCATCTCGGTGACCGTCGACGTGGAGGACCGGGACCGGGGCGTCACCGAGCAACGGCGGTTCCGGATGATTCCCGACGTCAACGTAGCCTCTATGGTGCTGCCGGACCTGCTTTCGGGAGCGTCGGACAGGATCCTGGGTCGCACCGGAGGGGGATCGGCCCGATACAGCCTCACCTTCCAGGGTGGAGCCTTGGTGAAGCCTTGGGCCTTTGAGGATCGGGTCTGGGCCTCCGATGATGTGATGGGCAGCGTCATGATCCCCCTGTCTACGGTGATCTCCCATCTGATCCAGAACCCCTTCGTCTCACTGATGCCTCTGGAGCTGAAGCTGGCCCTGTCGGTGTCCTCGTCGACGGAACGCCTCTTGGTGGAGCGCGTCGAGCTGGACACTCAGGAGGCGGCCCCCGGTGACGAGGTGACTGCCACGGTGACCTTGCGTCCTTGGCGGCGTGCGGCGGTGCAGCGCCAATTCCGCCTGCGGGTTCCTGACGATGCCGTGGGCCCCTGCTGGGTCACGGTGCGAGGCGGCGACGGTCTGGGCGAGATCGACCCCGAGGGCATGGACCACAGGCTCTCGTCGTTGGAGGAGATGCTCAACGAGATCTCCAGCTCCGAGCGGGCCTGCGAGGTCCAGGTGGAGCTGGAATACATGCCTGTCGAGGGGGCGCCCTACAGTGAATTCCCCGGCGAGGCCCGCCGTCGCAAGATGGCCCAGGGATCTCTACAGGTCTTCCGTTCGGAATACGTGGTGGAAGGCCGGGTTCAGGCGCCTCTGATGGTGCAACCCTAGCTGGAAAAGCGCGAGAGGGCGCACCCCCATGGCGGTGCGCCCTCTCGTGGTGTCGTTATGGCAGTCCGGCCATGTGCTGCCAGAACAGCCGGAAGCAGTCCCATACCGCGGCGCCGTCGGCCTTGCTGACCAGTTCCAGCGGCGAGTGCATGGAGATCAGCGCCGGCCCCAAGTCGACCACGTCCATGCCCCGCCGGGCCAGGAATTTGGCCAAGGTGCCGCCGCCAGACTTGTCGACGATGCCGAAGCTGCCCACCTGCCAGGGTACGCCGCCCTCCTCCAGGATGGCCAACAGAGCGGCCACGCACTGCCCCCGGGCCTCGCTGGCGGCGTATTTTCCGCCGGAGCCGGTGAACTTGACCACCACCACGCCGTTGCCCACCAGGGCCTGTTGGTCCCGGACGTAGTGTTTTCCGTATAGGGGATTGCGCCCCGATGTCACGTCGGCGCTGATGGCCACGCTGCGGCCCATGGCCGCCCAGATCTCGCCGACGCTGGCCCCCTCGCCCTGGAGCCGCAGCAGTTCCGCGAAGAAGTTCTCCGTCAGGGCGCCGTCGGCGCCGCCTAGGCCGTCGCTGCCGATTTCCTCCTTGTCGAAGACCATCATGACGGCGGTGCGTTCCGGCGTCTCTTGTAGGTCCAGCAGAGCCTGCCAGGACAGGGCGGTGCAGACCCTATCGTCCAAGCCGTAGGCCCCGATCATGGCCCGATCCAGCCCCACCTCCCGGGCCGGTCCGGCAGGGACCAGCGACAGATCGGCCGAGGCCAGGGCCAGGTCGCTAAGGCCGTAGCGGTCCTTCAGGAGGGCCTTCAGGGGCGCCAGAATCTCCAGCCCATCGGAGCCTTCGGCGGCGGGACAGCTCCCAGCGATGGCGTCTAGGTCCTCGCCGGTGACAGCCTCCGCGGCGCTGCGCTTGGTCAGCTCCCGGTCCAGATGGGGCTCCAGGTCGGGGATCACCAGCAGAGGATCGGAAGGATCCTCGCCGATCACCAGATGGCGCTCGCTGACGCCGTCGTAGACCTCGCCGTGCAGCGCCAAGGGGACGTTGGTCCACTGGTATTTTTTGATGCCGCCGTAGTAGTGGCAGTCCAGCAGTCCCAGGTTGTCCTTTTCGTAGAGAGGTCGCTCCTTCAGGTCCACCCGGGGCGCGTCGCCGTGGGAGGCGATGACGTTGACGCCCAGGGCTGCGGGCTGGCGGCCGATTTTGGCGACGGCCAGAGCTCGGCCCTTCCAGTTCAGGTAGACCAGTTGCCCCGGCGAGACCTCGTCACAATCGCCCAAGGCCCGGGCGCCCAGGCCCTGGAGGCGGCGCACCAGCTCCCGGATCAGTTCCCGCTCGGTTTTGCAGCTTCCTACCAGGTCCATTATCGCTGCCGACGCTTTAGCCAGCTCAGGAGTCCCTTTATAGCGCTCCCAGCTTTTGAAGGTGCTTTTTTTCACGAATTTACCTCCTGACATCGAAGATCTACCGCGAGATCGCTCTCTTCCGCAAAAGTATATAACGGTTTGAGGCCGATCACCACAGAACAGCCCAGAACACACAAGAAGGAGAAGAGGCCGTGTTTATCACTCTAGAGGGCATAGACGGATGCGGCAAAACCACCCAGGCTCGGATGCTCCACCGGTGGCTGATCGACCGGGGGAGGGAGACCCTTTGGACCCGAGAGCCCGGCGATTGGAGCTCCGGACGGGAAATCCGATCCATGGTCCTGGGCGGAGCGCTGCAGCACCCTATGACGGAGCTGTTGCTCTTTTTGGCAGATCGCTGCGAGCACGTGGCCCAAAGGATCCTGCCGGCCCTGGACCAGGGCCAGGTGGTGCTCTGCGAGCGCTATAGCGATTCCACCCTGGCCTATCAGTGCTGGGGTCGGGGAATTAGCCCCCATATGGTCCAAGACCTGGAGCAACACTGCCATTTTCCCCTGCCCGACGTGACGCTGTGGCTCCAGGTGCCGCTGGACGTGGCTTTAAGGCGCTGTGGCCTCCGGGGCCAGGGCGACAGGATCGAGGCGGAAGCCCAGGCGTTCCACCAGAGAGTCGCCTCGGGCTTCGCCCAGTTGGCCGCACAATTTCCCGGACGGATCCACCCCATCGACGGAGCCCAGGACCCCGAGGCAGTGGCGGCCCAGATCTGCCAAGTCCTGGAAGGTCGAGGCCTCTAAATGGCTCAGTACCTGGAAGACCTGTTGGCTCAGGAGCCCCAGTGGGGCGACCTGTTGGCCTACCTGGCTTCAGGCCGTCCTATCCCGGCGGCGTTGGGCCTGGAGTTGCCCACGGCCTTTCAGGGCCAGGCTTCGGAGCTCTTGGCGCGACGGATCCTCTGCCACCACGGCGACGGCTGCGGAAACTGTCCCTCCTGTATGGCCTGGGTGGAAGGTCGCCATCCCGATTGGCTCTTGGCTGGATCTCCCGGCGATGCGCCGCCGGTGGAGCTCTGTCGGGACCTCAGCGGCGAGCTGATGCTGAGCCCCGTTACGGCGCCGGTGCGGCTTCTGACGGTCTACAGCGCCGAGGCCTTGAACCCCAGCGCTGCCAACAGCCTGCTGAAGGTCACCGAGGAGCCGCCGCCCCGTGGGAGGCTGCTCTATCTCATGGCCTCGGGAGCCCTGCTGCCTACTTTGCGAAGCCGACTGTGGGTGTTATCATTTCGGCTAGAAGAGCGGCTGGAGCCTCTGGAACCGCCCCAGAACGGCGAGGCTTGGCTCCGGTGGCTCTCGGAAGGGGAAAAGCGCAACGGCCAGGACTGGTATGCCATGGCCCTGGGATATGTGGCCTGGTTGAGGAACCAGGGAAAGGCCCAGGCGGCGGCCCAGCTTCGCCAACTGGCGGAGATCGCCTTGACGACCCATCTCTCCTCGGCGATGTGGGCCGATCTGCTGTGCCTTTTTCTCAGAGAGGAGTATCCCTTTGACCATGTATTTGACGATTTTCGGCAAGCCTCGATATTTGGGGCTGGCCGTGACCGCTGAGGGTGAAAGCCTGAGCACCGGGGAGCTGGTGCTGATCGAGAGCTCCCGAGGCGTTGAAGTGGCCCAGGTGGCCGGAGAGATCTCCGAGGCCCAGGAGGCATTGTACCGATCCATCGATAACCGCCAGGAGGGCCCCGTCAGCGGTGACTTGGGGCTGCAGCCGGTGATATTCCTGGAGAAGGCCAATCTGGACCACATGGTCCAGGAGGAGCGTAATCGCAAAGACGAAGAACAAGCCCTGGTGGTATCCCGCCAGATCTTGAGCCACCACAGCCTAGACATGAAGCTGGTGGACGTGGAGTACCTCAACGACCGGAAAAAGCTGTTCTTCTATTTCACCTCGGCCCAGAGGGTGGACTTTCGTGCCTACGTGCGGGACCTGGCTCGGGAGTTTCATACCCGCATCGAGTTGCGCCAAATCGGCGCCCGCGACGAGGCCAAGGTGGTGCGAGGCCTTGGCCCCTGCGGGAGGCCTTGCTGTTGCAGCTACTGGCTTCAACGCTTCGCTCCCATCGGGATCCGCATGGTCAAGGAGCAGAACCTGGCCCTGAATCCCAGCAAGATCTCGGGGCTCTGCGGTCGTCTGATGTGCTGCATGAACTTCGAGCAACACAGCTACCGCGACCTCTGGAGCAATCTACCCTCCCAGGGCAGCAAGATCCGGACTGACCAGGGCACCTACGTCCTGTTGGGCGTGGACCTGGCCTCCCGGACCTGTCAGATCCGGGGCCCCGAAAGCGCCTATCAGATCCCGGTGGAGCTCTTTGGGACCTTTAAGGAGGCTGTTCTGGCCGGCAAGAGCTGGTCCAACGAAGACTACGGCCTGGACGAAAAGGGATCCCCCCTGTCCCAGCAAAGTCGATGTAACGGCCGCTTCTGCGACGGCAACTGCCGAAGCTGCGGCGAAGGTTGTTCCATCAGCGCCCTGTGGCAACAGAGCCCCGAAATCCCCCAGGAGCTGGCCCAGGAAGCCAGTTCCGAAGGACCTCGGCGAAAGAGGAGAAAGCGCCCCTCCCAAGCCGAGGCCTCTGGGGAGGCTGCCCCTGCAGCCCAGCGCCGAAGGACCGCCGAGGCCCAGGGCGATGGCACCGGAGCCCCGGGATCCCGCCGGGCCGAGGCCCCGCCGGAACGGCGGGGAGCCAGAGCCCAGGATCGCCCTCCCCGGCCTGGACGGCCTACCAAACCCTCGGGGAACCAGAGCCGTCACCAGGGGGAGCAGCAGGAGTCACCCCAGGCCGAAAGGGCCCACCCCAGGTCCCGCCGTCGGCCGCCTCGGAAGCGGGAGGTATCTCCCAGCCCCCAGGCCGAGGAGAGCTGAAAGGAGAGCTGAGCTGTGGCACTGTTCGACGCCATCAAGAACAAGCTCGGCGGCGTCCGCCAAAGGTGGAGCAACGGTCTGACGGAGCTCTTCGGTGGTCGCTCCGTGGACCAGTCCTTTTGGGAGGATCTGGAGGAGACCCTGATCGCTGGCGATACCGGCCTGGAGACGGCCGAGGCCCTGGTGGAGGAGCTCCGGCGTCTCCATCGCGCCCGAGGCGGCCAGTCCTCCCAGGAGCTTCTAGGGGCCTTTAAGGAGCTACTGATCCAGCGACTTCAGCAGGTCCCCAGGATGGGTGAGGCCTTTCACTGGGGCGGCGGCCTTGGCGTGATCCTAATGGTAGGAGTCAACGGTAGTGGCAAGACCACCACCACCGGTAAGGTGGCGACGCTGTTGGCCTCTCAGGGGGCCCAGGTGGTAGTGGCCGCTGCCGACACCTTCCGGGCTGCCGCTATCGAACAGCTTCAGACCTGGTGCCAGAGGGCCCAGGTCCGGCTAGTGGCTCAAAAGCAGGGCAGCGACGCCGCCGCGGTGGTCTTCGACGCCATAACCTCGGCCCGCAGCTCCGGCGCCGACCTGTTGCTGGTGGACACCGCCGGCCGCCTCCAGTCCAAGCACAACCTAATGGAGGAGCTCGGTAAGATCTACCGGGTGATCCATCGCGAAATAGACCCCCAGCGATTGGAAAGCGTCCTGGTCCTTGACGCCGTGATGGGACAAAACGCCTTTAAGCAGGCCCAGCTGTTTCACCAGGTGGCCCCTCTGACGGGGGTTGTCCTGGCCAAGTACGACAACACCGCCAAGGGCGGCATAGTGTTGCCCATCGCCCAGCAGCTCCAGCTGCCTATCCGCTACGTTGGGCTGGGAGAGTCGGCCCAGGATCTGGAGCTTTTCGACCCTGCGACCTTCGTCGAGGCCCTTATGGCTCCCCAGGAGCAGGAGCCACGCTGACTCAAGCGCCAGAGATCCCCGAAGGGCCGCTGGCCCCTTTTATGTCCACTTTGTGCCGGAGGTTGAGACGATGATTTCCCGCTACGAGACCAAGGAAATGAGTCAGATCTGGTCCCTGGAGAATCAATACCGCTCCTGGATGCAGGTCGAGCTGGCGGTGTGCCGCGCCTGGGCCGCCGACGGTGTGATTCCCCCTGAGGCGATGAAAAAGATCGAGGAGAAAAGCGACTTTGACGTCGAGCAGGTGCTGAAGATCGAGGCCCAGGTTCATCACGACGTGATCGCCTTCGTCACCGATATGGCCGACCACGTGGGGCCCGAGGGGCGGTTTATCCACCTGGGCTTGACCAGCAGCGACGTGGTGGATACCGCCAGCGCCCTGCGGCTCCGCCAGTCCCTGGAGGTGATCCTGAGACAGCTGGACCGGCTGATGGAGGCCGTCATGGCTCGAGCCCAGGAGCTGAAGTACACTCCTTCGGTGGCCCGTAGCCACGGCATCCACGCTGAGCCCATCACCTTTGGCCTGAAGCTGCTGAACTGGTACGCCCAGCTGCTTCGGGACCGCCGCCGCCTGGTGGCGGCTATTAAGGAGATCTCTTGCGGCAAGATCTCCGGTGCCGTGGGCACCTACGCCCATTGCCCGCCCCACATCGAGGCTAGGGTCTGCGCCGAGTTGGGACTGGAGCCCGACCTGGTGTCCACCCAGATCATCCAGCGGGACCGTCATGCCGCGGTGATGAACGCTCTGGCCAGCCTGGGCGAGGCCATGGAGCGCATCGCCACGGAGATCCGCCATCTTCAGAGAACCGAGGTGCTGGAGGCCATGGAACCCTTTGGCTCCAAGCAGAAGGGCTCCTCGGCGATGCCCCACAAGAAAAACCCCATTCTCTCCGAGAAGATCTGCGGCATGGCTCGGATGCTTCGGGCCTTCTCCATGGTGGCCCAGGAAAACGTAGCCCTTTGGCACGAGCGAGACATCAGCCATTCCAGCACCGAGCGGATCATGTGGCCCGACGGATTCCACCTGTGCCATCACATGTTGATCACCCTGGAGCGGGTGGTCCGGGGCATGGTAGTTCTGGAGAAGAACCTCCAGCGCAACCTGGACCTCACCGGCGGCCTGGTCTACAGCCAGCGGGTCCTGCTAGACCTGGTGGAGCGCTACGGCCTGCGCCGCGAGGAGGCCTATCAGGCGGTGCAGCGCTGTGCCATGAAGGCCTGGGAGGGCGAAGGCGCCTTTTTCGAGCTGCTGGCCGCCGATCCCTTGCTTCAAGGTCGGATCGGCCGGGAAGAGTTGGCCCAGCTCTTCAGCAACGACTATTACTTCCGCTTTGTCGACGAGATCTTCGCCCGCTTTGAGGGACTAAAGGCCTAGAGGGCTCGGGCCCTGGGACCGGGGCTTGTGAAAGGCCGAAACTTCGGACCGCCTGGCGTCCCCCTGGCGGTCCTCTATCCGCGAGGAGGTCTTGAACCATGGAAAGTCTGTTCCAAAGCGGCAACAACGACGCTCTGCCTGATCGAAATTTGGCCCTGGAGTTCTGCCGGGGCACCGAGGCCGCTGCCATGGCCGCCGGTCGCTTCATGGGTCGGGGAGATAAAAACGCTGCTGATGGAGCCGCTGTTGCTGCCATGCGGCTCATGCTCAACACCGTGGACATGGACGGCGTGGTGGTCATCGGTGAGGGTGAGAAGGACGAAGCCCCTATGCTCTACAACGGCGAGCGTCTGGGGACTCGGCTATCGTCGTCGGTGGCCGTGGACATCGCCGTGGACCCTATCGACGGTACCCGGCTGACCTCTCTGGGGCTTAACGGTGCCATCAGCGTCGTCGCCGGTGCGCCTAGAGGCACCATGTTTAATCCCAAGACGGTGTTCTACATGAACAAGCTGGTGGTGGGCCCCGAAAGCCGGGACGTGGTGGACATCGAGGCCCCGGTGGGCGACAACGTCCGCCGGGTGGCCCAGGCCAAGGGCAAATCGGTCAACGACGTCACCGTTGTGGTCCTGGACCGGCCGCGGCACCAGGATCTGATCGCTCAGATCCGCACCGCTGGTGCCCGGATCAAGCTGATACCCGACGGCGACATCGGTGGCGCCTTGCTGACCTGCAAATTGGATCGCGGCGCCGACATGCTGATGGGCATCGGTGGCACCCCCGAGGCCGTCATCACTGCGTGCGCTATCAAGGCATTGGGCGGCGGCATGCAGGGCCGTCTCTGGGTCCGCAACGATCAGGAGCGCCGCAAAGCCCTGGACGCCGACGTGGATCTCGACAGGGTCCTGAACTTGGACGACCTGGTGTCCAGCGACGACGTCTTCTTCGCTGCCACGGGTATCACCGACGGCGATTTCCTCTCGGGGGTTCGCTACGATGGCGACAGGCTCCACACCAGCTCCATGGTGATGCGGTCCAAGAGCGGCACCGTCCGCTACATCGACGCTCAGCACAGCCTGCGGAAGCTGGAGAAGATCGCCGGGGGCGGGTTGCGCTAAAATAGCGCCGAAGAGGGGACAAGGCCAAGGCTTCAGCTCCCGACGAGGGCCAGGGCCTGATCTGCGTCCTATAACGTCTTTGGAAATCCCAATTCTTGACTGGTCTTGACGGAACTGATTCGATCGTTTATAAGTCTAAATGACCCAACAGTACCAGTATTTTCTTGGTGGTCATGGGGTTTTGCAGATATTTTCGTTTTATGGGAGGATCAGGTAATGAAGGGTACCGTCAAGTGGTTCAACAGCACCAAGGGCTTCGGCTTTATCACCACCGAAGAGGGCAATGACGTGTTCGTCCATTTCAGCGCTATCAAGATGGATGGCTACAAGACCTTGGAGGAGAACGAAGCCGTGTCCTTTGACGTGGTTGACGGGGAGAAGGGACCCCAGGCTGCCAACGTGGTGAAACTCTGAGGCTTCGCGAGAACAGGACGGGTGACTTTTTGAGTCGCCTCTACTCTTAATTTTGATGACAAAGAGAGCCGGCGGGTCCTCCGTCGGCTCTCTTGTAGTATCATCTCCCGATTGGTCTTGCCCGTAGGTCCCGTAGAATTACCCAGCGCCGAGGGGGGGAGGGCGGCGGGTTGATTCCCATCGGGGTCTTCTGATAAGATAGGCGAAACAACTGCGGATCGCCCGTTGTTATAACACCTCGACCCATAACCTCCCCCGACTGCCCTTCGCTGAGGCCAGCGGCCCCTTTTTAAGGAAAAGAGCTTGGTCTGTTCTAGGGTTGAAAAAAGCAAAACCGATTTATTTTAAATCTGATTTTGAGCCTCCTCTCCGGGCTCAGTCCTAGACTCATGGCGCTGGGCTTTTGGGGCCTCCTGGTTTTGACCTGTTCGGGGGCTCTACGAAGACGACGGGGTTCCACGTTGAAAGGAGTTTCCTTGCAATGGTTATAAGATCCTCCAGCATAAAAAAGGCCTCTCAGGTAGAGCCCCAGCGGCTTGAGGGGCCTGAAACGCCCCGGCGTGGCCGATCCCGAAAGGTCGCCGATACCCCCCAGGAGCCCCCACAGTCTTCGACGGACGCCTCCGAAGGAGCTTCGGTCCCGGCCAAACGGGGACGGCCCAGAAAACAGGCCTCTCCAGAGGCTTCAGCATCGGCGGAGGCCGAAATTGCGGCGAAGCTCCACCAGCCAGCCCCCAAGAGACGGACTCGCTCCAAGGCGGCCAGCGCCGACGAGGCCGAGCCGGTGGTAGCGCCGAAGGTGCGCAGCCGTTCCACCAGGGCCAAGGCTGCCCAGGATTCCCCGGCCCAGGAGGCTCCGACGGAATCCGAGGCGGAGCTGGCCTTGATGGCTCCAGAAGCTTCGGTGGAGCTGGCTCCGGAGGTTCCGGCCTCGATGGCCGGTTCACTGGAGCCCTTGCCGCCTCTGCCCCTCCAAGAGGAGCTGGAGCCTGCTCTGGCACTGCCACCGCTGGAGGCCCCCGAGGCTCACGAAGCAGAGGCGCCTGGTCAGGACGATCGCTCCTCGACCGAGACGGCGCCCCAGGGCGATAGAGAGGGCCTGCGGCCACTGCCCCGGCGTCCACGGTATCCCTACGTGACCCTGGCGGCGATGACCCTGGTGGAGCTTCGGCAGATCGCCTTGGAATACGGTATCCCCGTCTACTCGGCCCGACGCAAGGACGAGCTGATCTACCAGATCCTGGCCGCCCAGGCTGCCCGGATCGACCAATCCTTCGGCGGCGGGACCCTGGAGATCATGGAGGAAGGCTACGGCTTTCTTCGCCCCGAGGGGTTGCTCCCCGGCGATAGCGATATCTACATGTCCGCTTCCCAGATCCGGCGCTTTCGACTACGCAACGGCGACGTGGTCTGGGGCATGATCCGCAAGGGCAGGGAAGCAGGCCAGAACGCGGCCCTCTCCTGGGTGGAGACGGTGAACTTCTCCGATCCCGAACGGCTCCACGGTCGCCCCCACTTCCAGTCCCTGGTGCCCGTCTTTCCCGACCGTCTCCTGAAGCTGGAGACCGACCGTAACCACATGGCTACCCGGCTGATGGACCTCTTTTCGCCGCTGGGTCGAGGCCAGCGGGCGCTAATCGTCTCGCCGCCCAAGGCTGGCAAGACCTCGCTGCTGAAGGAAATCGCTGCCGCCGTCGCCCAAAACCACTCCGACGTGATCCTCATGGTGCTGCTCATCGACGAGCGCCCCGAAGAGGTCACCGACATCCAGCGTAGCGTAACCGGCGAGGTCATCGCCTCCACCTTTGATCGACCGCCCTACGAGCACATCCGGGTGGCCAATTTGGCCCTGGAAAAGGCCAAGCGGCTGGTAGAGATGAAAAAGGACGTGGTGCTACTGCTGGACTCCATCACCCGCCTGACCAGGGCCTCCAACCTCTGCGAGCCTCCTTCGGGGCGGACCCTGTCGGGAGGAATGGACCCGGCGGGACTCTATTTCCCCAAGCGCCTTTTTGGAGCGGCCAGAAACATCGAGTCCGGCGGTAGCCTGACCATCGTGGGCACCGCTCTGACCGAGACGGGTAGCCGCATGGACGACGTGATCTACGAGGAATTCAAGGGCACCGGCAACATGGAGGTCCACCTCTCCAGACGTCTGGCCGAGCAACGGCTGTTCCCGGCGCTGGACATCATGAAATCAGGGACCCGTCGGGAAGATCTCCTGTTGCCCCAGGAGGACCTGCAAAAAATTTGGGCCCTCCGCCGCCGTCTGGTTTCAGCCGAGGAGACCGAGGCACTATCGTTGATCCTGGACCGCCTGCGACGCAGCGACAGCAACGCCCAATTCCTGGAGAGCATTAAAAACGCCTGAGCCCAGACCCTGTCAACCGATCTTTTGGAGGGAGAGCCTGTTATTTGTCGGCTCTTTCGGTATAATAGAGTGGCTAGCCCCGAGGATTTTTCTCCCTCGGAGGCTGCCTTGAAAGTAATTCGAGGGATCCCTTCGCGCCTCTTCTAGATGGAGCGGCGCTTCTTGGTGCTTATACTAAGGAGTGGTGAAAGCCTGTGAACAACCGATCGACCTTCCAGCGACGGATCAACTCCTCCCATAGACATAGAGGTTTTTGGCTGCTCATGTCGTCGATGACCTGCCTGTCCCTGTGCTGCGGCACCGCGGCGGTTCGTCTGGGCGCCACGCCGGCTCGGCTGGAGTTGCAGGACGGCCAGACCTCCAGGTTCTGGCGGCTGCCTCAATCCGAAGCCTACGGGGCCACGGTCCCCAAGAACGAAGTGATCCTGGAGGAGCTCACCCTTCCCTCGGCGGTATCCCTGCCGGCGCCTCGCTACGAGGACAGCGGCTTGGTGCTGGACGAGGTGGTCCTGGAGGAGGCGCTGCTGGGCGCAACGGTCCAGCGTGGAGCTCCCTGGGAGGGCGATGTCTTGGATCTTTCGGTGCCTCCGCAGTCTGCCGGCGTCGCCAGGATCAACGCGGTCCTGCCGGAAACGAAGCTTTTGCTGATGAAGGTGGACGCCCTGGAGGCCATGCTTCAGGGTATCGGGAGCCAGGACGACGAGATCGAGCGGGAGCCCTGGATCGAGCACACCGTAGCCGCCGGTGAGCTGTTGGTCGATATCTCCCAGAAGTACGGTATCCTCACCACTACCATCTGTCAGGCCAACGGCATCGCCAACACCGATAGGCTCACTTTGGGGCAGGTGTTGTTGATCCCTCGCACCGAGGGCGACCTTGACGCGGTGATGGAGAAGCTGTATCAGCGTAAGGGCAAGACCGAGGCCGAGGCCGCTAAAAACCGCTCTGATCGGATTTCCTACCAGGAATACGTGGTCAAGCCCGGCGACAGCCTCTGGGCCATTGCCAACGCCTACGACCTGATGTTGGACAGCATCTACGGCTGCAACGCCCTGAAAAACCCCGACGTGCTCACGCCGGGAACCAAGTTGCGTATTCCTAACCAGGATGGCCTCAGCGTCCGGGTGGCCAAGGGACAGTCGGTGTCGTTGCTGGCCAAGGACTACGGTGTCACCGAGTCGGCCATCTTCGCGGCCAACGGCATGGACGCCGGTGATGTCCTGCAGGTGGGCCAAGAGCTGTTCATCCCCGGTGCCAGCCAGGCCATCGCTGCCTATCGGCGCAACTCCGCCGGCGGCGGAGCTTCAGGACGGGCTCCCTCGGTGGCCCGGGGCAACGCCTCGATTCACTTCCAATGGCCCGTGGTGGGGCGCATCAACAGCCCCTTTGGTTGGCGTAACCATCCCATCGGCAAGACCCGTTCCTTCCACTCCGGCATCGACATCAAGGCCAGCCGCCATACCCCCATCAAGGCTGCCCAGGCTGGCCAGGTCATCTTCGCAGGATGGATGAACGGCTATGGCCGAACGGTGATCATCCGCCATGACGGAAACCACACCACCCTCTATGCTCACGCCCAGAAGCTGCTGGTGAGCAAGGGACAAAGGGTCTCTCAGGGGTCCATCATAGCCCACGTGGGCTCCAGTGGCCGCACCACTGGACCGCACCTGCACTTTGAGGTCCGGTCGAGCAATAAGCCGGCCAACCCCATGCAATATCTGCGCTGAAGGAGGCTTGAGCCATGAAGAAAATTTTTCTCGCACTGGCGATCCTGGTGGTGGCCTTCACCGCTGCCCGGGGCGACGATGAGTTGCTGCTATATCAACAGGTGGATCACCTGGAATCGATCCTCTATGGGGAGGTTCGCGCTGGGGGCATGCTGGCCCGGCTGAACACGGTGGAGAAGGACCTTTTCGGCCGAGAGCTTCCCGGAAGCCTGGCCGAGCGCCAGGCGGCGCTGATCGATTTTTTAGAGAGCGGCGCCAACGGCCAGCCGTCGCTGCTGTTCAAGTTGGGCGTGGCCGAGTGGGTCCTGGGCCAGCGAAACGGCGCCCTGGAGCCCCTGGTTCGGCGGGTTCCGGTGCTAGAGGAACGACTCGAGGGATCGTCCTTGACCGATCGCCCCCTGGCCATGCGGGTGGAGCGGTTGCTCTCGCTGGTGGTCTCCGACGTGGTGAACTGGGAGCCAGTGACGGTGCCCCAGGGGACGGTGCTCCGACTGGAGCTACAGGACACCCTGTCGCCCTCCCGGAACCGCCGGGGCGATCCCATCCGCTTCGCCGTGACCAACGACCTGGTGCTGGGCTCCCATCTGGTGGTCAGTCGGGGGAGCACCGCCTCGGGCATCGTCACGTCGGTCCGTCGTCCCAGCTCCTTTGGGCGGCCCTCGGAGATCAAGATCTCGGCCGACGCTGCCTATCCCCTGGGCCCGGGGGCCCTGTCCTTAGCCATGGGGCGCAACGTCGAGGAAGCTAATAGGATAGAGATGAGCTACGTAGCCGCCGCTGGGGCCAGCGTGGCTGGTGCTGTGGCCTTCGGTCCTCTAGGGTTGGTGGGCGGGTTTTTCATCCGCGGCGACGCCCGAGAGGTCCCCGCCGGGACTGTTGTCTACGCCGAGACCCAGGAGGCCGTGACCATCTTGGCCTATCCCGTGCCGGAGGGCCTTCGGTCGATGCTGCAGCCCCTAGCGCTGCCGGAGAATACCCAGGAGGCTCCCGCAGCCGAAAACGCCTCTCGCCGAAGCGCCATCGACAGCTTGTGAGAGTCGGGGGTGCTTCTCCGATCTCGAAGGGTTCAGCGCCCCTTCCGTCTCGACATCGTCGATCTGGAAGGGGTGCCCGAAAGGATGGCAGCCATGTGGTGGCGAAGGCCTTATGTCCTGGCTTCAGCTGTGACGGTGGTTTTTGTGGTCCTGTTTTTCTGGAACATGCGCCGGGATCTGACTCTGAGCGAACTGCCGCCCGAGGCCATGACGGAGGTTCCCGTGGAAGTGGAGGACCTGGAGATGACCCGTTCCGTAGGCGACAAGCTCTGGCACATCACCGCGGTGAAGGTACAGCGCTACAGCCAGGAGGACCGTATGGAGGGCATCGTCTCGGATTTGACGGGTCCCGACGGCGTCCGAAACCTCTGGGCCCCCGTAGGACGGTACCTCCCCGAGGTCAAGGAACTGGAGCTGGACCAGCCCAAGGGCGACTGGATTCGAGAGATCCATCCCTTTACCTGGGAGGGGCCTCGCGCCCTTTGGAGGCAGCGAGAGGACCTCTGGATTTTTCCCGAGGGCATCGTCGTCCGAGGCGATACCTTCGCGTTGGTAGGCGATCGGGCCGAGATGAGGTCCCAGCGCCAAGTTCGAGTCGAAGGTGGAACCCTGCGATGGTGGAGCGACCAATGAAGCCCAACAAAGCCCTCCTGTGCCTCGGCGCCGTGCTGTGGCTGCTCTGGCTCGCCCCAGCGTGGGCCGCAGAGAGCGACCAGGAGGCGGTGCTGGACGCCCTGAACATCCAGTACATCGAGCGGATGGGCGTGGCTGTAGCCGATGGGGAAGTGATCTTTCGTTACGGCGCCATGGAGGCCCGAGCTGACAAGGTCCTGATAGAGACCGACAGCGGCCTGGTGCGGGCCTACGCCTTGCCTGGTGCGTCGGTGGTATTGACCAGCGAGGGCAATACCGTGGTCGGCGATTATCTGGAGTACAACCTCCACAGCCGTAGCGGCTTCATGACCCTTCCCTCGGCGATGGCGCCCTCGGGCCGGGGAGCCACCTATATCGAGGCCGAACGGGTCCAGATAACCACGGCCCAGCAGGCCCACTCCGACCAGTGGCTCCGGGGCAGGTACATCGCCTCCTCGTCGCCCGACAGCATGGTGATGCGCTGGGAGAGCTCCAAATTCACCACCTGCAAGCTCTCCGAGGATCAGCATTACCTACTGACGTCTAAGCACATGGTGGTGGTTCCCGGAAAGTGGGTCATCGCCAAGACCCCTCGGGTCTACCTAGGAGGGGCCTATCTGTTCACCTATCCCTTTGACTACGTGGCCCGAGCCAGCCGCCGGAACCTAAACTTCATGCCTATGTTGGGCTACGACAGCGACAAGGAGCTGGGCATTGTCAGCCAGGGGACGCTGTTTTGGCGAAATGGCCATATCGATCTGAGCGTAGGCTATTGGTCCACCGGCTTTGAATGGCAGGTCAAGATCGAGCAGACCCTGACGCCTTGGCTTTCGGTGTACCTGGGCGACGACCACGTCTACGATCCAGACTCGGAGACCATCGAGTCTCGGCCTTTCTGGGGCGCCAACATGGCCTATGCCGGATGGACCATGAAGGTCCACTGGAGCCAGAGGGAGCAGCTGTCGGTGACCAAGCGGCCCGGCACCGAGGCCTACGAGACTACGCTGTGGCGGGCCCCCGAAATCCAGTTGAACTCCCCCTGGATGGCCGTCCACACCGGCTCCTTCTCCCAGTACCTTCGGGCCAGGGGCAGTTGGGGACGCTTTCAGGAGACGGGCACCCAGGTGCAAACCGATTGGACCGAGCGCCAGGGCTGGGGACTGCAGTACTACACCGAGTACGCCATGCATCTGGGATCCTGGGACGTGGTGCCCTTCTTCAACGGCCAGTTCTGGGACTACAGCTACGACGACAGCAGTGACAGCAATCAGAAGATCTCAGTGGGCACCCTGGGCGTCAAGTTCTCCTCGGGGGACTTCGAGATGGGCACTGCTCTCCAGCAGCGGCGGATCTCGGGAAGGTCGGCCTTCAGCCGCGGTTGGGACAGCTACTCCGATTCCGATTCGCTGTACCAGAGGGTGGGTTTTCGCCTGGCTCCCAACTGGACCCTCCAGGTTCAGGCTATCGTCGACATGTCCCCCAACGCCAAAAGCCGGGACCTCTACGAGTTGGGTTACATCCTGACCTACGACAACAACTGTTGCAGCCGCTGGATCTTTACCGTCAAGGACGATCTAAGCGGCACCGACGACGATTGGTATTCTCTGTCCTTCGAGCTCACCGCCTTCCCGGGAACGGCGGTGCGTATCGGTGACAAGTATCTGAGCAACCCCTTCGGACGCCCCGGTGGCTTGCCGGTCCGTCGGCCCCGTCGGGTGACCCAGATGGAGCAGGAGGCTGAGGCTTTGGAGGAACTGGGAGAGATCAGGATCTACAACGGCCCCGGTACCGCGGGGACGCCCAGTATGGTGGAAAACAGCTTTGGTGCCAACCCCTTCCAGGCGCCCCAGAGTTCGTCTTACGCAGAAATACTGACCCAGGATGTCATGACCTCCGAGCCCCTTCAGCCCAGCTATAGGGTAGAATAAGGGAATCCACCGAGAGGTTTCCGCAGAAAAAAAGGCCTCGTCTTTTGGGGACGGGGCCTTTCTTTAGGGACCGATTGGGGCTATGGGCGAGGCCGTCACAGTACCTCGATGCGCAGGACCTTGAGCTTTCGGGTCCCCATGGGCACCTTGACCAGCACTTCCTCGTTGACTCTGCGGTTCATCAGGGCCCGCCCTACAGGGCTGATCGAGGAGATGCGGCCGTTTTTGGGGTCCGACTCCTCGGAGCCCACGATGGCATAGACGAACTCCTTGTTGTGGGTGATGTCCATGATGGTCACCGTGGTGCCCACGGCCACGTGGGAGCCGTCCAGGGTAGCCGAGTCGATGACCTTGGCGCGGCTGAGCTGGTATTCCAGGGTCTGAATTTTGCCCTCCAGCTTGGCCTGGTCGTCCTTGGCGGCGGCGTACTCGGCGTTCTCGCTGAGGTCGCCGAAGGAGCGGGCCTCCTCGATGCGATGGGCGATCTTATAGCGTTCCTCGCTGCGGAGCTGCTTCAGCTCGTTGTTGAGCTTGTCGTAGCCCTCCTGGGTCATGAGGATCACTTCGTCGTTGCGCTTGTGGTCAGCCACGTTAAAAACCTCCGATTACTGGATAGTGTCGGTGAGATGGCCCTTCCCGCCGGGGCCGCTTTAAAAGCGAATTTTAGCAGAGGGGCCATTCCCTGGCAAATCAAGAGATTGCCTGGGGAGCTCTCTGCCGATTATACTAGAGAACGAATAGAGGAGTACCATGGAAAAAAAGTCCTTTCACGATTCCGAGGGCCCCAAGGGCCAACAGGGAGCTCCGGCCCAGAAGAAGTTGTCGCCGCGGCTCCGGGGCGCCAGGGCCTCGGCGGCCAAACAACGGTCTGTCCTTAAAAAAGGCTCCCCCTCCAAGCCATCGCAGCCGACGCTGAAGTTCATCCCCCTGGGAGGGCTGGGTGAGATCGGCAAGAACATGTATGTCCTGGAGTACGGTGACGATATGATCGTCATCGACAGTGGTCTCATGTTCCCCAACGAGGACATGTTGGGCATCGACTTCGTCATCCCCGATACGACCTACCTCGACGAGAATCGCCACAAGATCCGGGCCATCCTGCTGACCCACGGCCACGAGGACCACGTCGGTGCCCTGCCCTTCGTGTTGCCCAAGTACGACGTGCCCCTTTACGGCACCAGGTTGACTCTAGCCATGGTGGGGGCCAAGCTGGCGGAGTCCCATCCGCGGTACAAACCCAAGATGATGGAGGTCCAAGCCGGCGACCGGGTGCAACTGGGCGCCTTTTCAGTGCGGTTCATAGCTGTCTGCCACTCCATACCCGACGCCGTGGCCATGGCGGTGGAGACGCCTCTGGGCACGGTGATCCACACCGGCGATTACAAGCTGGACACCACGCCGGTGGACGGCCGGGGCACCGATTACGCCGCCTTCGCCGAGCTGGGCCGCCAGGGGGTGTTGTTGCTCTGTGCCGACTCCACCAACGCCGAGCGAGAGGGCTTCACCAAGTCGGAGCGGACCCTGGTGGGGCCTCTGGACCGGCTGCTACGGACCTACAGAAACCGCCGGGTGATCATCTCGGCCTTTGCCAGCAACCTCAACCGGGTCCAGCTGGTGCTGGACGCCGCCGCGCGGTTCAATCGCAAGGTGGCTTTCGCCGGCCGGAGTATGGTCAGCAACGTAGACCTGGCCCTTCGATTGGGCTATCTTTCGGCGGAGCCGGGCATCGTCATTCCCATCCAGGAAATCGACTCCCATCCGCCGGCTCGGCTGATCGTGATGACCACCGGCAGCCAGGGCGAGCCCTTTTCCGGTTTGGTGCTGATGAGCAAGGGCGAACACCACCGGGTCCGGCTGGGGGCCAAGGACGTGGTGGCCCTCTTCGCCAACCCCATTCCTGGCAACGAGAAGACCGTCAGCAGCACCATCAACCGGCTTTTCGAGCTGGGCTGCGAGGTTCTCTACGAGAGGGAACAGGGCCTCCACGTCTCGGGCCACGCCTCCCGGGAGGAGCTGAAGGTGTTGCTGGACATAGTCCGGCCCCGGTATTTCGTGCCGGTTCACGGCGAGTACCGCATGTTGGTCCGCCACGCCCAGCTGGCCGAAGCCGTGGGGGTGCCATCAAAGGACATTTTTTTGATGCAAAACGGTGACGTGCTGTCCATTACCAACCAGGGCGTCCATCTCCGGGGCCGGGTGCCCGCTGGTGCTGTACTGGTGGATGGGTTGGCCCTGGGGACCACCGAGGGCTCCCTCCTCAAAGAGCGGCAGGAACTGGCCGAGAGCGGTGTCATGGTGGTCAGCATTGCCCTGGACGGCCAGGGCAAGCTGGCCTGCGATCCCCACTTCGAGAGCTACGGCCAGATCCACCTGGAAAACGCAGAGACCATGCGCCGAGAGTTCACCGAGGTGGTGCGGCGCACCGTCCGGCGGGGGCCCTGGGAGTCCGACGAGGCGCTGAAGCGCCAGATTGCCCTGCGCTGCAAGGAATTGCTCCGCAAGTACATCCACTCGTCCTCCTGCGTGATCCCTGTGATCTCCCATATCGGGGGATAGGGGCTCTACGGTGAGGCCTGTGTCGGCGGTAGCTTAAACGACGAGAGGAGATGCGGCGGCCTTGGAGAACCTGATCTTCAGTCTCAACGCCACTATGCCAGTGTTTTTATTAATGCTCTTGGGGCTGCTGTTCCGTCGACTGGGATTGGTGACGCCCCAGTTCGTTGACGACGCCAACCAGTTTGTCTTCAAGGTGGCTCTACCGGTGCTGCTCTTTGACGAGCTCAGCCTGGCCGACATCGTCCAGGTCTGGGAGGGTGCTTTTGTGGTCTTTTGCCTAGCCATCACGGCGGTCAGCATCGTCCTGGTCTGGTGGCTGTCCAAGCCCCTAGGCGATCTGTCCCAGCGGGGCGAGTTCGTCCAGGCCGCCTTTCGCAGTAGTGCCACCTTGATGGGCGTTGCCTTTGTGCGAAACATCTACGGCCAGGCCGGTATCGGTCCCTTGATGGTACTGGCTAGTGTGCCGCTGTACAACGTGGCGTCGGTGATCGTCCTGGCCCTGACGGCTCCGGGACGAGGGGGCCTGAGCCGCTCCATGGTCGCCAGGACCCTGAGAGACATCGCCGTCAATCCCCTGATCCTGGGCATCGTCGCCGGCGTGACTTGGGCGTTGCTGCGGTTGCCCCAGCCCTTGGTGATGCAGAAGACATTGACCAGTCTTCACAGCGTCGCCACGCCCCTGGGGCTGATCGCCATGGGAGCCTCCTTCGAGGCCCGGAACCTGGGCCGGGGCGCGAAAAGCGCCCTGGCGGCCGCAGCGGTGAAGCTGCTGTTGCTTTGCGCTATCTTCCTGCCCCTGGCCGTGGCCCTGGGATTTCGCTATCAGGCCCTGGTGGCCATCGCGGTTATGCTGGGGTCGCCCACCACGGTGACCTGCTTCGTTATGGCCCGCAACATGGGCCACCGGGGAGATTTGACGGCTAAGGTGGTAGCTCTGACCACCCTGGGCAGTTCCTTCACCTTGACGCTGTGGCTCTACCTATTGAGAAGCTGGGGCCTGATCTGAGGCTCCCGATACCCTACAAGTGCAAGGAGAGGTGGAGCAGTGGACTACCGCGACAGCCTTATCCAGGGTCTGATCCAGGGGCTCACGGAGTTTCTCCCGGTGAGCAGTTCCGGCCATCTGGCGCTGTTTCAGCAGATCACTGGAGCGACGGCGCCCCTAGCCTTTGACCTGATCCTCCACGTGGCCACGCTGGTGGCCACGGTCTGGTATTTCCGGAAGGACATCCTGATCCTGGCCCGGGAGTTCTTCTTGGGGCTAACGCCCAGTGGAGACCGCACCAGCCAGGGCTGGCATCTGGGATGGGCCGTGATGGTCGGTTCGATCTGTACCGCTCTGTTGGGGTTGGCCCTGAAACCGCTTGTGGAGTCGGCCCTGGAATCCCGCCAGGCCGTGGCTGCGGGGCTGCTGGCCACGGCGGCGTTGCTCTGGTGGGCCTCGACGTTGCCCCGGTCCGATAAGTCCCTGGGGCTGACGGCGGGGCTTCTGGTGGGCCTCGTCCAGGGCCTGGCCGTCTTTCCGGGCCTTTCCCGATCGGGAGCCACCATCGTGGCGGGACTGCTCTGGGGCCTGTCGGCTCGCCAGGCCTTTCGTTTCTCCTTCCTGATGTCGCTACCGGCAGTGGCTGGAGCGGCGCTGTTAGAGCTGGGGGACCTGTCGCTGACCCTGCCCCAGGGATGGCCCTGGGGCTTTGTGGTGGCGCTACTGTCGGGTCTGGTGGCCTTGAAGGTTTTTCACCGCATGGTGACGCTGGGCCATTGGCGACTCTTTTCGGCCTACTGTGCCGCTCTAGCCCTGATGGCGCTGGCGCTGTGAGATCGAGGTCTGCCGTGAAGTTCTCCGATGTCGAGATCCTGCTGGCCTCGGCTAGCCCTCGCCGCAGAGACCTGTTGCAAGGTCTGGGATGGCGTTTTGAGATCTGCCCCGCCAGCGTTGACGAGTCGCTAATAGCCGGAGAATCGCCAGAACAGGCCGTCCTCCGGCTGGCCCAGGCTAAGGCCCAGGCGATGGCGCCTCGATTTCCCCGTCATCTGGTGATTGCCTCGGACACCGTGGTAGCTCTGGATGGCCGCGTCTACGGCAAGCCTCGATCGGACCAGGAGGCTCTGGCCATGCTGAAGGCCCTATCCGGCAGGGTCCACCGGGTCCACAGCGGCCTTTGGCTGATCTGGCAGGGCCAAGGTCTCGGGGCGGTGGAGACCACCAAGGTGTGCTTTCGTCGCCTCTCCGAGGAGGACCTTAAGGCCTACGTGGCCACCGGAGAGCACCGAGGCAAGGCCGGAGCCTACGCCATCCAGGGCCTGGGAGCCCTGATGGTCCAGTCCATCGAGGGAGACTACTCCAATGTGGTCGGTTTGCCCCTGGCGCTGCTGGGCTCTCTGATGGAGCGTCTGGGATTTTCGCTGACATGCCTTTGGGAGGCGAGACCATGAGAACCTTTAGAGCTCCAAAAGTTCTGACCCCCTTTGTGGTGCTCTGCGGGCTAGCGCTGGCGTTGGCGCTGCCGTCGCTGCTATGGCGAGTCAATTGGGAGCGGGCTAACCGCAGTGCTATCATCGTCGGCGACCTGGACGACCTGCGCCGTTTCGCGGTCCGGGAGCCTCTCTACTCGGTGTGCAATCTCCTGTTGGAGTCGGGCCTTTCGGCCTTTATAGTACCCGAATATTCCGCCCAGGAGATCAGCCAGGGTGCACTGGCGTCGGCGTTCTGCAGCCCCGCAACCAGCCTCCCCAGGGAGCTGAGACAGCTCCTCAGCGATCCCACTGGCACGGTGATCCTGCTGGAGGATCCCAATCAGGCCCAGGCTCAGGCGGAGTTCCTCCAGCTCCGCTTTCCCGAGGGCGAGGCCATCCAGGACGGCCTGCTGTGGCTTTTCAGGATACCCTGGGCCATCCAGGATCTAGGCGACTCGGGACTGCTGCCCGACTTCGCCGCCATGGAGAGCCTCTCGTCGGCGGGGATCCCCATGATCTACCGCCCGGCGCCACTGCACACCGGTCGAGTCGAGGAGCTGTTGCAGGGGTTGGAATACCTGTTCAACCGCTTTCCTAGCATCAGAGCCCTGGCGCCCTCTCGGGATATCTCCGCCGCTTTTCCCCACACCACCGCCCTGGGGGATCTGATCAAGCGTCGGGGCATCCTGGCGGTCCAGTTGGAGTTTTCCACTCAGATCGGCGGCGCCCAGCTGGTCTGGGCCTCCTGGCCCTCCATCGTATCATTCCACGGCGTCTCGGAGGAGGAGATCATCACCCGGAAGATCGGCCGTTCTACCATGATGGACCGCCTCTTCCGAGCCGCCCAGGAGCGGTCGGTGCGGTTGCTGTTGCTGCGGACTGACAAGCTACGCTCGCTGCCCCAGACCCTGGCCGAGTACAGTTCCGACGTGGCTCAACTCAGAGCGCGGCTGGATCGCGGTGGCATTGGGCGCCGGTGGCCCCTAGCGGCGCCTTCCCGGAGTAGCGCCTTGACGGCCGCTGTGGGCCTGGCGTTGTTGACGCTGACCCTGGCGGTCCGATATGTTGAGCGTTTTTCCAACCTGAGATTGCTCCGCCGGTGGCGCTTTCTCCTGCCGCTGCTGGCCCTGTTCCTGGGAGCCCTGATCTGGAAGGTGAACCTGGCTGCCCGGCTCGGTGGCGCTTTGGCCACTGGGTTTTTGGCCACCGAAGCGGCGTTGCTGGCCCTGGAGCGTTGGAAGGCTCCGCTGCGGGGGCTACCGGCGGCGCTGGCCATGGTATTGTTGGGAGGCCTGATGGTGGCGGCCTTTTTCTCCACACCGGCCTACATGATGCGGCTTAGAACCTTTTCGGGGGTCAAAGTGACGTTGCTATTGCCGCTGCTGTTGCTGTTGCTGCTGGACCTGCAGCGGCGAGAGCATCCTGAGTCGCTGGCTCAGATCATGGGCCGGCCCCCGCGCTGGAGCGAGCTGCTGCTGGGCGGCGTCGTCCTGGTGGCGGCGTTGATCCTGGTGGTGCGCAGCGACAACAGCGGCTTGATCCCTGGCTTTGAGATCCAGCTGCGGGAGTGGCTCGAGCGGGTCCTGGTGGCCCGGCCTCGCAACAAAGAGCTGGTAGTAGGCTACCCTTGCCTGGTGCTCTGGTATTATCTGAAAAGGAGCCAGCTCTGGGGACGCTACCGGGAGGTGCTCCGATTGGGCACCACCTTAGCCTTCTCGTCGGCGGTCAACAGCTTTTGCCACTTCCACACGGTGCTGTCCCTGACGGTGCTACGGGTCTTCAACGGCTGGTGGACGGGCCTTCTGGTGGGATCCGTCGCTTTGGCGATTCTGGCCTCCGGACGGTGGTGTCTCGCCAAAGTCCTGGATCTCACTGGGGAACCTTCATGAGCCGTTGGTCGGTGGTGCTCTGCGGCTACTACGGCATGGGCAACCTGGGCGACGAGCTGCTGGCCCAAAGCTGCATCCAACGCCTGACCGCGGCAGGACTGCCCCGGCAGTCCCTGGCCATCCTCTCGGGCTCGCCCCAGGAGAGCCAGGAAATCCACGGCGTGATGGCGGTGAACCGCTGGAGCCCCCGAGAGGTCTGGCGAACCCTGAGGGAGAGCAAAAGTTTGCTGCTGGGAGGCGGAGGGCTGTTCCAGGACAGCACCAGCCTCAGAAACCCCTTCTACTACTGGGGCCTGGTGCGGATGGCTCACGCCGCCGGCTGTCGGCCCTGGGCCTTGGGCCAGTCCATCGGTCCCTTGGCCTCTCCGGTCTCTCGGGCCCTGGCCAAGGACGCCCTGGGGCTCTGTCGAGTCCGGGCTGTCCGCGACGACCCTTCGCTGGCGCAGCTCCACCAAATGGGCTATGATGGGTACAGAAGCGGAGACCTGGTCTTAGGTCTGGGCCTTGACCTCGACGGTGAGCCTGGTGGGAAGCCCCGCTTCCTGGTGAACCTTCGGCCCTGGGACGGCCAACTGGAGCTGCGGGCCGCCGAGGCCCTTCGGACTTTGGAGGTTTCAGTGGAAGTGGAAAAGATTGGCCTTGCCCTGGCTCCTCAGGACAGGGATCTGATGCAGCGCCTGGTGGATGAGCAAAGGCTCCAGCTGGATAGGATCCTCCTGGTGGACCCTCGGCAGGTCTCCCAGGCCTTCGCTGGGGCCCAGGGAGCCTTTGGCATGAGGCTCCATTTCGGCGTCCTGGCGCTACTGGCCCAGGTCCCTTGCAGTCTGGTTCCCTACGATCCTAAGGTGGAGAGTTTCGCTCTGGACTGGGACCTGCCCCTTTGGACCGGCGGACCCCTGAGACCTGGGCTTTCTCCCCAGTGGGAAAAACTATGCCAGGTCAGGGGAGATTTGGATCGGCTATTCCGGCGGTGCTTGAACGAGGTGATGTCATAATGGACGGCGAGAGCCTGGCGGCCCTGAAGGAAAAGGCCAGACAGGCCAGAAAAGACGTGATCCGCATGATCGGTCCCTCTCAGACGGGGCAGATCGCCTCGGCCCTGTCGGTGCTGGACATACTGGTCTGGCTTTACTGGCAGGTTTTCCGTTTTCATGGAGAGGACCTACTGGCCTCTCCTCGGGACCGGCTGGTCTTCGATAAGGGCCAGGGCTGCGCTGCCCTCTATGCCGTGCTGGCCCACCGGGGCTTTTTCAGCCGTCAAAACCTCTGGAGCTTTCGGCGGCTGGGGACCATCCTCCAGGGCAGTCCCGACGGCCATCGCACCCCCGGCGTGGACGCCACCACGGGCCTTCCCGGCCTAGGTCTGGGCATCGCCGTGGGCATGGCCTTGGCCCGTCGGATGGATCGCAGCCCCGAAAAGGTCTATTGCGTCGTTGGCGACGACGAGCTCCACCAGGGTAGTCTGTGGGAATCGGCACTGACGGCCTCCGGGCGGGGGCTCTCCAACCTGACGCTGGTGGTGGACCACAACGACGGTGGAGACGCCGCTGGTTCGCTGGAGCCGCTGATCGACAAGTTCCAGGCCTTCGGCTGGAGCCTAGGAGAGGCCCAGGGCCACGACTTTCAGAGCCTCCAAACCGCCTTGGAAGGCCTCGCCTCGGGCCCTAGGGTCGTGGTGGCCCACACCCTGCGGGGCAAAGGCGTATCCTTTCTGGAACGGGCCCCCCGGTCTTCCCAGGGCGAGTTCTCCCGCACCTTGGCGGAGCGAGCCCTGGAGGAACTGGAAAAGGAGGTATAGACGGTGAAGTCATCCATGGTCGAGCGGGCCGGCGCCGTCTTGGCGGAGCTGGGCCAAAGCAACGTTGCCATGGTGGTGCTCTATTCCGATCTGGCAGATGGGGCCCTGATTGGCCCCTTCCGGGAGCGATTTCCTCAGCGGTGTTTCGACATGGCCTTCAGGGATCTGGACATGGCCGCCGTCGCCTCGGGGTTGGCCTTCTCGGGCAAGGAGGTCTGGGTCTGCGCCCCCGCCTGGCGATTGATCCCCAGGACCTACCAGGTCCTCCGCGGGGAGATCTCCCTGGCCCGGCAGCCGGTGCGGTTGATCTCTTGCGCCTCAGGGCTCACCGCAGGCGTCGGAGGCGCCCAGGTCCAGATGCTGGAGGATTTGGCCTTGATGCGGCCCCTGGCCGACATGGCTGTCCAGGTGCCCTCTGACGGTGCCATGGCGGAACATCTGATCCGCCAAGCCGCCAAAAGCCCCGGCCCCATCTACCTGCGGCTGTCGTCGCTGGAGGTACCTGATCTGGAGCGCCCTGCCGGCCTGATCCAAGGCGCCGGAAGTCTGCGCGACGGTGCTGGTGTGACCCTCTGCGCCTGTGGCATCCTGGTCCATCAGGCCCTAAAGGCCGCGGAGATCCTCTCCCACCAGGGCATCGACGGGGCGGTGATCGACTGTTTTTCCCTGAAACCACTACCGGAGGAACAGTTGCTGTCGTCGGTGCGCCGCACGGGATGTTGCGTTGTGGCGGAAGAGCACTCCCACTGCGGTGGCCTGGGGGAGGCCGTGGCGTCGCTGTGCAGCGCCAGCTATCCCGTGCCGGTCAAGACCGTCTCGGTGCGAGATCGTGGCGGCCAGAGCGGTACCGCCGAGGAGTTGCTGGATTATTACGGCCTTTCCAGTCAGGAGATCGTCAGCGCGGCTGTCCAGGCCTGGACCATGAGGAGGCGCTAGACTGTGGAGATCCAGATCGCCGGCTTGACCAAGGTCTTTCCGCCCAACGTCGAAGCCATCACCAACCTCTATCTGACCATTCCAGAAAACGACTTCGTCTACCTCGTTGGCAAGACGGGCTCGGGCAAGACCACGCTGTTGCGCATGCTCACCTGTGAGGTGGCCCCCACCCAGGGCCGGCTGACGGTGGGAGGCGTGAACCTGCGAGAGCTATCCCGTTCCGAGATCCCCTTTTTCCGGCGGGACGTGGGAGTGGTCTTCCAGGACTTCAAGTTGTTGCCCCATCTCTCGGCCTGGGAGAACGTGGCTTTCCCTCTGGAGGTCTGCGGCTACTCCAAGGCCGACGTGGAAGAACGGGTCGACGAGGTCATCAACCAGATCGGCCTTTGGCATCGCCGTTTCCTCTTGCCGGAACAGCTCTCCGGCGGCGAGTGCCAGCGGGTGGCCATAGCCAGGGCTGTGGCAAATATGCCGGCGCTGTTTTTGGCCGACGAGCCCACAGGCAATCTGGACCCCCACACGGCGGAATACGTCCTGCAGATGCTTCTGTCTATCCATTCCGCCGGCACCACCGTGGTGGTAGCCACCCACGACCAACTGCTGGTCAACAGCTACCGCCAGAGGGTTGTGGAACTCCAGCAGGGCCGGCTAAAGCGCGACGAGCGCCAGGGGAGCTACAGCGATGGGGACCTTTAGCTATATTCTCAGGGACACCTCCCGGTTGCTGCGACGCCACTGGGGAGTCAGTGCTCTGACGCTGCTGACGGCGGCGGCGGTGTTTTTCCTAGTGGGATCCAGCACCCTGTTGTCGCTGACCATTCGGGGCATCGCCGCAGGCATCGAAAGCGACCTTGTGATCCAGGCCTTTTCCAAGGGCCAGGATGGCGCAGTGGCCGTTGTAGAATCGCTGAGGACCCACCCCTCGGTGGCCCAAATGACAGTGGTTACCCCCGATCAGGCCATGGAGCGGCTGCGGTCCAAGATGGGCGACCAGGCCCGAGCCATCTCCATGGTAGGCGACAACCCCCTGCCCTGGTCGGTGGAGATCCAGGTCCGCAGCGCCTCGGCGGTCCAGCCGGTGGTCCAGAGGCTGACGCTGCTGCCGGAGCTGGACGACCTGGTCTACGCCGGCACCCTGGCGGAACGGCTGATCCGGATTTCCTCGGTGATCTCCCACGGCACCGTGGTGATCCTAGTCATATCCTTCCTGGTCAGTTCCCTGGTGTTGTACAATACCATCCGCATCGGGGTATACTCAAGGCGTCAGGAGATAGCGGTTATGCTGTTAGTGGGAGCCACCAGGCGCTACGTGGCCTCGCCCTTCGTGCTCCAGGGTATGCTCTTGGGCTTCCTGGGCGCAGCTCTTTCGGTGGTGATGCTCCACATCGGCTATAGTCTGGTGATCGGCAGTGTCAACGCCGCTTTGCCTTTTTTGAACCTCCGCTATGACACG